>JAYSEE010000308.1:0-3963 GCA_041914045.1 Ferrovibrio sp. | reverse complement strand
CACCCTGCCCGCCGAAATCAAGCAGCTGGCCGACAGCCTGCTGACCGATCCGGTGACGGTATGGGCCAATCCGCCGGCGCCCCGCCTGATCACCACGGCGCAATCGGCCCGCATCCGCGAGCTGGAAGCCCGCCGCCGGGTGCGCGACCTGCTGCCCGAGCGGATCGCCTCGCGCCGCTAAGCCTAAAGCTGCTGGACCCCATCTCTCCGCTGTGGAAAACTGCCGGCGGAGGATGAGGCGGTTTTGTGACGACATCCCAACCCGAAGACAAGCGCCCCGGTTGGCGCGATAAGCTGCGCACCTGGTGGGAAGGCCCGCCGGGTCAACAGCCTTTGCCCCGGCAGGCCGCGCCGGAAGCGGCGGACGAACCGCCGCAGCCCGATCCGGAAGACATCAATCCCACCATCGCCGGCTGGCCGCCGCGCCGGCTCGGCGTGGTGCAGACCCTGTTCGGCGAAGGCTTCGACAAGCCGGGCGGCGAAGCGCTGATCCGCCAGTTGACCCAGCCGCTCGGCCTCACCCCGAACCATTCCGTCACCGAACTGGGCTGCGGCATGGGCGCCATGACCCGCATGCTGGCGCGCGAAGGGCTATGGGTGGATGCCTGGGAAAGCGACGCCGCGCTGGCCGACGCCGCGCTCGGCCTGGCGCGCAAGGAAGGCATCAAGCAACGCACCAATATCCGCGTCTCGCCGCTGGACGACGTGCAATTCAAGCGCCGCAGCGTCGATGTGGTGCTGAGCAAGGAAGGCTTGATCGGCGTGCAGGACAAGCGCCTGCTGCTGGCCAAGCTGCGCGCCGCGCTGCGCCCCGGCGGACAATTGATGTTCACCGATTTCCTGCTCACCGGTTCGGAGGAAAGCCGGGTCTACGAAGTCTGGCTGGAGCGCGAGCCGGTGAAGCCGCATCTGCTGACCCCGGAAGGCCTGCAAGCCGAATTGGAAAGCCTGAATTTCACCGTGATGTTCATCGAGGATGTGTCGCAGGAATACAAAACCGCGCTGCTCGATGCCTTCTCGGCCTATGCGGCGCAGATCAAGCTGCAAGGCGCCAGCGCCGATCCGATCGAACGCGACTGGGCGATCTCGGAAGGCGAACATTGGGCGATCCGCATCAGCGCCATGGATGCCGGCTGCATCCGGCTGTATCGCTGCTTCTGCCGCGTGAACGACTAGCCTTTATCACTCATGCCAGCTGGCGATTTCCGCAAGGCCGGCGCGACCGGTGCGGAAGGCATTGGCCGGCGCCGCCATATCGGCATAGCCGAAAGAGATGCCGCACACGATCAAGCGGTCTTCCGGCAGGCCGAAGAATTCGCGGATGAAAGGCGCGTAAGGCGCGATAGCCGCCTGCGGGATCGTCGCCACGCCCAGGCTTTGCGCCGCCAGCGTGAAGCCGGCGACATAGCCGCCGCAATCCACCGCGCCATAAATGCCCAGATTTTTCGGGCTGTGAATCACCGCCACATGCGGAGCATCGAACAGATCGAAATTGCGCATGGCCTGCCGCGCTCCAGCGGCGCGGTCGCCGCGCGGCACGCCCACGGCATCGTAAAGCTGGAAACCGCAGGTGCGGCGGCGGTCGAGATAGACGCCCTCATAAGCGCTGGGCCAAGGGAAATCCGGCTTTGCCGCGCCGGCCTCGACGGCGGCCCGCAAGCCGGCGCGAAACCGCTCGATGGCCTTGCCGCTGGCGATTTCCAGCTTCCAGGGCTGCGCGTTGCACCAGGACGGCACCTGCTGCGCCATGGCGAGAATGCGCTCGATCGCCGCACGCGGCACCGGATCGGGCTTGAAGGCGCGGCAGGAAAACCGGCCGCGCAGGATTTCGTCCAGCATATCCGCGCCCGTATAGGGCGTCGCTTTTTCAGCGCTCATCGTGTTCCCCCCGCTATGGTTGCCCGCCCCAAGGCATAGGCGAAGGCGGCGGTATCGGTATAGACGCGATATTCCGCCACCTTGCCATCCACGAAGCGGAAAGCATTGGTCATGCAGGCTTCGATGCGCTTGCCGGTCAGCTTGGCGCGCCAGCGGCCGCGCCCCATCACCACCACCCAATCGCCCTCGGCCACCACATGGTCTTGCAGCACCTCGACGATCTCGAGGTTGTTGCGCACCCGTTCGAGGAAAACCAGATAGGCGTCGAAGCCTTTATGCCGACCGATCCATGGCAGCAGGCCGGGCGGGCCGAAATAATTCACCTCGATATCGGCGGTCAGCATTCCGCGCAAAGTGGCCTCGTCGCCCGAACGCAAGGCCTCGTAATAGGCATTCAGCAAATTCTTGCTCATGCTTGTATGCTAGAAGGGTTGCCTGTTGCGCGAAAGCCGCGGGCTTATGCTGAATTTTTAGGCGTTATCGGCCAATTGAATGCATGGGTCATAAAGGAATCAAGCCTTTGCCGTCTGGCACGGCGCTTGCTGTTCCTGCCGCGAGAAAACACCGGGAAAGTCCGCCATGCCGAGCATCGCCGCCGCGCCTTATGAATACAGCTTTCCTGCCGGCAAGCTGGCGCTGATCGTGATCGACATGCAGCGCGATTTCGTCGAACAGGGCGGCTTCGGCTCGGCCTTGGGCAACGATGTGCGGCCCCTGCAGGCCATCGTGCCCACCGTGGCCAAGCTGATCGCCGGCTTCCGCGCCGCCGGCCTGCCGGTGATCCATACCCGCGAAGGCCACAGGCCCGATATGTCCGATTGCCCGCCCTCGAAACGGACGCGCGGCCAAGCGCCCGGCTGCAAGGCTGGCCTGACCATCGGCGATGCCGGGCCGATGGGCCGCATTCTGGTGGATGGCGAGCCGGGCAACGACCTGCTGCCCGAACTGGCCGCCCTGCCTGGCGAAGTGGTGTTGCTGAAACCCGGCAAGGGCGCTTTCTACGCCACGCCGCTACAAGACATTCTGCAAAAGCTGGGCATCGGCCATCTGGTTTTCGCCGGCGTGACCACCGAGGTCTGCGTGCAGACCACGATGCGCGAAGCCAATGATCGCGGCTATGAATGCCTGCTGGCGGAAGACGCCACCGAAAGCTATTTCCCCGAATTCAAGGCCGCCACCCTGGCGATGATCCGCGCGCAAGGCGGCATCGTCGGCTGGACCGCGCCGGTGGATGCGGTGCTGCGCGGCCTGGCTTAGGCCGCCGCCGCGGCAGCAGCCTCGTCGCCCACTGGGCCGCCCCGGCGCGGCATGCTCAGCTGCGCCGCATCCGTCACCCGCAATTGCCGCTCCAGATCGGCCATGGTGGCCTGCAATTCGGCGATGCCGGCCTCGATCTCATCGCGCTGCTTCTGCAAGGCGTCCAGCTTCTCGCGGCCCAATTGCAGCGACAGCCGCAATTGCCGGCCCGCCCCAGGCCCGGTTCCGCCATCGTCCTGGGCTTCCAGCAAATCGCGAATTTCCATGAGCGTGAAGCCCCAGCGCTTGCAGCGCAAAATCAGCTTCAGCCGCGCCCGATCCTGCTTGGTGTAAAGCCGTTCCAGCCCCTGGCGAAACGGCGTCAGCAGGCCCTTCTCCTCGTAGAAGCGCAAGGCCCGCGACGTGATGCCGAATTCCTCGGCCAGCACGGCGATGGAATAGATTTTCTGCCGCATGAAGATTTCGCGGGGGGTGGGCGCCCGGGTCATGATGCGTCTTTCTTGATTACCGATACGGCCTAGTTACCGATACGGCCTAGTTTCCGATACGGAAAGCCTAGGCCCAGGCTTTTAATCAATCAAATGAATGTTTAGAATTCCAAATATGAATAAAACTAATATTAGACGCGTCGACCTCAATCTTTTCACGGTGTTGCAGGCGATCCATGCCGAAGGCGGGGTCAGCCGCGCCGCCGCCCGGCTGAACCTGACCCAGCCGGCGATCAGCCATGCCCTGGCGCGTTTGCGGGAAATCTACAAAGACCCGCTTTTCGTCCGCCGAGGCCATCGGCTGGAAGCCACGCCACTCACCCGCACCATCATCGAGCCG
>JAYSEE010000307.1:1138-4009 GCA_041914045.1 Ferrovibrio sp. | reverse complement strand
CAGGACTGGGCGGCCCCCTTGGAAATCACCTCTACAACCTTAAGGATATCGAGCCCGGCGGCGCGGCCGAAGGCCAGGGCTTCCGAAAGGCCTTGCACCAGACCGGCGATGCAAATCTGGTTGACCATCTTGGTCAGCTGGCCGGCTCCCGCCTCGCCCAGCAGGGCCTGCATCTTGGCGTAAGACTGGATCACCGGCTTCACGCGCTCATACACATCGGCATCGCCGCCGCACATGATGGTGAGCTGGCCGTTTTCTGCGCCGGCCTGGCCGCCGGAAACCGGCGCGTCGATGAAGGCCAGCCCAGCCGCCTTGGCCTTGGCGTAAAGCTCGCGCGCCACATCGGCGGAAGCCGTGGTGTGATCCACAAACACCGCGCCTTTCTGCATCCCGGCAAAAGCCCCGGTATCGCCATAGACCACAGACCGCAGATCGTCGTCGTTGCCGACGCAGGCCATCACGAATTCAGCGCCGGCAGCGGCGGCCTTGGGCGAAGCGGCGGCTTTGCCGCCATGTTGGGCCGCCCATTTTTGCGCCTTGTCGGTTGAGCGGTTCCAGACCGTTACATCATGCCCGGCTTTAACCAAATGCCCAGCCATCGGGTAGCCCATCACGCCGAGTCCAATGAATGCGACCTTTGCCATGGTTTCCTCTAAGTTTGTGATTTATAAGGGCTATATTATATTTGCCGATACTTTCGCACGCCCCCTGGGGCTTGGCAACGGTCGGTTTCACGGCGCCGCTGCGTTCGGCGCGGAAAACCAAAACAATTAGCGCTTGAATTAACCCATTATTTATCATATATGGAATACAGAGAAACTATGTTTCCGCATGGGAGAAACCCATCATGCCGCTGAATAGCATTGGCGCTTTGGTCGCCAACGCGGGCAGTAGCGGCGCGGTAGCGCGTGAGGCCCGCGTTAGTCAGAATGAGAGTTCGAACGCAAAAGCTTCCAGCTTTTCGGCGTCCTCCACTGTCATCCGCGGCAACGCAGACGACGGTCCTCCTAAATTCGTCGCCAATTATCTCAGCCCGTTCATCCGCTTCGATTCTTCGACGCGGCTGACCTTGCTGCAATATCGCGATTCCGAAACCGGCGACGTGCTGCGGCAGTATCCCTCGCCCCGCGTGGTGAAGGAATATGCCGCCAACCTGCCCGAAAGCGAGCTGCCCAGCTTTGGCGAGGGCGGCGCTGCCGATCAGGAGCCGCGCATCATCGGCGCGGGTCAGGATCCCGAGGCTGCGCCGATCGGCGTGATCGGCAATGGCAGCGGCGGCGGCACCGCACCCCTGGTGTTCGGCGCGTCGACCGGTTCGTCCGGCGCTGCCGGCAGCGCGGCTTCGGCGGCTTTCAACGCCGCCGCCAATTCGCTGGTCAGCGGGTTGTCGTCGCGTCAGGTGGCTGTGGCCTAACGCCCCTGCCCGTTATTTCCGGCTGCCCGTCATTTCAGGACGATGCCTTCCCGCGCGGCGGTTTTTTTACTTTTTTAAGGCAATTCTCCGCAAGAATCTGATATCCAATGGCCCGCTTCGTTTTTTGGGCTGCGAGTTGCCATGCGCTGGATTTTTCGTCTTCTTTTGCTTCTGCTGATCCTTGTGGCCATCGCTGGCGGCGGCGTCTATTTCGTGGGGCGCGCTTCGCTGCCCCAATATGCCGGCGAGGTCAGCCTCGACAATGCTTCGCTGTCTCAGCCCATCCGCATTCTGCGCGACCGCAACGCGGTGCCGCATATCTATGCCCAAAGCCGCGACGATGCCGCCTTCGGCCTCGGCTATGCCCATGCCCAGGATCGCCTTTGGCAACTGGAGGTGAACCGCCGCATCGCCGCCGGCCGGCTGGCGGAAGTATTCGGGCCCGCCGCGCTCGACAACGATAAATTCCTGCGCACGCTGGGCATGCGCCGCGCGGCGGAAAAGGCGCTGCCGGGTTTGAAGCCGGAAACGCGCAGCTTCCTGCAAGCCTATGCCGATGGCGTGAATGCTTTTCTCACGCGGCAGAGCAGCCTGCTGCCGCCGGAATTCCTCATCCTCGGCGTGAAGCCGGAGCCATGGACGCCGGTGGACTCGCTGAGCTGGCTGAAGGTGATGGCCTGGGATCTCAGCGGCAATTGGGGCAACGAACTCGCCCGCCTCGGCTTGTCGCGCAAGCTGAGCCCGCAGCAGCTGCGCGAATTCTTCCCGCCCTATCCCGGCGATGCGCCGGTGGCATTGGCGGCGCTGGATGAAGGCGGCGCGCTGAACGGCCTCTACAAGCAGGTGGCCGAGGCGCTGGATGTGCCGCGGCTGATGCAGACCCTGCCCGAGCCGAAGCCGGAAGGCATCGGTTCCAACAATTGGGTGCTGCATGGCAAGCATACGGTGACGGGTTCGCCGCTGCTGGCCAATGATCCGCATCTCGGCCTTACCACGCCGGCGATCTGGTATTTCGCGCATCTCTCCTCGCCGGTCGGCGACGCCATCGGCGCTACCCTGCCCGGCGTGCCCGGCGTGGTGCTGGGTCATAACGGCCATATCGCCTGGGGCTTCACCAATACCGGGCCCGACACGCAGGATCTGTTCATCGAGAAGATCGACCCGGCCGATCCCGCCCGCTATATCGCGCCGGACGGCAGCAAGCCTTTCGTCACCCGCGAGGAAGTGCTGAAGGTGAATGGCGAGGCCGATGTGCTGATCACCGTGCGCGAAACCCGCCATGGCCCGGTGATTTCCGATGTGCATGGCGCTGCCGGCCGCATCCTGGAACCCGGCCATGCGCTGAGCTTCGCCTGGACCGCTTTGCGCGACGAAGACGCCACGGCCGATAGTCTGACCGGCCTGGACAGCGTGCGCGACTGGCCCGGCTTCGTGGAGAATTTCCGCCGCTACGTGTC
>JAYSEE010000307.1:0-1125 GCA_041914045.1 Ferrovibrio sp. | reverse complement strand
GGTGTTCGCCGACAAGGAGGGCAATATCGGCCTGCTGCTGCCCGGCCTGATTCCGGTGCGCAAGCCGGAGAACGATCTCAAGGGCCTCGCGCCAGCGCCGGGCTGGGATGCGCGCTACGACTGGGCGGGCTTCATCCCCTTCGATGAATTGCCGCGCAGCTTCAATCCGGCTTCCGGCCAGATCGTCACCGCCAATCACAAGATCGTGCCCGACAGCTATCCGCATTACCTGACCAGCGAATGGACAGAGCCCTATCGCGCCATGCGCATCGAACAGATGCTGCGCGAACGCAATGTGCATTCGGTGGAAAGCTTCAAGCAGGTGCAGGGCGATACGCTGTCGCTGATGGCCGCCGAAATCCTGCCGCTGATGCTGGCCGCGCCGGTGAAGGCCGATCCGCGCAACAGCGATCTGGCGATGCTGCATGTCCTGGTGGCGAACTGGAACGGCGCGATGAGCGCCAGCCGGATCGAACCGCTGATCTTCCAGGCCTGGTATCGCGAGTTGACCCGCCTGATCCTGGCCGACGATCTCGGCGCCGATTTCGAACGGCTCTGGCGGCATCGCCCGCTTTTCATCCGCAACGTGCTGGCCAATGCGGACGGCCAGGGCCGCTGGTGCCATGACAGCGTGGCGAAAACCGAGACCGCCTGCGCCGCTTTGATCGCCGAGGCGCTGGATCTGGCGCTGGACGACCTGAAGGCCCGCTATGGCCGCGACCCGCAGCGCTGGCGCTGGGGCGAGGCGCATTTCGCGCAATCGACCCACCGCCCGTTCAGCAATGTGGCGCCGCTGCGCCGGCTGTTCGAGGCCCAGGCGCCCACCCCGGGCGACGCCTATACGGTGAATGTCGGCCGCAACAATCTGGCCAATGCCAAGGAACCCTATGCCAACAGCCATGCCGCCAGCCTGCGTGCGATCTACGATCTAGCCGATCTGAACCGCTCGCTGTTCGTGCATTCCACCGGGCAGTCGGGCCACCCGCTTTCGCCGTATTTCCGCAATCTTGCGCCGCTTTGGGCCGAGGTGATGTATCTGCCGATGAGCATCAAGCCGGCCGATATCGAGGCCGGGGCCCTGGGCAGCTTGGTGCTGAAGGGCGGAAAGTGAACATCCGCCCGTAT
>JAYSEE010000306.1:0-4043 GCA_041914045.1 Ferrovibrio sp. | reverse complement strand
AGATCTCGGATATCAATCCTGTGATGGCGATCCTGGCGGTGCTGTTAATAGTCAAGTTCGCGGTCATCTAAAACCATGAGGGGGGGAGGCGCTGATATTCTGCGCGGCGCCTCCCTTGCCGCTTTCGTGAAGGGTCTGCCCAAGGCCGAATTGCATCTGCATATCGAGGGCAGCCTGGAGCCGGAATTGCTGTTCCGGCTCGCCATGCGCAACGGCGTGCGGCTAGCCTACGACGATGTGGAAAGCCTGCGCGCGGCCTACGATTTCGCCGATCTGCAAAGCTTCCTCGATCTGTATTACCAAGGCGCCGCCGTGCTGCGCGAGGCGGCCGATTTCCATGAATTGGCGCTGGAATACATGACCCGCGCCGCCGCCGATGCCGTGCGGCATGCGGAAATCTTCTTCGATCCGCAAACCCATACCGCGCGCGGCCTGGCGCTGGGCGTGGTGATGGAGGGTCTGCTCGGCGGCTTGAACGAGGGCCAGCGGCGCTACGGCATCAGCTGGGCGCTGATCCCGTGTTTCCTGCGCGATCAGAGCGAGGAAGCCGCCTTCGCCACTCTGGAGGCCTTGCTGCCCTGGCGCCAGCATTTCAAGGCGGTGGGGCTGGATTCCGCCGAACGCGGCCACCCGCCGTCGAAATTCCAGCGCGTTTTCGCGCGCGCCGCCGACCATGGCTTGCCGGCCGTGGCGCATGCCGGCGAGGAAGGTCCGCCGGCCTATATCGCCGAGGCGCTGGATCTGCTCAAGGTGCTGCGCATAGATCACGGCGTGCGCTGCGTGGAGGATGCGGCGGTGATGCAGCGGCTGGCGCGCCAGCATGTGCCGCTCACGGTCTGCCCGCTGTCGAATCTGAAACTGAAGGTGTTTGCCGATCTGCGCCAGCACAGTCTGAAGCGGATGCTGCAAGCCGGCCTGCATTGCACGATCAATTCCGACGATCCGGCCTATTTCGGCGGCTATGTGGCGGAGAATTTCCGCGCTATCGCCGAGGCGCAGGAACTGACGCGCGACGAATTGCTGTTGTTGGCGCGCAATTCCTTCACGGCGTCGTTCCTGCCGCCCGAGCGCATTGATGCGCTTCTGGCGGAAGTCGCGGCCTATGGGCTGGGAAGTCTTTAGGCGATCAGGTCGGCGGTTTCGGGATGCCGCTGCATCCAGGCCGCGGCATACGAGCAGAGCGGAATCAGCTTGTCCTGCCTGGCCCGCGCCAGTTCCATAATGCCCTGCATCAGCCGGCCGGAAGCGCCGCTGCCGCGCAAGGCGACCGGGGCTTCCACGTGCAGGATGCTCACCACATTATCCTTGCGGCGATAACGCGCGAACACGATCTGCCCATCCACGGCGAGTTCGTATTGGCTGCGTTCGGGATTGTCGGCGACCGGCATGCTCATGGCTTCAGTCTGGTGCGCCGGCGCGCCGGCGGCAAGGGTTATTTGCGCACGAAAAGCCCGAGCAGGATGCCGCAAAGCAGCACGCCCACGCCGATGATTTCCGCCCGTGCCGGCCTTTCCCGGAACACCAGGTAGGACATCAGGAAGGTGAAGGCCATTTCCACCAGGCCAAGCATGCGCACATAGGCCGCAACCTGCATCGCCATGGCGGTGAACCAGCCCACCGAGCCGGCCGCCGAGGCCAGGCCCACCAGCATGCCGGGGCGCCAGGCCGCCAGCACCTTGCCGATCTGGCCCTGCTCGCGCCAGGCCAGCCAGAGCGCCATGGCGATGGTCTGGCTCACCGTGGCCCAGGCCAGCGTGGTGCCGGCGGCCAGCGGCATATTGTCGGTATCCAGCGAAAGCGAGGCGGCGCGGAAGCCCACCGCCGAGATGGCGAACAGGCCGCCCGAGGCGATGCCGATCAGCGCCGAGCGTTCGGTCCAGCCGAGCAGGAAGGCGCGCAGCTTGTCGTTGCTGTTCTTCAGCGAGATCAGCATCACGCCCACGGTGCCCAGGATGATCGCCGCTAGGCCGCCGATGCTGACCGTTTCGCCCAGCAGCAGCAGGCCGAAAATCGCCGCCTGGATCGCCTCGGTCTTGGAATAGGCGGTGCCGACCACGAAATTGCGCAGGTTCAGCGCCACGATCAGCAGATTGGTGGCGAAAATCTGGAAAGCCGCGCCCACCGCGAGCCAGAGGATGAAATCGCGGTTCGGCGTCGGCACGGCCAGGCCGCTGATATGCGCCACCGCCGCGAGATAAATCAGCGCCAGCGGCATGCCGTACAGAAAGCGCGTGAAGCTGGCGCCGTTGGTGGAGAGCCGGCCCTTCAGATGCTTCTGCAATCCGGTGCGTACGCTCTGGCAAGCGGCGGCCCAGACGGTGATGGGAATCCAGGCGTAAGCGGCCCAGGCAATGGGCCAGGCAATGGAATCGGGGGCTGTCATGGCCGGCATTCAAGCCGGCCGGCCGATATTAGGCAAACGAGAAATTCTCCCGCCGGGTTGAGCAGGGTTTGCGCCGGATCGCCCCGCATTGTCGCGCGGCGCTGAAGGCAATGGGACATTCCGCCGCATGGCAAGCTGCCGCAGGGCATTCCGCCGCATGGCAATGCGGGATTTGCGCGCCAATATTAGCGGCAGCGAAAGCGTTAAGCCCGCAAGCGTTAAGCCTGTGCGTAAAGGAGAAATCCGCCATGCAAACCATGCCCCAAACCGCCGCCGTCAATCTCGATCGCCATCACCAGCCGGCCGGGCTGGGCGACCGCGTCGCCTTCGGCTTCGTGAAGCTGCTGCGCTTCTTCGCCGATACGTTCTTCGCCAAGCGCTATGGCCACCGCGCCGTGGTGCTGGAAACCGTGGCCGCCGTGCCCGGCATGGTGGGCGGCATGCTCAATCACCTGAAAAGCCTGCGCCGCATGCAGGATGATCGCGGTTGGATCAAGACTCTGCTGGACGAAGCCGAAAACGAGCGCATGCATCTGATGACCTTCATCCAGATCGCCAAGCCCAATGCGCTGGAGCGGCTGTTGATCCTGCTGGTGCAAGGCGTGTTCTTCAACGCATTCTTCGTGCTGTATCTGCTGGCGCCGAAAACCGCCCATCGCGTGGTCGGCTATTTCGAGGAAGAGGCGGTGGTCAGCTACACGCAATATCTGGCCGAGATCGACGCCGGCCGGCATGAGAATGCGCCGGCCCCGGAAATCGCCATCGCGTATTGGAAGCTGGCGCCGCAGGCCCGGCTGCGCGATGTGGTGATCGCGGTGCGCGCCGACGAGGCCGGCCATCGCGACGTGAATCATGGTTTCGCCGATGAATTGGCGGCGGGCCAGACGCGCGTCGTGAGCGCATAGCGTTTAACGCGCTGGCTTCAAGCCGCGTCCAGCACCCGGCGCGGCGGGAAATGCAGGGTGGCGGCGGTGCCCTGGCGCGGCGCCGATTGCAGTTCGATGCGGCCGCCATGCAGCTCGATCAGCGCCCGCACGATCGGCAGGCCGAGGCGGAAGCCATCCCGCGGCCGCGCCACCATGGCATTGCCATGGCCGAAGGGCTCGAAGATATGCGGCTTTTCATCCTCGGGGATGCCGCAGCCGCTGTCGCGCACGGTGATCGCCAATCCGTCGCGCTGGCGGCTGACCGCCACTTCGATATGGCCGCCGGGTTCGGAATATTTCACCGCATTGGACAGCAGGTTGAGCAGCATCTGCCGCAGCAGCAGCGGATCGGCTTGCAGCCGCATATCGGGCAACGGGCCGATGCCGATATTCACCTGCTTGGCCTCGGCGGCGGCGTGCATGGTTTCCACGGCCTGGGCGATGATTTCGCTCAATGTCAGCGGCGCATCTTGCAGCAGCGTGGCGCCGGCATCCAGGCGGGCGATTTCCAGCACCTGATTCACCAATGAAAGCAGATGCTCGCCGCTGCGATGGATATCCAGGCCATAGCGTTGGTAGGTCTGGCTGAGCGGCCCCAGCATGCCGCCGCCGATGATTTCGGAAAAGCCCAGAATGGCATTCAGCGGCGTGCGCAATTCATGGCTCATGCGCGCCATGAAATGCCGTTTCGCTTCGTTGGCGGCATTGGCCTGGCGCAGCGCTTCCCGCACGCG
>JAYSEE010000305.1:0-4072 GCA_041914045.1 Ferrovibrio sp. | reverse complement strand
ACATCGGTGTCGTCGATGCGGGCGGTGATGGTGGCTGTCTTCGGCATGCGAATACAATGTATTACATTGTATTTAAGGTCAAGCCAATATCACCGCGCCTGGCATTCGCGGCACAGGCCGACCACTTCGATGGTCTGGCGCTCGACGGCGAAGCCGATGCTGTCGGCCTTTTCGCGGATGCGGCGGCCGAGCTGACCGTCGCTGATTTCCGAGGCCACGCCGCAGACGCGGCAGAGGAAGATTTCTTCATCGCGGGCATGGCCGGGATGGTTGCAGCCGATGAAGGCGTTCAAGCTCTCCACCCGGTGCACCAGACCGCTTTCGATCAGGAAATCCAGCGCGCGATACACCGTGGGCGGCGCCACCTTGCGGCCATCGCGGCCCAGCTCGCCGAGCAGATCGTAGGCCCCTGCCGGCTTATGGCTGTTCCAGATCAGCTCCAAAACCCGGCGGCGGATCGGCGTCAGCTTCGCGCCGATATGGGCGCAATGGCGTTCGGCCTTTTCCAGCGCATCGCTCACGCAAACCGCGTGGTCGTGATGATGATCGGGAAACGCCTGACTGTTCATGGGGCCCGAAACTCCTGACGATTCCCGCCAGTATACCGGCTGCGGCTGGCTCCGTCAGCGCAGGAATTGCGCGATCAGAGCAATCTGGCTGGGCGTATCCAGCGCCGGCGCATGGCCGATTCCGGGGATTTCCTGCAGCTTGGCCTTGGGGCCGCGCTGGGTCATCGCCAGGGCGGTTTCCTTCGACAGCAGATCGGACACCGCGCCGCGCAGCAGCAGCGTCGGCGCCGCGATCATGTCGTAAACCGGCCAGGCATCGCCGCCCCCGGTGCCCTGCCCGGCCAGTATGGTGGCGATGCGCGGATCGTAATGCGTGGTGACGCCGCCATCGGGCAGCCGGCGATAGGAGGTTTCCGCCATGCGCCGCCAGGTGGCGTCCGATGCGATGCCGAAGGGCGCATAGATGCTGCGGAAATAAGCTTCGAGTTCCGACAGCGTGGCGAAACTGGGCGGATTGCCGGCATAGCTCAAGATGCGCTCGACCGCGCCCGGCGCGATCTCAGGACCCACATCGTTGAGCACCAGATGCGTGATCTGCTGCTTCAGCAGGCTGGCCGCCGCCACCATGCCGATCAAGCCGCCCATTGAGGTGCCGACCCAGCGCAGGCTCTGCACGCCCAGATGCTGAATTAACGCCGCCGCCTGCCCGGCATAGAACGGTACGCTGTATTCCTTTGCCGGATCGGGGCTCCATTGGCTGAGGCCGCGCCCGATGGTGTCCGGCGCCACCAGCCAGTAATGCGGCGCCAGCGCCTCGGCCAGTTCGGTGAAATCATGCGCGTTGCGCGCGAAGCCATGCCACAAAATCACCAGCGGCGCGCCGGGCCTGCCCCATTGCAGATAATGCACCTCGCGGCCGAGCAGTGTCACATAATGCGAAGTCGCCAGCGATTGCACGGGGCTCATTTATGCATGCTCCGCAATTTGCCCACGATGCCGGTGGGAAAGAAATAGACGCTCAGCACGAACAGAATGCCGAGCCAGAGGAACCAGCGGTCGGCATGGAAAAGCTGCGGCAGCAGCGGAATGCCGGCGGCGGCGAAAGCCTCGCTCAACTGCCCCATCAGCACTTGCAGATAATTCTGCGCGATGATGAACAAGGTGGCGCCGATGGCCGCGCCATACAGCGTGCCCATGCCGCCGATCACCACCATCAGCAATATGTCGATCATGATGGTGAAGCTGAGCGTCGTATCGGGGTTGGTGTAGTCGTTCCACAGGGCGGTAAGCATGCCGGCCCCGGCCGCCATGCCGGCGGACAGGCAATTGGCCAGCGAGCGGTAGACCACCACCCGGTAGCCCAGCGCCTCGGCGCGGAATTCATTCTCGCGGATCGCCTGCAGCACGCGGCCGAAGGGCGAATTCACCACCCGCAGCGCCAGCAGGAACAACGCCAGCGTGATGAAGAACAGCAGATAATAGGCCAGCAGCTTGCCGGTGATGTCGATGCCGAAAATCGGCTCCTCGAAAAACTGGAAGGAGCGCCGCAGCAAGGCCGGGCCGCGGAAGGACAAGCCATCCTCGCCGCCAGTGATATCGGATAATTGCGAGGCCAGCACGGCGAAGGCGGAGGCCACCGCCAAGGTGATCATGGCGAAGAAAATCGCCCGCACCCGCAGACTGAACAGGCCGATCACCAGAGCCAGCAGGATCGCCAGCAGCAGAGCGGCCAGCGCGCCCAAGGCCAGCGGCCCCCAATTCGGGCCCGAACTATGCAGGGCGATGGCGACGCCGTAGCCGCCGATGCCGTAGAACATCGTATGGGCGAACGACACGATGCCGGTATAGCCCAGCAGCAGATCGTAGCTCGCCACCAGGATGATGAAGATGCAGACCTTGGCCGCCGTGTTCAGCGGCTGGCTGCCGGGAAACAGGAAAGGCGTGAAGGCCAGGCCGATCAGGATGATCAGCAGGATGGCGGCCAGCGGGCGCGAACGCGGATAATCGCCGGAGAGCAGGCTGTGCAGCATGGTGCGTCCCTCCCCCCTACCGCTTCGCCACCGGGAACAGGCCTTGCGGCCGCCACAGCAGGATCAGCACCATCAGCAGGATATTCGACACCAGCGCCAGCTTGGGCGCCAGAAAGCCGGTGTAATTCGCCACCAGCGCCACCAGCAGCGAGCCGACGAAGCAGCCGCCCACCGAGCCCAGGCCGCCGATGATAATGACGATGAAGATCAGCACGTTCACTTCCATGCCCATGCCGGCGGTCAAGGTCTGGCGGTAGAAAGCCCAAAGCACGCCGCCCAGGCCGGCCAGCGCCGAACCGGCGATGAACACGCCGACGAACAGCCGGCGGATGCGGTAGCCCAAGGCTTCCACCATTTCGGGGTTTTCCACGCCGGCGCGGATCAGCAGGCCGATCTTGGTGCGGTTCAGCACCATATGCATGGCGCCGAACACCACCAACCCCAGGATCACCGCGATCACGCGGTATTTCTCCATCGCCGCCTCGCCCAGCACGAACGCGCCGCGAAAGGTCTCGGGCAGTTTGATCGGGATCGGGCTGGCGCCCCAGATCACATGGATCATCTGTTCGGCCACGATCATGCCGCCCATGGTGATCAATATCTGCTTCAGATGCATGCCATAAACCGGGCGGATCACCACGCGCTCGAAGGCCCAGCCCAGCGCGCCGGTCACAATCATCGCCGCCAGCACGCACAGCAGCAGCACGGCGATATTGAGCCAGACGTTATGCACCTCAACCCAATCGGCCAGCGGCACCAGCACGATCAGGCTGACATAGGCGCCGAACGAGATGAACACGCCATGGCCGAAATTCAGCACGTCCATCAGACCGAAAACCAACGTGAGGCCCGAGGCCATCAGGAAGATCATCATGCCCATGGCAAGGGCGGCCACGGTGAGCGTGACCCAGGCGGCCGGATCGCCCACCAGCGGCAGGACCGCCAGCATGAAGGCCGGCACCAGCAGGATCGGCAGCCAGTCGGTCTTGATCTTGGGCAAAACGAAATCGGTGGAAGCGGCGGCTGTATTCATTGATGCGCATCCATGCTGAGGCCCAGCAGGCGTTGCTGCAGCTCGGTATTCTCGGCCAGTTCGGCCATCTCGCCGCGATGCACGATGCGGCCATCGTCCATCACCGCCACGCTGTCGCCCAGCAATTTGGCGGCCATGAAATTCTGCTCCACCAGCAAAATCGTCGCGCCACTGCGCTTCAATTCGCGGAAGGCCTCGATCATGTTCATGATGATGGCCGGGGCCAGGCCCTTGGTGGGCTCGTCGATCAGCAGCAGTTTGCGCGGCTCGACGATGGCGCGGGCGATCGAAAGCATCTGCTTCTGCCCGCCCGACAGCGAACCCGCCGCCAGCGACCAGAATTTCTCCAGCGCCGGAAACAGGCCGAAAATCCATTTCAGCCGCGCCGTATCGAGATCGCCGTCGCGCGCCGCCAGCAGTAGATTCTCGCGCACCGTCAGATCGGCGAAGATGCCCATATTCTCCGGCACGTAAGCGATGCCGGCCTGAGCGATTTCGGG
>JAYSEE010000304.1:0-4084 GCA_041914045.1 Ferrovibrio sp. | reverse complement strand
GTGCCCTATCTGGATGCCCTGGCGGCCATGGAGGCCCGGGTGGCCGATATCCGAGCCAGCACGGCGCGGGAACTGATCTGGCTTTTGCAGCATCCGCCGCTCTATACCGCCGGCACCTCGGCCAAACCGGAGGATTTGCTGGATGCCCGCTTCCCGGTGCATGCCACCGGGCGGGGAGGACAATATACCTATCATGGCCCCGGCCAGCGCGTCGTCTATGTAATGCTGGACCTGGGCAAGCGCGGGCGCGACCTGCGCAACTTCGTCTGCCGGATGGAGGATTGGGTGATCGACAGCCTGGGCCAGTTCGGCATTCGAGGCGAACGCCGGCCCGGCCGGGTCGGCGTCTGGGTGAACCGACCAGACAAGGGCCCCGGGCATGAGGACAAGATCGCCGCCATCGGCGTGCGGGTGCGCCATTGGGTGACCTTCCACGGCCTGAGCCTGAATGTGGAGCCCGATCTGGGGCATTATTCCGGCATCGTGCCCTGCGGCATCCACGACGACGCCGCAACGCCGTTCGGCGTCACTTCACTGGTGGATTTAGGTTTGCCCGTTGGCGCGAATGATCTGGATAGTGTTTTATTATCAACTATTTCCGGTTCGCTTTTAGAGCGGCTTGGCAATCCATCCTGCTGAGCATGTCGCGGCTCTTGATGCGATATAATTCAATAAATAAGATTATAAATAAACAATAAGATATTATTTTTTATTGTTTTTCCTCTCAAGTTCACGCCGCTGCTGGCGCGTCAGGTTGCCTGGATCGGGCTGGACTGCCGCCCGTTCTGCCTTGATCCGCTGGCCGGAAAGGTAAAACACGAAAAACGCCGTAAAGGCCAGAATAGCGCCAAAAGCTATCCAGGTATTGCCGGTTCCGAACCAAACCAAGCCGCCGATGAGCAACGAGCCCGCATAGCAGAGCGCCCATTGCTTCCAAGTCATCTTAACGGGATTTGTTTTCTTTTCCATATAATTACAAATCTTATCTAGTCTGATGTAGAAGTTTGTTCGAAGCCGCCGGCTGCGGCCAGGGCAGCCACCTCGCCGGCCGAAACCGGCCCGGTTTCGACTTTCTTCACGGCAGCCGCCGGCGGGCCTTGCCAGAGCGCGGCGGCCAGGCTGTCGAGGCTGTCCTGGGTGCCGGCGGCCAGCAGCTCGACGCTGCCATCGCCCCGATTGCGCACCCAACCGACTAAGCCCAGCTTACGGGCGCGCCCCACGGTCCAGTAGCGGAAGCCCACCCCCTGCACCCGTCCCTGCACGAAATACCGTCTTGCCTGCCTAGCCGTCATAGCCGGCAGACTAGACGGTTTCGGCCAGCCCTGCCAGCCGCCGCATTGAGATTATAAGGTGAACGAATGACCGGCCATGCGGCCCCGTTTTGGCCGCAATCGCCGGCTAAGCATATCCTGTGACGGCGGTTATGGCGGGGCGGCTTGCGCCCTGCCATACTCGCTTTGCTAGGGATGAAAGGCCATGACCATCGCCACACGCGTATCGCCCCCCAGCCGCAACGGCCGGCATTTCGCCATCCGCGCGGCCCGCCTTGAGGATGCCGCCGCCCTGGGCCGGCTGCATGTCGCGATCTGGCGCGCGGCGTATCGCGGCATCATGCCCGATGCCTATCTGGATGGATTGTCGGAAGCCAAGCATGAGGCTTTCTGGCGCCAGTTGCTTGAGCAGCCGCGGCCGGACCGGCTGCAAATCGTTCTGGCGGCCGAGGAGCCCGGCAAAGCCTCTGCCGGCGAGATCGGCGGCTTCCTGCTGGCCGGAGCCCCGCGCGACCTGCCGCCAGGCGGGGCCGCGCTGTTTCGCGGCGAGATCTATGCGCTGAACATCGCTCCGGAATTGCAGGGCCGCGGCTATGGCCGACGGTTGATGGTGCATGCCGCCGCCTGGCTGGCGGAAAACCGCATGGCGCCGTTCTGCCTCTGGGTGCTGGCCGATAATGCCCGGGCGCGGGATTTCTACGAGTTGCTTGGCGGCACATCCGTCGCCCAGCGCGCCGAGACCATTGGCGGCGTCCGCCTGACCAATGTGGCCTACCAGTTCCTGGAGCCGCAGAAAATCGCCCGTCTGGCTCTGAAAGCCGGACGCTGAGCTGCCGGCGCGGCCGGCTTTAAGCAATTTAATTTCCCCAAAATATGGATATCAGCCGGGGATTGCCCCAAAATTAGCGGAGAACCCCGCTGGTATCCGGGCGGGACGGCTTTCGCCGGAATTGTTGGAGCGGAGTGGTTGGATGAGCCAGCTTTTGGATGTGCGCGGATTGAGCTGCCCGCTGCCCTTGATGCGGACGCGCAAGGCGCTGCAAAGCCTGCCGCCGGGCGAGGCGCTGGAAGTGCAGGCCACCGATCCGATGGCGGCTACTGAGATCCCGGCGATGTGCGCCTCCAACGGCTATCGGGTAGAGCGGCTGGAAGAAAAGGATGGGGTTTTCCTATTCACCATCCGTCAATCTGAATGAGGCATACTCGCCGGAAAGGTTGGCGTGGAGATTGAAACGCTCTAGCTTGCCGGCTTGAACGCAACAAGGTGCGCGCCATGGGTAAATTGACGGCCAGCGATATCGCCCCGGGCCAAAGATTCGAGCAACGCCAAGGATTTACCTGGCGGGTGAACCGATTGATCCAGTTTCCCGGCGAAGATGTCGTGCATGTCCAGTTGATCAACGAGCGGGATGCCAGCAGCACCAAGACCGTTTCGGTGAATGCGCTGCTCGACCGCAGCATGTTCAAACTATCCGAGAAATAGGCCATGCCCGGCCCCAGCCTCTGGCCGAAGCAAATAGTCCGGCGGCCCTGGCCGACCATGCGCCGCTTATGCGCGATGGCGGGCTTTGCCATGCTGCTCGCGGGCTGCTCCGTGCTGAGCGGCGAAGACCCTGCGGAACCGGCCCAGCCGCAAATGCCGCCCGCCCTGGTTAAGCCGGTCCAAGTGCCGATGTCGGCCATGCCTGAAGCTAAACCGGAGGCCGTGACCGCCGAGCCGGTGCCGCCGCCCATGCCTCCCGCCCCCATCCCGCGCTTTGCCGGTCATGTCGCCAGCTATCGCAGCTTGGCCGATGCGGAGAAATCCTGGCCCGGTCTGGTGAAAGGCAAGCCGATCGCGGGCAGCCTGACGCCGCGCTTCGTGGAAATCGACCTCGGCGGCCAGCGCGGCAAGGTGGTGCGGGCTTTGCTGGGCGGGTTCCCGGAACAGGATGGCGCACGCGAATTCTGCCGCGAATTGCGCAAGGAAGGGCTGTTTTGCGCCCCGCATCCGCTGCCTCCCGCCCCTGGTGCCGACAAAAAATCTTAATTTTCGGCCCGATCTTGCTAAAAGACGTATACTTATCTATCTTTTGTTCTATTGTTTAAAAGGTTCGTTCTCGCATAGGCTGAAACGAGCTGCGGTTACTGTGGCTTCCCAGGCAAGGCAATGGATAGAGCAGTTGTTCAGGAAACCCTGAAACTGATCGGCGTGGTGGAGAACCAGAGCCGGGAATTGATGGATTCCCGCAACAACACCACACCCCACTTCCAGGACTACAAACGCTTCGTCGAGAAGATCGAGCATTTCTACGTCTTCGTCGATCTGGTCGATGGCCGCATCCCGGAATTCGATATCAGCAAGCGCGAACCGCTGCGCCGGCATCTGTCGAAAATCCGCTGGAAGGTCATCATCCTTGAGCTGGATACCACCCGCATCTACATGGTGCAGATTACCGAATCGGGCCGGAAATTGCCGATCGGCGCGCGGGAATTCCTGCAGCGCCGGCTGGACCGCCTGAGCGAGATCGCCACCTATTACGACCGTTTCGGCGACGAGCATGAACTGGCCCCGCCAGCCGATGCCCTGCTGCGCGCGGTGGAGGAATTGCTGCGCGCCGGCATCGACCAGGCGCCGAGGTTGGACGAATTCAGCGCCGCCATGGCCGGTGCGGGCCTGCCCGCCTCGGGGCGCTCCGCCACGCCGGAAGCCCCCAGCCGCATCCGCCGCCTGGGCATCCCCACCGATTCCTTGAAGATTCCGGCCCCGGTTGCCGGCACTTCCGCCCGCTCGCTGGCGATGGCGCCGCCGCCGCTGCCCGACAAGATCAAGG
>JAYSEE010000303.1:0-4110 GCA_041914045.1 Ferrovibrio sp. | reverse complement strand
GATGCCGTGGCGCAGGTGGCGGTGCTGGCGGTGAAGGATGAAATCCGCGAGGAGGAGGTGATGGCCTGCATCGTTGCGATGCCGGGCCAGGCCGCCGATGCGGCATTGGCGGATGCGCTGTTCGATTGGTGCAACCAGCGGCTGGCGTATTTCAAGCCGCCGGGCTGGCTGCTGTTTGTCGAGAGCCTGCCCACCACCGGCACTCAGAAAGTGCAAAAGACCCAGATTTTCAAGCCGGACGAGGATCCGCGCCAGCGGCCCGGCTGCATCGACCTGCGACAACGTAAGCGTCGCTAAGCCGGGCTTGCCGGGCTATTCTCCCGGCCGCAATGAACCGGGAAAAGTATTATGCGTGATGTGATGGATATGCGCCCCCTGGCGCGCTGGCTGTTTGCCGTGGCCGGTCTGGTGGCTTTGATGGTGGTGATCGGCGGCCTGACCAGGCTGACGGAATCCGGCCTCTCCATGGTGGAATGGAAACCCATCACCGGCTGGCTGCCGCCATTGAGCGAAGCCGCCTGGGCCGCTGAATTCGAGAAATATAAGCAATTCCCCGAATACCAGAAAATCAATATCGGCATGACGCTGGCGGGCTTCAAGCAAATCTTCTGGCTGGAATATATCCATCGTCTGCTCGGCCGTTTGATCGGGCTGGCCTTTGCATTGCCGCTGCTCTGGTTCTGGCTGCGGCGCAAAATTCCCGCCGGGCTGCATGGCCATCTGATCGCCATGCTGCTGCTTGGCGGCTCGCAGGGCGCGATGGGTTGGTTCATGGTGAAAAGCGGCTTGGTGGATCATCCCGATGTCAGCCATTACCGGCTCACCGCGCATCTCGGCCTGGCCTTCCTGATCTTCGCCTATCTGCTTTGGGGCGCGCTCTCCTTGCGCCGCGCGCCGCGCATGCAAAGCCCGGGCGGCGGAGGCATCGCCATCCTGTTCGCGGCCTTGGTGCTGCTGCAGGTGCTTTCGGGCGGTCTGGTAGCCGGGCTGAATGCCGGGCTGGCCTACAACACCTGGCCGTTGATGGATGGACAATACATTCCCGATGGTTTGGGCGCTGCCTCGCCGCTCTGGCTCAATATTTTCGAGAATGCGCTGACCATTCAGTTCCAGCATCGCATGATCGCCTATCTGGTGCTGCTGCTGGCTTTGGCGATCTGGTTCAGCCAGAAGGGCCGGGTGAGCAATGGCGGCCGGCATATGGTGCTGGCCACCGTGCTGCTGCAAGTGCTGCTCGGCATCGGCACATTGCTGATGCATGTGCCGGTTTTCATGGGCGTGCTGCATCAGGCCGGCGCGCTGCTGGTTTACATGGGCGCCATCATGCTGTGGCATGGCAAGGCGCGGCGCGCCGAGGCCGCATGATGCGCGAGGATGCCGTCACCTTGCTTTACGTCACCTGCGCTTCGGATGCCGAGGCGGAAAAGGTGGCGGAGGCCGTGGTGGGCGCGCGGCTGGCGGCTTGCGCCAACATCATTCCCGGCATGCGCTCGCTGTATTGGTGGCTGGGCAAGCTGGAGCGCGGAGAAGAAGCTGTGCTGATCCTGAAAACCCGCTCAAGCCTGGTGGAAGCCGCTACCCAGGCGGTGAAGGCCGCGCATTCCTACAGCGTGCCTTGCGTGATCCCGCTGCCCATCGGCGCGGGCGGCAATGCGGATTATCTGGCCTGGCTGCTCGCCGAGACGAAGCAGGCTAATTCGTGAACTGTTCGGTGAGGATGCGTTCTTCCAGGTCGTGGCCGGGATCGAACAGCAGGGTCAGTTCGATATCCTTCGCCTCGGCGATTTCCACTTCCACCACGTCGCGCACTTCATAGGCATCAGCGGTGGCGCTGACCGGACGTTTGAAATTATCCAGCACCTCGATATGCACCTGCGCCTTGCGCGGCAGCAGCGCGCCGCGCCAGCGCCGGGGCCGGAAGGCGCTGATCGGCGTGAGCGCCAGCACGCCGGCGCTGAGCGGCAGGATCGGGCCATGGGCGGAAAGATTATAGGCCGTGCTGCCGGCGGGGGTGGAAACCAGCGCGCCATCGCAGATCAATTCGTTCACGCGCACGCGGCCATCCACCGAAATGCGCAGCTTCGCCGCTTGCCGCGTCTGGCGCAGCAGCGACACTTCATTGATCGCCAGGCCCTCGCGTTCGCCGCCTGACTCGCTCTGCACCTTCATGCGCAGCGGATTGAGAGTGGAGGGTTGCGCGGCGGCCAGCCGGGCCGGCAGGTCGTCCTCGACATACTCGTTCATCAAAAAGCCGACGCTGCCCTGGTTCATGCCGTAGATCGGCAGGCCGCGCGTCATATGCCGGTGCAGGGTTTGCAGCATCAGGCCATCGCCGCCCAGCGCCACGATCACTTCGGCTTCTTCCGGCTTGCAATTGCCATAGCGGGCGATGAGGCTGGCCTTGACCGTTTCCGCCTGACCGCCGCGTGCCGCCACGAACGCGATCTTCTCGAAATTGCTCATTGTCAGCCCCGCCCCCCGGCATGGTACGAAATCGCCGGCTCGCAACCGGCTGGAAATGCAGTATAACTTTCCGGCCCGGGCAAGTCAGCCCCGGGAAAGAGGCAACAGGGGCCTCATTGTTGGGGGTGCGGAATGATGTTTCGGGTGACTTATCTGGCGCTGCTGGCCTGCCTGGCATTCGGTTTGGGATCGGCCCAGGCTCAAGAGCAGGATGGCGAGCGGCATGTCGGCTACTACTACCCATCGCTGACCTCGGAAGAGGTGTACAAGGCGCGGGCGACCCAGATGCCCAATGCCACCCGCGAAACCCGGCTGGCCTTCGTCACCGGCCTGACGCATCAGCAGCTGGCCAGGCTCTATCCGCCGAATTTCGTGATTTTCGCCAAGGGCGCCGATGCCGAGAAGTTGATCATCGTGGCGATGGGCAGCCAGGGCTTCGAGGGCATCTATCAGGCCCGCGCCTTGCTGGCGCAACTTACCGCCGTGGCGCGCACCAGCCAGCTTTTGCGCGATTATGCGGTGGAGGACCTGTTCACTTTCCTCGATCTCGCCAAGCTGCTGGGCTATACGCAGCTCACCATCTCGGACGGCATCGGCTTCGCGCATCGCATCGAGATCGAATAGGAATCAGCCGTCCGGAATTAACCGCCCGTCACGCTCATATGGCGCGGTACGGAAATATTCGGGCCGCGCCGGTCGATCACGAAATCATGGCCCTTGGGTTTGCGCCCGATCGCTTCGGCGATTGCGGCATCCAGCAGCCCATCGCTTTCCGATGCCCGCAGCGGGGCGCGCAGATCGGCGCTGTCTTCCTGGCCCAGGCACATGAAAAGCCGGCCCGTGCAGGTAAGCCGCACGCGGTTGCAGCTTTCGCAGAAATTATGCGTCATCGGCGTGATGAAGCCCAAGCGCTGGCCGGTTTCGCGCACGGTGAAATACCGCGCGGGGCCGCCGGTGCGGTAATCGGTTTCATCCAATGTCCAGTTGCGCGCGATATTCGCCCGCGCCACGGATAGCGGCAGATATTGATCCACGCGCTGCGGGCCGATATCGCCCATCGGCATCACTTCGATCAGCACGAGATCGAAGCCTTCCTCGCCGCACCAGGCGATCAGGCGGTCGAATTCATCTTCGTTCACGCCGCGCAAAGCCACGGCATTGATCTTCACGGCCAGCCCGGCCTGCTTGGCGGCGCGCAGGCCGGCCAGCACTTTTTCAAGTTTGCCCCAGCGGGTCAGCGCGGTGAATTTTTCGGGGTCGAGGCTGTCCAGCGACACATTGATGCGCCGCACGCCGGCGGCAAAAAGCTGGCCCGCGTATTTTTCCAACTGGCTGCCATTGGTGGTGAGGGTCAGTTCTTCCAGACCGCCAGCGCCCAGGCCAGCATCCAGGCGCGCACCCAGGCTGCCGATCAGGGTCATGATGCCGCCGCGCACCAGCGGCTCGCCGCCGGTGAGGCGGATTTTCTTTACGCCGGCGCGAATGAAGGCGGCGCAGAGACGATCCATTTCCTCCAGGCTCAGCACTTCCGATTTCGGCAGAAAAGTCATGTCTTCCGCCATGCAATAAACGCAGCGGAAGTCGCAGCGGTCGGTCACCGACACGCGCAGGTAGGAGATGGGCCGGCCGAACGGGTCGAGCATGGGG
>JAYSEE010000302.1:0-4129 GCA_041914045.1 Ferrovibrio sp. | reverse complement strand
ACCGCCGTGCATATCTGCTACGGCTACGGCATCCAGGCCAATATCGACTGGAAGCGCGGCCTGGGCAGCGAATGGCGGCAATACGAGGATTTCTTTCCCGCCCTGGCCAAATCCAACATCGACATGGTGTCGCTGGAATGCGCCCATTCCCGCGTGCCGCCCTATCTGATGAGCCTGCTGAACGGCAAGACCGTGCTGGTGGGCGTGCTGGACGTGGCCACCGATCAGGTGGAAACGCCCGACGAAATCGCCGCCACGGTGCAGACCGCGCTGCAATTCGTGAACAAGGACAAGCTGATCCTGTGCAGCAATTGCGGCCTGGCGCCGCTGGATGCCGCGCTGGCCGCCGCCAAGCTGGACGCGCTGGGCAAGGGCGCGGCCCTGGCGCGGCAGCGTTATAGTTAGCTGCGCGTCAGCGCTACAGCTAAGCCGCGCGGCAGAAGTTCGGCTAAGCCGCGAAGCGGCGCGCGATCCACAAGGCCGCGCCGACGCTGAGCGCGGTCAGCAACGCGCCCCAGGCCATGTCGATCACGGTGATGCTGGCCGGCCAGTTTTTCAGCGTGGCGTGATTGGTGAGATCATAGGCGCCATAGGCCACCAAGCCGAGGAAAGCGCCTTGCAGCATGGCCTGGCCGAACGGCACTGCATCATCCAGAGCGGGCCGCAACACGAAGTAAGCCACGCCGGCGGCATAGAGCAGATAGAAGCCGATGGCGGCGGGCCAGACCGGCATGTCGTTGAGCAGCGCGCCCAGTTTGGGCCGGTAGAAGCGCGGCGTGGCCAGACTGAGCCAGATGAAATCCAGCAAAGCCATGCTGCCCAGCAGCGCCAGTCCGGCTATCGCATGCAGTTTGGTCATGGCGCAATCTCCGCTCCGATCCGGCAGAGTATACGCGGATCGGAGCGGAGTGGATGCCTTACATGCGGCCGAATTTGCCGGCCTGGAAATCGACGATGGCCTGGCGGATTTCCTCGGGCGCATTCATCACGAAAGGCCCATAGCCCACCACCGGCTCGTCGATCGGCGCGCCGCTCATCAGCAGGATTTCGGCATCCTCATCCATGGCCGCCACGGTGAAGGACACGCCCTCGCGGCTGAGCAGCACCAGTTCGGTGGCCGCCGCCTTGTCCGCGCCGTTCACCAGGATGCCGCCGCGCCGCGGCACCAGCAGCGCGGTATGGCCTTCCGGCAGGCTGAGCGTGGCGGCGCGGCCGGCCTTCAGGCTCACATCCCACAGATCGATCGGCGTGAAAGTGGTGGCCGGGCCCTTGGCCTGCGCGCCATCGGCGCCGGCGTAATGACCCGCGATCACCCTTACGCTGCCTGCTTCATCAGGCAAGGCAACCACCGGCATATCCTGCTTGAGGATCGGCTGATAGGCCGGCGGGGCCATCTTATGCGCCTTGGGCAGGTTCACCCAAAGCTGCGCCATTTCCATCACGCCGCCGCTTTCGGCGAAGGCGGGGGAATGGAATTCCTCATGCAGGATGCCGGAAGCCGCCGTCATCCATTGCACATCGCCGGGGCCGATGATGCCGCCCTGGCCGGTGGAATCGCGATGCGCCACCTCGCCCTGATAAGCGACGGTCACCGTCTCGAAACCGCGATGCGGATGCACGCCCACGCCGCGCTGATGGCGCGACGGCGTGAAATCGCGCGGCGCGCCGTAATCCAGCATCAAAAACGGGCTGGCCTCGCGCTGGCCCAGGCCATCGTAGGAAAACAGCGAGCGCACCGCGAAGCCGTCGCCCACCCAATGCATGGGCGGTGCCTTGTAGATGCGCTGCACGCTGCGGGCGGAATTGGAAAGCACGGACACTGGAGCCGACACGGGGGCGGACATGATCGCCTTCGCTTTCTGCCGGCATCGGGCCGGCGGCTGAATGACGAAAAAGATAGTGCATTTCGGCTTAAGAAAAAGGCCCGGGCGCTTTCAGCATTCATGCTAAAATTGCCCTATGATTCGACAGCGCATATTCTCTCCGCGTTTAGAGATTTTGCCGGATCCTCAGAGAGGGTTATGGGAGGAATTGCGCGCGACGCCGGATTATTTCACCTTGTATGGCGGCACGGCCCTGGCCTTGCGGCTCGCGCACCGGCAATCGGTGGATTTCGATTTTTTCGGCGACCGCCCGATCGATCCCCGCGGCCTGCTGGCCGAAATCCCATATCTGGCCAATGCCAGCATTCTCGATATGCGAACCAACAGTTTGAATGTCAGCGTGGATCGCGGCGGCCCGGTCAAGCTGTCGTTCTTCGGGGTTCCGAATCTGGGCCGGATTTCTCCGCCCGATATTGCCGAGGATACGCATATAAAGGTCGCCGCACTGATCGACATCGCGGGCACGAAAGCGGCCGTCATTCAGCAAAGAGCCGAGGCGAAGGATTACCTCGACCTGGATGGCTTGATGGCAAAGGGCGATATATCCCTGCCCATGGCGCTTTCAGCCGGACTGGAAATCTACAAAAATCAATTCAATCCGCAAATAACGCTGAAGGCCCTCAGCTATTTCGGCGAAGCGGAGCTCGCCGCGCTGCCGGATGACCTGAAGCAGAGATTGCGCCTGGCGGTGAAGGCCGTCGATCTCGAAAACTTGCCCAGTCTGGATCGCTTCCGCGTTGCCGATACCAGCGCCGCGAAAGGCCCGGCTCTATGACGGGACTGCCCCAGACACCCGATCTCGAAGCCGTTGCCGCGCGCCTGGTGTGGTTCAAGCCGCCCGCCGAAGCCCTGCGGAATCCCTGGCATTTTCTGGCCCATTTTTTTGCCTATGGCACGCCGGAAGACGCCAGGACGGTGCGCCGCCATGTGAGCGACGACATCTTGCGGGAAGCCCTTGACCATGCTCCTCCCGGGATCATCGATCCGCGTTCATGGGCTTACTGGAATCTCATCCTGGATCGAGACCCCGAAAGACCGCCGCCAGGGCGGCGTTTCGAATCCTGAAAGAAAACACAAAAGAAAAGGCCCGAAATTTCTCCCGGGCCTTCCTTGTACTCTCGGGCTGAGAGCCCAGAGCGAATAGGCGGACTTTAGAAGTCCATACCGCCCATGCCGCCCATGCCGCCCATGCCGCCGCCGGGAGCGCCGCCCATCGGAGCCTTCGGCTCCGGCTTGTCGGCCACCATGGCTTCGGTGGTGATCAGCAGGCCGGCCACCGAGGCGGCGCCCTGCAGGGCGACGCGCACGACCTTGGCGGGGTCGATCACGCCGGCCTTCACCAGGTCGGTATATTCTTCGGTCTGAGCGTTGAAGCCCCAGTTGGTTTCCTTGCTCTCCAGCAGCTTGCCGGCAACCACGGCGCCGTCGACGCCGGCATTCTCGGCGATCTGACGCACGGGGGCCTGCAGGGCGCGGCGGATGATTTCCACGCCATGCTTCTGGTCGGCATTATCCACCTTCACCTTGTCGATGGCGCGGATGGCGTAGAGCAGAGCGGTGCCGCCGCCCGGCACGATGCCCTCTTCCACCGCAGCGCGGGTGGCATGCAGGGCGTCGTCGACGCGATCCTTCTTCTCCTTCACCTCGATCTCGGTGGCGCCGCCGACCTTGATGACGGCAACGCCGCCAGCCAGCTTGGCCAGACGCTCCTGGAGCTTCTCACGGTCGTAGTCCGAGGTGGTCTCCTCGATCTGCGCCTTGATCTGCGCCACGCGGCCTTCGATGTCCTTCTTCTTGCCGGCGCCGCCCACCAGGGTGGTGTTTTCCTTGTCGATGGTCACCTTCTTGGCGGTGCCCAGCATGGCAAGGGTAACGGTTTCCAGCTTGATGCCCAGATCTTCCGAGATCAGCTGGCCGCCGGTGAGGATGGCGATGTCTTCCAGCATGGCCTTGCGGCGATCGCCGAAGCCCGGAGCCTTCACGGCGGCGACCTTCAGGCCGCCGCGCAGCTTGTTGACCACCAGGGTGGCCAGGGCCTCGCCTTCCACGTCTTCCGCGATGATCAGCAGCGGACGGCCGGTCTGCACCACGGCCTCGAGGACCGGGAGCATGGCCTGCAGGCCCGACAGCTTCTTCTCATGCAGCAGGATGTAGGGGTTTTCCAGATCGCAGAGCATCTTCTCCGCGTTGGTGATGAAGTAGGGCGACAGGTAGCCGCGGTCGAACTGCATGCCTTCCACGACATC
>JAYSEE010000301.1:0-4130 GCA_041914045.1 Ferrovibrio sp. | reverse complement strand
TGGCCTGCGCGACAATGCGGATATCGCGGTGGGCGCGGTGCTGGGCGTGGTGCTGGCCTATGGCGTGGCGCGGGTGGCGGCGCAGGGTTTCGGCGAAGCGCGGGATGCGGTTTTCGCCAAGGTGGCGCAGGCGGCGATCCGCGGCCTGGGCCTGGCGGTGTTCAACCATCTGCATGCGCTGTCGCTGCGTTTCCATCTCGAACGCCAGACCGGCGGCCTGAGCCGGGTGATCGAACGCGGCACCAAGGGCATTCAGTTCGTGCTGCAATTCATGACCTTCAACATCTTCCCCACCATCGTGGAGATATTGCTGGTCGGCGGCATCCTGTGGGCGATGTATGGCTGGCAATTCATGGTCATCACCGTGGGTTCGATCATCGGCTATATCGCCTTCACTTTGCTGTTCACCGAATGGCGCACCAAGTATCGCCGCCAGATGAACGACGAGGACCAGCGCGCCAATACCCGCGCGGTGGACAGCCTGCTGAATTACGAGACGGTGAAATACTTCACCAACGAAGCCCATGAGGCGCGCCGTTTCGACGAAGCGCTCGGCCGCTACGAACGCGCGGCGGTGAAAAGCCAGGTCACGCTCTCCATGCTCAATCTCGGCCAGGGCGCGATCATCGCCGTGGGCCTGATCGCGGTGATGAGCCTGGCGGCATTGGGCGTGCGCGACGGCACCATGACCTTGGGCGATTTCGTGCTGGTGAACACCTATCTGATCCAGCTTTACATGCCGCTGAATTTTCTCGGCTTCGCCTATCGCGAAATCAAGCAGGGCCTGGTGGACATGGAAGCCATGTTCAAGCTGCTGGATGTGCCGGCCGAAGTGAGCGACAAGCCCGATGCCGCGCCGCTCATGGCCGGGTCCGGGGAAGTGACCTTCGATGCCGTGGGCTTCACCTACGATGCGCGGCGGCAGATTCTCAACGATGTCGGCTTCACCATTCAGCCCGGCCGCAAGCTGGCCGTGGTGGGCGCGTCCGGCGCGGGCAAGAGCACGTTGTCGCGCCTGCTGTTCCGCTTCTACGATGTCACCACCGGCCGCATCCTGGTGGATGGCCAGGATATCCGCGATGTAACGCAGGCCAGCCTGCGCGCCGCCATCGGCATCGTGCCGCAGGATACCGTGCTGTTCAACGACACGATCTTCTACAACATCGCCTATGGCCGGCCCGGCGCCAGCGAGGCCGATGTGAAGCAGGCTGCCGAGATGGCGCAGCTCGCACCGCTGATCGAGCGTCTGCCCGATGGTTATCAGACCATGGTGGGCGAACGCGGCCTGAAGCTCTCGGGCGGCGAAAAGCAGCGCGTGGCGATTGCGCGCGCGCTGCTCAAGCGGCCGCGCGTGATGGTGTTCGACGAAGCCACCTCGGCGCTCGACACTCATACCGAACGCGAAATCCAGCAGGCGCTGAGCCGCGCCGCCGAGGGCCTCACCACCCTGGTGATCGCGCATCGTCTGTCCACCGTGGTGGATGCCGACGAGATCATCGTGCTGGAGGGCGGCCGGGTGGCCGAGCGCGGCCGGCACGAGGCTTTGCTGGCGGCCGACGGGCTCTACGCCCGGCTTTGGCGCCGCCAGCAGGAGGCGCAGCAGGCCGCCGGCAGCCCGCTGCCGGGCAGCGCATTGCAAAGCCAGCCGAAAATCCTATCTGCATAAACGCGGGTCTTACCCTGTCCGGCCGGACAGGGTAGACTATGCCCGCCGTTTAACAGGAAGGTTTTTGGCATGGACACGATCCGTTCAGTACTGGTGCCGATCCACCGCGAGGGCTGGAAGTTCATTGCCCTGTTCGCGCTGGCGACGCTGATCCTGTTCTGGATCGCCACGCCACTGGGCTGGGCCGGCGTGGTGCTCACCGCCTGGTGCGCCTATTTCTTCCGCGACCCGCCGCGCGTGACGCCGGTGCGCAAGCTGCCGGAAGGCACCGATCCGGCGCGCGGCGCCATCATCATCGCGCCGGCCGATGGCGTGGTGCAGATGATCGAGCGCGCGGTGCCGCCGGAAGAGCTCGGCATGGGCATGGATGCCCGGCTGCGCATCTCGATCTTCATGAATGTGTTCAACGTGCATGTGAACCGCTCGCCGGTGGATGCCGAGGTGGTGGGTCTGGCCTATCGTCCCGGCAAGTTCCTCAATGCCTCGCTGGACAAAGCGTCGTCTGACAACGAGCGGCAATCCATGCGGCTCAAGCTGGCCGATGGCAAGGAGCTGGCGGTGGTGCAGATCGCCGGTCTGGTGGCGCGGCGCATCCTGTGCGAAGCGCGCGAAGGCCAGAAACTGCTGGCCGGCGAACGCTTCGGCCTGATCCGCTTCGGCAGCCGCGTGGACGTGTATCTCGACGACGGCATGATGCCGCTGGTCGTCGCCGGCCAGACCACGGTGGGCGGCGAAACCGTCATCGCCGTGCAGGATGACGAAGAAGCCCCGCGCGAAGGCGCGGTGCGCTGACGCAGGATAGGGCAGGAGCAGGAGCGCGCCATGCTGATCAAGCCGCCGCATAAGCTGGGCCGCCTGCCGCTCAATATGCTGGCGCCGAATATCATCACGGTCTTCGCGCTCTGCTCCGGCCTTACGTCGATCCGCTTCGCCATCCAGGAGCAATGGAAATTCGCCATCCTGGCGATTGCGCTGGCGGCTTTGCTGGATTCGCTGGATGGCCGCGTGGCGCGGCTGCTCAAGGGCTCCAGCCGCTTCGGCGCGGAGCTGGATTCGCTGTCCGATTTCCTCTGCTTCGGCGTGGCGCCGGGCATGGTGCTGTATTTCTGGAGCCTGCATGGCCTGGGCAACGGCAATACCGGCTGGTTCGTGGTGCTGGCGTTTTCCACCTGCACGGCGTTGCGGCTGGCGCGCTTCAACACCGCGCTCGACGATCCCGGCAAGCCGGTCTGGACCGGCAGCTTCTTCACCGGCATTCCCTCGCCCGCCGGCGCCGGCCTGGCGCTGATGTTCATGATCCTCGGCCTGGAAGTGGATAGCGACTTGCTGCGCTCGCCCTGGCTCAACGGCCCCTGGGCGCTGCTGATCGGCGGCCTGATGGTCAGCCGCGTGCCGACCTATTCCTTCAAGCGCGTGAAGGTGAAGCGCGAGGCGGTGCCGCTGGTGCTGCTGGGCGTCGGCGTGCTGGCGGCGCTGCTGCTGAACGAGCCGTGGTACACGCTGTTCCTGCTGGGCGCGGCCTATCTCGCCACCATGCCGTTCAGCTTCCGCGGCTATGAAAGACTGCGCCGCGGCGACGCCACGGCCGCCGCCGCTCCGGCGGAGCAGACTCAGGCCCAGGCAGAACTTCCGGCGGAAGCCTCCGCCCCAACTGATCAGCGGGGCGATCAGCCGGGCGACCAACCAAGCGACCAGCCGCGTCTGCATTGACGCATCTCCTCCACGGCTTTCGCCTTGCCGCGGAATAAATTTTAGATGCACTTTCCACCGCCGCCCAGCCGATACTGGCGATGATCGCCATCCGCATCCTGGGCAGGCTTAATGCCGGATGCCTTTTTCGCGTTGCAGCCTTTCGCGCAGTTTTTCGGCGAAACGGCCGTCATCCTGGCGCTGGGCCAGGAAGAGTTCCACGCTCAGCATGGCGCGCTCCTGGTCGGTGGTGGGCGGCCCCTTGCGGGCCAGCTTTTCAGCGATGCGCAGCAGATTGGGGTCCATGCGGGCGCGGATATTCTTGATCAGCCGGGCCAGTTCGATGCGGGGATCGCGCGATCTGGCTGGCGCCCCTGCCTTTTCCGGGCTTTTCGCCGGCACGAACAGGCCGCCGGTCAGGCGCTGAAACAAGCTTGGCTTGTCGGGGCCCGGCTTCTTGGCTGGCGGCTTGGATGCTGGCGGTTTGCTCATCTGACCAGATGCGGACCCTGAAGGCGCGATGCCGGCATTCTGCGGCAAAAGCCCAATGCCGCAACCTTTTTCTTGTATTTGTGCGAATCGAGATTACCCTAGGGGCCGGACCCGTTGGGGATAGGCCCGTGACGTTGTGATTTTCTTGCCTGGCTAGGAGGAAATCCGAAAGCGATGTGGTGCATCGGTGAGGATTTTCGACAACGCCAGGCAAGAAAAGCACATCGCCCGCAAGGGTTGGCCCAGGACGGCTGCCGGATGTCGTCGCCAATCTTGCCCGTCG
>JAYSEE010000300.1:0-4145 GCA_041914045.1 Ferrovibrio sp. | reverse complement strand
ATGGCCTGGATGCCGTTGGTGCCTTCGTAGATCGGCAGGATGCGGGCATCGCGGTAATGCTGGGCGGCGCCGGTCTCCTCGATGAAGCCCATGCCGCCATGAATCTGCACGCCGATGGAGGCGACTTCCACGCCTACATCGGTGGACCAGGCCTTGCTCAGCGGCGTGAGCAATTCCACCAGCGCCTTCCAATCGGCGGCAAGCGCCTTGTCGGCTTCATGATGGGCGCGGTCGATGGCGGCGCCGTTGAGATAGATCAGCGCGCGCAAGGCCTCGGCCTGGCATTTCATCAGCAGCAGATTGCGGCGCACATCGGGATGCTCGATGATCGCGACATGCTGATCCGCATTCATGCCGGCAATGCGGCCCTGCTTGCGGGTTTCGGCATAATCCAGCGCCTGCTGATAAGCGCGTTCGGCAATCGCCAAGCCCTGGCAGCCCACGCTGAGGCGGGCGTTGTTCATCATGGTGAACATGCAGCGCATGCCCTGGTTCTCGCCGCCGAGCAGCCAGCCGATGCATGCGTCGTTGTCGCCGTAGCTCATTACGCAGGTGGGGCTGGCATGGATGCCCAGCTTATGCTCCACCGACACCACGCGCAGATCGTTGCGCTTGCCAAGGCTGCCATCCGCATTGGGCAGGAATTTCGGCACGATGAACAGCGAGATGCCCTTGGTGCCGGCCGGCGCATCGGGCAGCCGGGCGAGCACGAGATGCACGATGTTGTCGGCCATATCGTGTTCGCCATAGGTGATGAAAATCTTCATGCCGCTGATGCGGTAGGTGCCGTCGCCATTGGGCACGGCCTTGCTTTTCAGCGCGCCCACATCCGAGCCGGCCTGCGGCTCGGTGAGGTTCATGCTGCCGGTCCATTCGCCCGACACCATCTTGGGCAGATACAGCGCCTTCTGCTCGGGCGTGCCATGGGCGACGATGGCGTCGATGGCGCCTTGCGTGAGCAGCGGGCAGAGCGAAAACGACAGGTTGGCGGCCTGGATCATTTCCTGCACCGCCATGGTGGTGGCCCAAGGCATGCCGCCGCCGCCAAGCTCCTCGGGAAACGGCATGCCGTTCCAGCCTGCCGCCACGAATTGCTTATAGGCATCGGCGAAGCCATCGGCGGTGCGCACGGTGCCGTTTTCCACCTTCGCGCCCTGCTTGTCGCCATTGCGATTCAGCGGCGAGAGCACGCCGGCGGAGAATTTCGCCGCTTCGTCCAGCACGGCGGCGGCGGTTTCGGGATCGGCATTGCCAAGGCCCGGAAGCTGGCTGAGGCCTTCGAGATCGGCCACATGCCGCAGCACGAAGCGCATATCCTTGACCGGGGCTTGGTATTCCATGGCGCATCTCCTCAACCTGAGCAAACCGGCGCATAATATGGCCCGGCGCGACTGGTAAGCCAATGCGCAGCGGGGTAGACAATCGGCCGCATGATGCAGGATGGAACCCAAGGAAGTATAACTTTGGATGAAGCCGCCCGCCGCCTGCTTGCCGGCGAGGTTGTGGCTATCCCAACGGAAACCGTCTATGGCCTGGCGGCGGACGCCACCAATGCGGCTGCCGTGGCGCGCATCTATGCCGCCAAGGGCCGGCCCGATTTCAATCCGCTGATCAGCCATATCGCCGCGCCGGCGCAGCTTGCCGGCCTGACCCTGCCCGATCCGCGTGCGGAGAAACTGGCCGCCGCTTTCTGGCCCGGCGCGCTCACCCTGGTATTGCCGCGCGCGCCGCAATGCCCGGTGGTGCCGGCGGTATCGGCGGGGCTGGACAGCCTGGCCGTGCGCATCCCCTCGCATCCGCTGGCGCGCGCGCTGCTGGCGAAAGTGAACCGCCCGCTGGCCGCGCCATCCGCCAACCGCTCGGGCCATGTCTCGCCGACCCGGCCCGAGCATGTGCGCGCCTCGCTGGGGCCGGATATCCCGCTGCTGGATGGCGGGCCCTGCCAGGTGGGCCTGGAATCCACCGTGGTGGGCCTGACCGGGCCGAAGGCCCTGCTGCTGCGCCCGGGCGGCATCGCGGCGGAAGCCATCGAAGCCGTGCTGGGCGAAGCCCTGGGGCGGCCGCAGGATGCCAAGCTGCAAAGCCCCGGCATGCTGCTGAAGCATTACGCCCCCGCTCTGCCGGTGCGGTTGGATGCCGCCGCGCCGCTGCCGAACTTGCGCGAAGGGCTGCTGAGCTTCGGCCCAGCGCCGTCAGGCTTCGCGGCCCGCTACAGCCTGAGCGAGACCGGCGATGCCGCCGAAGCCGCCGCCAATCTTTATGCCGGCCTGCATGCGCTCGACCGGCCGGATTTGCAGGGCATAGCCGTGGCGCCGATCCCGCTGGCCGGATTAGGCGCGGCGATCAACGACCGCCTGCGCCGCGCGGCCCGGGGGCGGTAAGGATATGGATATCCTGTTTCTGCCCGGCGCGGGCGGCGACCCCGATTTCTGGCAGCCGGTGGCCGAGAAACTGCCTGCCGCCTGGCGCAAGCATAGACTGGGCTGGCCCGGCCTGGGCGATCAGCCCCACGATCCGGCGATCAACGGCCTGGACGATCTGACCGCGCTGGCCGTCCGCCATCTGGCGTCCGACCACAAAACTGTCATCGTAGCGCAATCCATGGGCGGCATCGTGGCGGTGAAACTGGCGCTGGCCTTTCCCGAACGGATCAGCCATCTGGTGCTTTGCGTCACCTCGGGCGGGATTCCGCTGATGCCCTATGGCGTGGCCGATTGGCGGCCGGCCTATCGGCAGGCTTTTGCCAAGGCCGCCGCATGGATCATGCAGGCCAGCGCCGATCACACCGCCGATCTGCCCGGCATCGACATCCCGACATTGCTGCTCTGGGGCGATGCCGATCCGATCAGCCCGCCGGCGGTGGGACAGCAACTCGCTAAGCTGCTGCCGCATGCGGACTTGCATATCCTCCCCGGCGCGGATCACGATCTGGCGCGAAGCCACGCGGCAAAAGCCGCCGAATTGATCGCCGCGCATCTGGAGCGGTTGCGATAACGCGCGGCTTGGCTTTAGATGCCGGGCATGACACATCTCGCTCCCGATCTGCTTGACCGTTTCCGCGCCATCGTCGGCCCCAAGGGCTGGATTTCAGATGCTTCCGACCTTGCGCCGCATCTGGTGGAATGGCGCGACCTCTATCAAGGCGCCACGCCGCTGCTGCTGAAGCCGGCCTGCACCGAGGAAGTGGCCGCCATCGTGAAGCTGGCCAGCGAGACGCGCACCAAGCTGGTGCCGCAGGGCGGCAATACCGGCCTGGTGGGCGGCGGCATTCCGTTCGACAAGAACGACGAAATCATCGTTTCGCTCACCCGCATGAACCGTGTGCGCGCCATCGACGTACTGAACGACACCATCACCGTGGATGCCGGCTGCATCCTGCAGCAGGTGCAGAATGCGGCGCGCGAGGCCGGCCGGCTCTATCCGATGTCGATCGGTTCGGAAGGCAGTTGCACCATCGGCGGCAATCTCTCCACCAATGCCGGCGGCAATGCCGTGCTGCGCTATGGCAATAGCCGCGATCTGGTGCTTGGCCTGGAAGTCGTGCTGTCCGATGGCCGAGTCTGGAACGGCCTGCGCGGCCTGCGCAAGGACAATACCGGCTACGACCTGAAAGACCTGTTCATCGGCGCCGAAGGTACGCTGGGCATCATCACCGGCGCGGTGCTGAAGCTCTACCCGCTGCCCAAGGCCTACGGCACCGCCTTCACTGCCGTGCCCAGCCCGCAGGCCGCCATCGAATTGCTCGGCCTGGCGAAAGACCTGAGCGGCGGCGCCGTCACCGGCTTCGAATTGCTGCCGCGCATCGGCCTGGATTTCGTGTTGAAGCATACGCCGGCTTGCCACGATCCGATCTCCGACCGGCATCCCTGGTATGTGCTGATGGAATTGAGCGCGCAGCGCGATGACGGCAGCATCGACAGCGTGCTGGAGGCCCTGCTGGAGCAGGGCCTGGAGCGGGGCCTGGTGCTGGATGCGGCGATTGCGCAATCGGAAGCCCAGCGCGCGGCCTTCTGGAAAATCCGCGAGGCGATGTCGGGCGCGCAGAAGCCCGAAGGCGGCTCGATCAAATGCGATATCTCGGTGCCGGTCAGCAGCATGCCGGCCTTCATCGAAAAGGCCGGCAAGGCGGTGGAGGCCGCGATCCC
>JAYSEE010000299.1:0-4150 GCA_041914045.1 Ferrovibrio sp. | reverse complement strand
TATGGGCCCGAGCGACAGCAGCTACGACAGCCCCTATGCCGCCAGCATGCCCGCCCTGCTGCGCAAGCTGACCGACGAAATCGCCGAGCGCGGCCACCGCCTGGGTTTCCATCCCGGCTTCGGCACGGTGACCGATGCCTCGCTCTGGCGCCGCCAGCGCGATGGGCTGGAAGCCGCCATCGGCCGGCAGGTGCGCGAAGGCCGGCAGCATATCCTGTCCTGGCGCGCCGACACCTCGCCCGATATCTGGAACGATGCCGGCATGCAGGCGGATTATTCGCTGGGCTATCCGGAAGCCGAGGGTTTCCGCACCGGCTCCTGCCGCACGCTGCCGGCCTATTCGCTCGCCCGCCGCCAAAGCCTGGACCTGCTGCAAGGCAGCACGCCGGTGATGGAATTCGGCCTGTTCGGCGGCAAATACCGCGACTGCGCGCCCGAGCAGGCGCTTGCGCTCTGCCGCCCGATGATCGCCGCCTGCCGGCGTTTCGGCGGCGATCTGGTGCTGCTCTACCATACCGGCCAGCCGCCGGGGCCCGAGCACAAATCAATGCATGATTTCTACGTATCCCTGCTGCAAGAGGCCGCATGAGCGCGCAACCCTATTACGTTCATCCCAGCGCCATCATCGACAGCGATGTGCGGATCGGCGAAGGCAGCAAGATCTGGCATTTCGCCCATGTGCTGCCGGGCAGCCGCATCGGCGCGCGCTGCGTGCTGGGGCAGAACACCATGGTCGGCCCCAATGTCAGCCTGGGCGATGGCTGCAAGCTGCAAAACAACGTGGCGCTCTATAACGGCGTGACGTTGGAGGACGACGTATTCTGCGGTCCCTCCTGCGTATTCACCAATGTGCTTACCCCGCGCGCCTTCGTGGAGCGCAAGAATGAATTCGGCCCCACCCTGGTGAAGCGCGGCGCCACCATCGGCGCCAACGCCACCATCGTCTGCGGCCACACCATCGGCGCCTATGCCATGATCGGCGCCGGCGCGGTGGTGACCAAGGATGTGCCGGATTACGCCCTGGTGGTGGGCAATCCGGCGCGCCGCATCGGCTGGGTCAGCCGCACCGGCGAACGCCTCGGCCCCGATCTCGTCTGCCCGCGTACCGGCGAACGCTATGCCGAGCGCGACGGCAAGCTCTTTCCCCTCGAAACGAAGTAAACAGCCATGACACAAGCCGCCATTCCCTTCGTCGATCTGAAAGCGCAATACCGTCATCTGAAGGCGGATATCGACGCCCGCATCGCCCGCGTGCTCGAACACGGCGCTTTCATCATGGGCCCGGAAGTGGCCGAGCTGGAAAAGGCGCTGGGCGAATTCTGCGGCGCCAAGCATGTGATCAGTTGCTCCAGCGGCACCGATGCATTGCAGATGGTGCTGATGGCGGAGAATATCGGCCCGAATGATGCCGTGTTCATGCCCAGCTTCACCTTCACGGCCACGGCCGAAGTGGTGCTGCTGCTGGGCGCCGAACCGGTTTTCGTCGATGTCGATGGCCGCGATTTCAATATCGACCTGGCCAGCCTGGAAGCCGCAATCGCCCGCGTGCAGCAGGAAGGCCGCCTCAAGCCGCGCGGCGTGATCGCCGTCGATCTGTTCGGCCTGCCGGCGGATTACAGCGCCTTGAAGAAAATCTGCGATCAGCATGGCATGCTGCTGCTGGCCGATGCGGCGCAGAGCTTCGGCGGCGCGCGCGACAATACCCGCGTTGGCCTGCTGGCGCCGGCCACCGCCACCAGCTTTTTCCCGGCCAAGCCGCTGGGCTGCTATGGCGATGGCGGCGCGATTTTCGTGCAGGACGACACGCTGGCGCATACGCTGCGTTCGATCCGGGCGCATGGCAAGGGCGACGATAAGTATGACATCGTGCGCGTGGGCGTGAATGGCCGGCTGGATACCATTCAGGCCGCCGTGCTGCTGGCCAAACTGCCCAGCTTCGCCGCCGAGATCGAGGCGCGCGAAAAGCTGTCGAAGCATTACGATGAAATGCTCAAGGGCCTCGTCGTCACGCCGCTGCGCCCCAAGGGCACGCAAAGCGCCTGGGCGCAATATTCCATTCTCACGCCCAAGCGCGACGACCTCGCCAACAAGCTGAAAGCCGTCGGCGTGCCCACGGCGGTGTATTATCCGCGCCCGATGCATCTGCAAACCGCTTATGCGCAATTCGGCGGCGGCCCCGGCTCGCTGCCGGTGAGCGAAAAGCTGAGCGGCGAAATCCTCGCCCTACCCATGCATCCCTTCATGCCCGAAGAGACCGCAGACCGCATCGGCGCGGCGATCAAGGCGGCGCTGTAACGCTCATCGTCGCCTCAATTCGTCACCACCGGGCTTGACCCGGTGGTCCATGGTTCAGCGGTTTTGCTGCGTCAGGCATGGACCCTCGCAACAAGTGCGAGGGTGACGAAGGAGGCTGGGCTGCCAGCAAGAGCCCAAGGCAGAATCGTATTGGCTTTGCGCAGAGTCAAAGCAAACGCTTCAATCTCAGGCGTTTCCGATATCCACCGAAGTCTAAACCGGACAGTAGTGCAACAAGTACAGGCATGACGAATGGGGCCTTGCAGCCGGGCTCCGTGCTTCGGCTAACCCGCCAGCCCTAACCCGCCAACCACGCTTTCACCTGCGGCAGCATGCGCTTCACCATCTCCGCCACGCCTTCGCGGGTGGGGTGGATGCCGTCCGACAGATTCAAGGCCGGCTGACCGGCCACGCCGTCGAGGAAGAACGGATACAGCGCCAGGCCGTATTGCTTCGCCAGATCGGGATAGATCGGATTGAAGCGGGCGGCGTAATCGGCGCCGAGATTGGGCGCGGCCAGCATGCCGGCCAGCATCACCTTCACGCCGGCCTGCTGCAGTTTCACGACGATCTTGTCCAGATTGGCCCTGGCGGCTTCCGGGCTCAGGCCCCGCAGCATGTCGTTGGCCCCCAGCGCCACGATGGCATGGGTCGGCTTATCGGCCAAAGCCCAATCCACCCGGCCGAGCGCGCCGGTGGTGGTATCGCCAGACACGCCGGCATTGATCACATTCGCTTGAATGCCATCCTTGCGCAAAGCCGCTTCGAGCTGTTGCGGGAAGGCGGCATCGGCGGGCAGGTTATAGCCGGCGGTGAGGCTATCACCTAAAGCCAGTATCTTCGGCGCATTCTGCGCCTGTGCGCCGGCAATCGCGCAAAGCGTGAGCCCGATCACCAGAAATGCCGCCGCAATCTGGCGAAAGCGCAGGATGGCCCCATATAAACCGTGTATCTTCAGCATGCGCACCTGCCTGAAAGCATAATAAAGCCTCATGACTTCCGCCGAACCCATCGTCCAGCTCAGCAATATCCGCCTCACTCTACCCAGCACGGCCGGACCGGTCGATATCCTGCGCGGCATTGATCTTGCGGTGCAGGCGGGCGAAAGTGTGGGCATCGTCGGCCCCTCGGGCTCGGGCAAAAGCAGCCTGCTGGCCGTATTGGCGGGGCTGGAAGCGCCCACCGGCGGCAGCCTCACGGTGGCCGGCGCGGCGTTGAACGGCATGAACGAGGATGCGCTGGCTTTGTGGCGCCGCAGCCGCATCGGCATCGTGTTCCAGAGCTTCCACCTCATCCCCACTATGACGGCCCTGGAAAACGTAATGGTGCCGCTGGAACTGGCCGGCCTGAAGGATGCCGCCGAACGCGCCCGCGCCGCTTTGGCGCAAGTGGGGCTGGATAAACGCTTGACCCATTATCCGGCGCAGCTTTCCGGCGGCGAACAGCAGCGCGTGGCATTGGCCCGCGCCGTGGCCCCACGCCCGCCCCTGCTGCTGGCCGATGAGCCCACCGGCAATCTCGATGGCCGCACCGGGCAAGGCATCGTCGATCTGCTGTTCGGCGAAGCGCGCCGCCTCGGCTCGACCTTGATCCTCATCACCCACGATCCGCATCTGGCCGAACTCTGCGACCGCGTGCTGCGCATCGAGGATGGCGTGATCGCCGATATGCGGGCCGGCAAGGCCTCTAGCAGACAAGCGGCGGATTGACATGCTGTCCTTCAAACTCTCCTGGCGCGAATTGCGCGGCGGTCTGCTGGGCTTCCGGCTGTTCGTCGCCTGTCTGGCCCTGGGCGTCGCCACCATCGCCGGCATCGGCGCGCTGAGTTCGTCTATCTTCGCAGGTCTTGAGCGCG
>JAYSEE010000298.1:0-4154 GCA_041914045.1 Ferrovibrio sp. | reverse complement strand
GGCCACATCCATGCCGGTGATCAGCGCCACCTGGGTCTGGAATTCGAATAGGTATTGCAGCGTGCCTTGCGCGATCTCGGGCTGATACGGCGTATAGGAGGTGAGGAATTCGCTGCGCTGAATCAGATGATCGGCGGCGGCGGGGATATGGTGGCGATAAGCGCCGGCGCCAAGGAAGCAGGGCGCATCGGCGGGCGAGAGATTGCGGGCCGCCAGCATGCCGATATGGCGCTCCACTTCCAGCTCGCCGCGATGCTCGGGCAATGCGATGGCCGCGTTCAGCGCATCGGCTGGCACATCCTTGAACAGGGCGTCGATATCCTGCACGCCGATCTTCGCCAGCATGGCCCGGCGGTCGGCGGCGGTTTGTCCGAGATAGCGCATGCCAGCCTCAGCCCAGGGATTTCACGAAAGCGTCATAGCCGGCGCGGTCCATCAGGCCGCCCAACTCGGCCGGCGCGGACAGCTTGATCTTGGCGAACCAGCCCGCGCCTTCGGCATCCTGGTTCACCAGGGCGGGCTCGGCGGCCAGCGCATCGTTGCTTTCGGTCACGCTGCCGGAAACCGGGGCATAAACCTCGCTGGCGGCCTTCACGGATTCGACCACGGCCATCTCGCCGCCTTGCTTCACGGCGCGGCCGGCCTCGGGCAGTTCCACGAAAACCACATCGCCGAGCTGTTCCTGGGCGTAGACGGTGATGCCCACGGTGCCGATATCGCCGGCAACGTCGATCCATTCGTGGTCCTTGGTGAAATACAGAGTCATGTTCTGGGGTCTCCGGCTCAGGCTTTGGCGTAGCGCTTGGTGATGAAAGGCATGGCGGCGATGCGGGCGGGCAAGGGCTTGCCGCGCACCAGCAGGCTGACCGGCGTGTCGATGGCGGCTTGCGCGGTGGCGACATAGCCCATGGCAACCGGGGCATCCACGCTGGGGCCGAAACCGCCCGAGGTGATGATGCCGATCTTGTTGCCGTTGCCGTCGAGAATCTCCGTGCCCTCGCGGGCCGGGGCGCGGCCTTCGGGGCGCAGGCCCACGCGCTTGCGGGCAACGCCTTCGGCCAGTTGCTTCTGTATGATGCCCGCGCCGGGAAAGCCGCCTTCCGCGCGGCGGCGTTTCGAGATCGTCCAGGCCAGGCCGGCCTCGATGGGCGAGGTGGCGGTGTCGATATCATGGCCGTAAAGGCACAGCCCGGCTTCCAGGCGCAGGCTGTCGCGCGCGCCCAGGCCGATGGGCTTCACCTCCGGCTGGACCAGCAGCGTGCGGGCGAAGGCTTCCGCCGCATCGGCGGGCAGCGAGATTTCGCAGCCATCCTCGCCGGTGTAACCCGAGCGGGTGACGAAGCAGCTTATGCCATCCAGCGCGATCTCGGCGCCCTGGCCGAATTGCAGCGCGGCGACCTGCGGATTCAGCCGCGCCAGCACGGCCACCGCCTCGGGGCCTTGCAAGGCCAGCAAGGCGCGGTCGGCGAGATACTCCACCTTGCAATCGGGCAGGCCGGCTTGCAGCAGCGTGATATCCTGCTGCTTGCAGGCGGCATTCACGATCACCAGCAGATCGTTTGCACGTTTGTTGATCATCAGATCGTCGAGGATGCCGCCGGCCGCGTTGGTGAACATGGTGTAGCGCATGCGGCCGGCTTCGAGCGCCTGCACATCGCCCGGCACCAGGCGTTCGATGGACTTGGCGGGATCCGCGCCGGTGACGCGCACCTGGCCCATATGCGACACATCGAACAGACCGGCGGCGGCGCGGGTATGCTTATGCTCGGTGAGGATGCCGGCGGGGAATTGCACCGGCATTTCATAGCCAGCGAACGGCACCATGCGGCCGCCCAGCTCTTTATGCAGGGCGTTCAGCGGGGTCAGCAGCAGGGATTCGTCGCTCAATGCATCCTCTCAAGGCTCTCGACAGAACAGACGGCACGGCGGATTCGCATCCACCGTTGCCCCCTCTGTCCTGAGAACCTGAGAGATTCGCCAGTCTTGATGATCGCTTTGATCGCGACCGGCTTACTCCGTCGGTGGGTCAGCATTGCGCTGGCCGCTTTCCAGAGTTTCGCTAAATCCCTGCGGTCCTTCGGCCTGAGAGTTTCCGGGGCGGTTGCTCCTTCGGCGTGCCGGGCCCGGCTTGCGGCCGGCTGGCACCTCTCCCGCGGGGATGCGCGCGAACGGGCCGAGCATAGGCGGGCGGGGCGAGGAGTCAAAGCCTTTCGCCGGTTTGTCGCAAAAAGCTGGGGAAAACTCGGGTTGACAGCGCCGTGGCCGGCATTAGGCTCAGGGCAAAGACGCAGAAGTCCGATCCGACTCGGATTGGATCGACAGCCCCGGGAGGCGAACATGAATCCGTTTTTCATCGAGCAGATGGCGATGTATTCCGCCTATCACCGCGATGCGCGCAACCGCGCCACGCATTTCATCGGCATTCCGTCCATCGTGTTTTCGCTGTTCATCCCGCTTTCCTGGGTGTCGGTCGGTCAGGCCGGGGGCATGGCAATTACGGGGGCGATGCTGCTCTGGGCGGCGACCGGACTGTTTTATCTGTGGTTGGATCGCGCCATCGGGCTCGGCATGGTGATCGTGGCCGCGCTGCTGCTCTGGGCCGGGCAATGGATGGCCGGCTTCGGCAGCGCCATCGGCTGGAGCGTGTTCGCCATCGCTTTCGTGGGCGGCTGGGTGTTTCAGCTTGTCGGCCATGTCTTCGAGGGGCGGCGGCCGGCTTTGGCCGACAATCTGCTGCAGGCGCTGATCGGCCCGATGTTCCTGGTGGCGGAAACCGTGTTTGCCGCCGGCATGAAGCATGAGTTGCATGAAGCTGTGGAAGCGCGCTGGAAGCATTATTCGGTGGGCGCCGTGCAGGCGCGCGCCGCCGGCGCGAATTGTTGCCGCCACGCTGGCCGAGACGGCCGGACGGATCCACCTGGGGCGATTTCGGCGCCGATGACCGTCTCGGCCGACTCAATCTGATCGGGCCTGAGAAAGTGCGCCAAGGCATCGCCGAAGTGCGCGAGGGACGCAGCTTCTGCCTCTCGCTGCCGCTGGATTATCCCGGCGGCAATCTGCTCAACCCGCGTCGCTATCCGCCGAAGCTTTACGGCGTGGTGCGCGAGGGCCGCGCCAATATGCCGTTCCGCCTGTCGGTGTACGACGTGCGGCATAACGACGTGATGTGCGACGACGCCGCGCTGATCTATCTGCAATATTCCACGCAATGGGACAGCTTCGCCCATGCCGGCCAGATGTTCGATGCCGATGGCGATGGTGTGCCGGAGCCGGTTTTCTACAATGGCTGGCGGGCCGGCGAGGATGTGCCCGAGGCGCTCGACATGGGCGGCGAGCCGCGCCTGGAGCGGTTTCCCTCGCCGGGCAGCGACGTGCTGGGTATCCATAATTTCGCTCGCCATGGCCTGCAGGGGCGCGGCGTGCTGGTGAACCTGTTCGACGCTATCGGCCGCCGGCGCGAATGGGTGGGCTATGATGCGCTGATGCGCGCGATGCAGGCGCAGCAGGTTGAGGTGGAGCCCGGCGATATGCTCTGTTTCTATACCGGCTTTGCCGACCTGCTGCTGGAAATGCAGCGCAAGCCCGATCCGCATCGGCTGGAAAACAGTTGCGCCGTGCTGGATGGACGCGACAAGCGGCTGTTGAACTGGATCACCGATAGCGGCGCGGCGGCCTTGATCGCCGATAATTACGCCGTGGAAGGACTGCCGGCCAAGGATGGCGGGCCGGAGGGACATGCCGCGCTGCCGCTGCATGAACATTGCCTGTTCAAGCTGGGCGTGCCGTTGGGCGAAATCTGGTATCTGGCCGAACTGGCCGCCTATCTGAAGCGGGAAGGACGCAACCGCTTTTTGCTGACGGCACCGCCTTTGCGACTGCCCGGCGCCGTGGGTTCGCCTGTGACGCCGATCGCGACGGTATGACAAATCAAGCGCGAATTAGTTGCATTAACCCTAATTTTCCCTGCACGGGACCGATAATCCCTGGCAAGATGGGGTCGCCGTTCGATACCGGATCGGTCAATCCGTAATCGTGCAGGGAGGCAGCCATGGCTTGGTTCCGCAATCTTCGCCTGTCGGTGAAGCTGTTCGCCGTGGTGGCCATCCTTATCCTTACCGCCGCGATACAGGTCGTGGTCGCCATCGTCGATGCCA
>JAYSEE010000297.1:0-4192 GCA_041914045.1 Ferrovibrio sp. | reverse complement strand
CGATTAAGGACGGCGCAGCGGCTAACCAGCAAAGCCGCCAGCATCGAGGAACGCCTGCTCCTCCGCCGTGGTGATCCGCCCCAGCATGGCATTGCGGTGCGGAAACCGGCCGAAACGCTTGACGATATCGCGATGCCCGATGGCATGCGCCAGCGGATCGGCGCCCAGCGTGCGGCCGAGTTCCACCGCCCATTCCTGATCGGCCAAATCTTCCGAATGCGACAGCGGCAGATACAGAAACAACCGCAGATCCGGCGATATCTGCGCATCCAAGCCGGCCTTGATTGCCTGCTTGGCGAAATGCCGCGCCAACGGATCGGTGGCATACATATGCCCGGTGCCGCGAAAGCAATTGCGTGGGAATTGATCGAGCAGCAGCAGCAAGCCCAGTGCGCCTTCTGCGCTATCCAGCCAGCCATCGCATTCGCGCCGCGCGGCCTTGAAATGCAGATCGAGGAAGCGGACGCGGAAATCCGCATCGAAGGCGGCATCCTTGGCGAACCAGCGCGCCGGGCCGGCTTCGCGCCAGAACGCCACTACCACGGCGCTATCGCTCACGACAGTTTCCAGCAGACCAGCGCCGCCACGGCAGCGGGCAGGCCGAACACCACAATCAGGAAGGGCAATTCCTGCATCACCGTGTACCCGGCGCGACTGACGCCTACCCACATGTTGATAAACGCCACCGCCAGCCAGAGCCCGATGAAAATCTTGGCGATCAACGGCAATATTGCCATGCCGCCGAAGGCGCGTCCCAGCAACAGGCCCGCCGCCAGGGCTGCCAGCCCTCCTAACACCATGTAGACCGTATGCATGCCCTGCTCTCCCGCCGGATAGATCCGACGGGATTATAGCCGCAGCAAAGCCTCAGGCGAATAGCCGCTCTGATCGCAGACGCGTGATCAGCCAAGCGCCATCCCGCTTGGCGAAAGCGGGCTTGAACAGCAGGATGGAGCGCGGCGGCTCCAGCTTGGCGGGCAAAGCGCCGGTCTTGTCGTCGTGATGATAAATCGTCACCACGGCGCTGCCATCGGCGGCATCGCCCGCGACGCGCACTTCCATATTGCTGATCAAATGGCGCGTCGCTACCGTGGCCGAACGCTCGGCCAGCGCGGCGCGGATGCCGGCATGGCCGTTCAAATCCGTGCCCTGGCGGGTCCAGACGCCATCGGGCGCGAAATGCGCCAGCATGTCTTCGAAACGGCGGTCGTCGAGGCCGTTGAAAAAGCCGGTCAGCGCCTGTTGGCAGGCCCATTGCGCTTGCATGATGTCGCTCATCGCCGCCGCTCCTATGCCTGGTCCACGACGGGATTGCGCAAGCGGCCAATGCCGGCGATTTCCACCTCCACCACATCGCCGGCTTTCATCCAGAGCGGCGGATCGCGGCGGGCGCCGACGCCTTCCGGCGTGCCGGTGGCGATCACGTCGCCGGGTTCCAGGGTGGTGAATTCGGAAATGTAGCTGATGATCTTGGGCAGCGAATAAATCAACAGCGCGGTGTTGGAATGCTGCACCTGCTGGCCGTTCAAGCGCGTGGCAAGATCAAGCTTGGCCGGATCGCCGATGGCGTCGGCGGTGACGATCCAGGGGCCGAAACCGCCGGTGGATTGGAAATTCTTGCCCGCCGTGACCGAATGCTTCTGGTAATCGCGCAAGCTGCCATCGTTGAAGCAGCTATAGCCTGCCACATGGCTTAACGCATCGGCTTCGGCGATATTGCGGCCGCGCTTGCCGATCACCATGGCCAATTCGCCTTCATAATCCAGATGGCTGGATGCCTTGGGCCGGATGATCGGCTTGCCATCGGCCACCAGCGTATTGGTGAAGCGGCCGAACAGGCTGGGATTGGCCGGCATTTCGCGCCCGGTTTCGGCCACATGGGATTTGTAGTTAAGCCCGACGCAGAGAATCTTTTCCGGATCTGGAATCGGCGGCAGCAAATCCACATCCGCCAGGCGGCAATCCGGCTTTTCATCGGCCAGCGCCTTGAGATCGCTTAGCCGGCCCTGGGCCAGCACGGCGCGCAGGCTGGGCAGGCCTAGCCGCTTGCCGGCATCGACGATGCCATCTTCGCCCGTTACGACGCCATAGCCATCGACGCCGTTCTTACGATAACTCACCAACCTCATGTCTTCCTCCCGATTGATGCGGCTTCAACGCCGCACAAAACTGTTGTCGATATAAATCCGCCAATCCTTAACCTGTTCATCGGCGGCCATCATGCCGCCGATCAAGCCGAATTCCTGCGCCTTCTCGATAGCCTCCACCTTGGTTTCGGTGCTGCGCGGAATCGCCGGTCGCACCACGTTCAATGCTTGGCGCAGCAAGCTCTGATCCATCTGCGGCAATTTGCGGCGCAGCACATCAAAGGTGCCTTCCGGATCGGCATGGATGAAATCGAGCGCATCCTGCAGGCCGGCCATCAGCTTTTCGCAGACCGTGCGGCGCTGCTGGCAGGTTTCCGGTTTGGCAATCGTGATCATATAAGCGAATGGCGCGAGTTCGGGCACATCGCCAGCCACGCCGCTGATCCAGATGACGCCATCCGCATCGTTCACCGCCTGCAGGCTCCAGGGCTGGCCATAAATGAAGCCATCGATCCGCTTGGCGGCCAGCGAAGGCACTAGGCTGCCCGGCTGCACCGGCGATACCACCACGTCGCGCTCGGCATCGAGGCCATAGCGCCCCGTGAGATAACGCAGAAAGCTGTGCGAATAACCATTAATCGAATCGACGCCGAAGGAAATCCCCTTCAACGCCTTCACCCGTGCGGCAAGATCGGCATCGGGCTTGACCGGCAGCTTGGCCGCCACATCCTTGCGCAGCACGAATTCCAGCAGAAAACGATCCACCGTGGTGCCGATAATGCTCAGCTTCTGGCCCCGCGCAATCAGGCGAAGCGTGGAGCCCGGCCCGATAGTGGTGAAATCGGCCCCGCCCGACAGCACAGCATTGGAGGAACCGGCACCGGAGATGATCGGCGATTTCACCTCTAGGCCCCGCTTCTGCCAGAAGCCGCGATCCGCCGCGACATAATTGGGCAGGAAAACCAGACTGGTGGTGGGCAAGGCCAAGGTGACTTCCTGGGCCGACGCCGAGACGGCATGCCCCATCCCAACGGCCAATAAGGCCGCCGCCAACCATTTCTTCATGTCCCACCCCTCCCGTTTTTTTGCTTCCAGGCGTTCATGCCACCTGGCTGATCGGTTGCGGGCCGGCTCCGCGCGCGCGGTCGATGATGCCGAGCGGGTCGGCAGGCATGGCATCGCCGCGCCAGGCCACATGGCCATCGGGCCGCACCAGCACCAGGGCCGCGCCGTAGAGTTCCACCGCCTTGGCATCCTGTACGTGATGGACCGTGAGCGGCAGGCCGCATTGTTCGGCGGCGCGCTGGAATCCGGATGCATCGGGCGCCGCCGCGCCAAGCCGCAGCAAGGTGAAGCCATTGCCGAACAGATCGAGGATCGAAGTGCCCGGCGCCAGCCAGAAATGCGGCGCGCGCGAACCGGGCCGCGCCACCGGCACGTATTGCTGGGGGTCGTCGGGCGGCGCCGGCGTTCCATCGGGAATGCAGATCGGCGAATCCTCGTAGCGATAGCCGAGATGGATGCCGACGGCGGCGAAATGCTTGCGCTGCAATTTCAGCTTCTCGGCCAGGGCGGCGCGCATGGCTTCGCCGCGCGGGCTATCCGCCTCGATCTCCGCCGTCAATTCGGCACTTGCATGCAGGCTGGAGCGATTGTCGGTGGCTTCCACCGCGTTGCGCCAGGCAATCGGCCGGCGCTCGCTTTCGTAGCTGTCGAGAATCGCCGCATCGGCCCAGCCTTGCAGCACGCCAGCCAGTTTCCAGCCGATATCCACCGCATCGCCGATGCCGGTATTCATGCCGAAGCCGCCAGTGGGCGACAGCAGATGCGCGGCATCGCCGAGCAGGAAGACATTGCCATCGCGATAACGCCCGGCCACCAATTGGCGCGGCACCCAGGGCTGGATGGTGATGATCTCGAAATCCACATCGGCGCCGATGGCGCGGCGCACGGCGGCATGAGCATCGAAGCTCTCAAGTTCCTCCTCGCCCAGGATATGGCGCTGCATGGTGTAATGCTCGCGGCCATCAATGGCGATGAACACGCCGGTGCAATCCGGCGCCAGGGTCCAATACAGGATGCAGCCGCCCTTGCCGCTGCGCTTG
>JAYSEE010000296.1:0-4200 GCA_041914045.1 Ferrovibrio sp. | reverse complement strand
GATGATGCAGGCATCGGATACCAAGGGGGCAAGCGTAATGGCGGCGTATCTGCGTCCGGCCGATTTGAATGAGGCTCTGGCGATTTTGGCGGCGCCGCAGCCGCCGATGATCCTGGCCGGCGGCACGGATTATTACCCGGCCCGGGTGGGCAAGCCTTTGGATGACGACCTGCTCGACATCACCGCGATTCCCGATTTGCACGGCATTCATGACAATGCCGATCATTGGCGCATCGGCGCCACCGTCACCTGGAGCGAACTGGCGGCCGGCGATCTGCCGTCCTTCTTCGATGGACTGCGCCAGGCGGCCCGCGAAGTGGGCGGCGCGCAGGTGCAGAATGCCGGCACCCTGGCCGGCAACCTGTGCAATGCGTCGCCCGCCGCCGATGGCGCGCCGATGCTGATGGCGATGAATGCCCGGCTGGAATTGCGAAGCAAGGCCGGGCGGCGCGAATTGCCGCTGACCCAGTTCATCAGCGGGAATCGCCGCACGCAATTGCAGCCAGGCGAATTGGTGGCGGCGATTCTGCTGCCCAAGCCGGCGCATGCGGCGCGCAGCGTTTTCCTGAAACTCGGCGCGCGGCGCTATCTGGTGATTTCGATTGCCATGGCGGGTCTGGTGCTTGAGGTTGAAGATGGCTTGGTGCGGCAAGCCGGCTTGGCCATCGGGGCCTGCTCGGCGGCGGCGCAGCGTTTGCCGGACCTCGAACAAGCCCTGGTGGGCCAGAAAATTTCGCCGGCCCTGGCGCAACGCGTGCGGCCGGAGCATTTCGCCGCTCTGGCCCCGATCGACGATATCCGTGCCGACGCCGCTTATCGGCGCGATGCGGCCATGACCCTGACACGCCGGGCGATTGCCGCCTTGGCCTCGCAGAAGAGTTGAGCCATGCGTCTGTTCGTCAATGGCAAGCCCCATGAGTATCAAGGCCCCGGCAACAAGCGGCTGGCCGATCTGCTGCGCGAGGATCTCGGCCTCACCGGCACCAAGATCGGCTGCAATGCCGGCGATTGCGGCGCTTGCACCGTGCTGATGGACGGCAAGCAGGTCTGCGCCTGCCTCACGCCTGCGGCGCAGGCGGAAGGCAAGCCGGTCGTTACCGTGGAAGGGCTGGAAGCGCATGGCACGTTGTCGCGTTTGCAGCGCGCCTTCCTGGCGCATGGCGCCGCGCAATGCGGCATCTGCACCCCCGGCATGCTGATCGCCGCCACCGAATTGCTGGCTGCGAAGGCCAGGCCGACGCGGCAGGAGGCGATGGATGCCTTGGGCGGCGTGCTGTGCCGCTGCACCGGCTATCAAAAGATCGTGGAAGCAGTGCTGGCGGCGGCGCGCACCTTGCCGCTGCCGGATGCGCCGGCGCAGAACGAGGCCGTGGGGGCGCGTGCCGCCAAGGTGGACGGCTTGCCCAAGCTGCGCGGTCACGAGCGCTATGGCGCCGATACGGTTCCCGCCGATGCGCTATGGCTGCGCATCGTCCGCGCGCCGCATCACCGCGCCAGCTTCACGCTCGGCGATACCGCGCCGCTGCTGCAAAAATATCCCGGCCTGGTGCGGGTGCTGACGCCGGCCGATGTGCCTTTCAACGGCTATGGCATCTATCCGCATATCAAGGATCAGCCGGTGCTGGCCGATGGCATCGTGCGCTATCGCGGCGAAGCGGTGTTGGCTTTGGTGGGCAGCAAAACAGCCGTGGAAAGCGTGCGCGACGCGGATATTCCGATCAGCTATGCGCCGGAAATTCCGATCCATGGCGTGCAGGCGGCGATTGCCGCCGATCAACTGGTGCAGGCCGACAAGCCGGGCAACCTGCTGCTGGAAGGCGGCGTAATCCGCGGCGATGCTGATGCCGCTTTCGGCGCCTGCGCGGCACTGTCGGAAGGCCTTTTCCAGACCGCTTTCGTGGAACATGCCTATATCGAGCCGGAGGCCGGCTGGGCCAGGCGGGTGGGCGAGCGCATCGAAATCCATGCCACCACGCAGACGCCTTACATGGATCGCGACGAAGTGGCCAACCTGATGCGCATGACGCCGGACCGCATCCGCATCGTGCCCACGGCTTGCGGCGGCGGCTTCGGCGGCAAGCTCGATCTGTCGGTGCAGCCCTTGCTGGCGGTGGCGACCTGGCTGCTGGATCGGCCGGTGGCCTGCATCTACACGCGGCCGGAAAGCATGGCGGCCAGCACCAAGCGCCATCCCGCCACGGTGACGGTGAAATTCGGCGCCGATGCGGAAGGCCGCTTGCAGGCCGTGCGCACCAATGCCGATTTCGATACCGGCGCTTATGCCAGCTGGGGGCCGACCGTCGCCAACCGCGTGCCGGTGCATGCCGCGGGGCCGTATTTCGTGCCGCATGTGCATAACTGGGGCCGGGCGTTTTTCACCAATGCATCGCCGGCCGGCGCTTTCCGCGGCTTCGGCGTGCCGCAAGCCGCCATCGCGCATGAATGCATGATGGACGATCTGGCCGAACAGCTTGGTTTGGATCGACTGGAGATGCGCCGCCGCAATGCCTTGCGCGTGGGGCAGACCACGGCCACCGGTCAGTTGATGGAGCATTCCGCCGGCCTGCCGGCTTGCCTGGATGCCTTGGCCGAGCGCTGGCAGGAATGGCATGATGCCGCCGAGGGCTTCAATGCCCGCCGCAAAAGCGTGAAGCGCGGCGTGGGCATCGGCTGCATGTGGTACGGCATCGGCAATACGTCGTTGTCCAATCCCTCCATCATGCGGGTGAGCCTGCGCGTCGATGGCCGCTTCATGCTTTATAACGGCGCGCTGGATATCGGCCAGGGCTCCAACACCATCATGACGCAGATCGTCGCCGATGCCGTGGGCGCGCCGATGGCGTTGTTCGATCTGATCGCCGGCGATACCGACCGCACCGCCGATGCCGGCAAGACCTCGGCTTCGCGCCAGACCTTCGTATCCGGCCGCGCGGCGCAGGAAGCCGGCTTCGATCTGCGGCGGCAGATATTGCGGCTTGCCAATGCCGCCGAGGATGCCACGATCCAGGTGGCCGATGGCGAATTGCGCATCGGCGAGGGTTCGGCGGCGCGCGCGATCAAGCTGGCGGATTTGCCGCGTTTGAATGCGGATGGCGATGTGCTGCTGGGCGAGGGCCGCTTCGATCCGCCCACCACGATGCCGGATGAAAACGGCCAGGGCATTCCCTATGCCACTTATGCTTTCGCGGCGCAGATCGCGCTGGTGGAAGTGGATATCGAACTCGGCAAGGTGCGGGTGCTGAAAATGGCGGCCGCCCATGATGTGGGCCGCGCCATCAACCCGCAGCAGGTGGAAGGCCAGATTCAAGGCGGCATCGCGCAAGGCCTGGGCCTGGCGCTGATGGAGGAATATCTGCCGGGCCGCACCGAGAATCTGCACGATTATCTCATCCCCACCGTGGGGGACATGCCCGAGATCGAAGTGATGCTGATCGAGGATGCCGAGCCGTTGGGGCCGTTCGGGGCCAAGGGCGTCGGCGAGCCGGGCCTGGTGCCCACCGCGCCGGCCATTCTGGGCGGCATCCGCCATGCCACCGGCATCCGCGTTACTCAGGTTCCGATATTGCCGCATCGCCTGCGCAAGGCCATGCAGGCTGCATCGCAGGCGAAGGAGGCGCTGCCGGCATGACGCTCGCCACCACTGAGACTCCCGAAAGCAAAGGGGCTGATGTCGTGCGTTGCGACGCCTGTCCGGTGCTTTGCCGCATCCGGCCCGGCAAGGCCGGCGCCTGCGACCGTTATGCCAATGTGGAAGGCGTGCTCACCCGCGTCGATCCGTTGGTCATCACGCAGCAGGCCGTGCAATCGAATTCCGGCGTGGTGCCTTTCCTTGCCGGCAGCGAAGCCTGGGACGGCCAGTGGCAGGCGCCGACCTTCGTGACCGGCATCGGCGCCGGCACGACTTATCCCGATTACAAGCCCGCGCCGTTCATCGTCGCCTCGCAGCGCCAGGGCGTGGATACCATCACCGTGGTGACCGAAGGCATCTTCAGCTATTGCGGCTTGAAGGTGAAGATTGATACCGACCGCTATCTCGGCCCCGAACAGGCGGCGGTGCGGGTGGATGGCGAGGCCATCGGGCATGTCACCACCATGGAATACGGCTCGCAGATGCTGTCGCTCGGCGGCGTGCATCATCTGACCGGCGGCGGCAAGAAGGAAGGCGTGGTCACCTGCGATGCCATGCTGAATCTGGCCAAC
>JAYSEE010000295.1:1426-4211 GCA_041914045.1 Ferrovibrio sp. | reverse complement strand
CTTGCCATCGGCATCGAACAGCGGATTGGCCACTACATCGAACACATGGCCGGCGGTTTCGGCGCGGCCGCGATGGCTGGCGCTGAGATGGGCGATCAGATTGCGTTGATGATTGCGGTCCTTATGGAAGCGGTCGAAATTCTCGCCGAGCAATTTGTCGGGATCGAAATCCGGCAGCCAGCGGCGCAGGTCGCTTTGCGCCGCCTTGAACATGCGGTGGATCGAGCGGTTGACCAGGATGATCTTGCCGTCGTTGTCGGCCATCATCACATTGGCGTCCAGGTTGGCCAGCGCGCTTTCCAGCAGCGCGAGCCGCGCCTTTATCTGCTGCGATGCCGCGGCTTCCGATTCGGCGGCAATGCCGTGTTTGCGTCGTGAAATTGCCACGAGAAGGATCGCTGCCGCGGTTGCCGCTGCAATCGCCGCCTCGCGCCAGCCAGGCATGCCGCCTTGAAGCACAGGCGAGAAGATCAGCAGCGAAAGAATCCCCAGTGTAAGAATGGAAATTATGTCGATTTTGTCAGAATTCGCAGAATTTCGCATGTCCCGACCTCGCATCCGAGCGCAATCACCGATTAATGATAAAACTCTTATATTACACTTTGAAATGCTAAATTTGTGGGCGCGCCAAAAAAATTTAACCTTTAATATCCACCTGTAGTAGCAGTAGGTTGCATTATTTATGAGCAGTTGTTTGTTGTTGCAGGTGCTGCGCTAGGGCGGTACTGTCCGCCCGCAAATCCTGAATCAGCAAGTGTGTGGCGCAAAGCCATGCAGCGGATCATGCTGTTGGATTTACGGGGGCTTTCAGCTTTTCGAGGGATATTGGGTGTCCGCTGGGCGTAAGGATAATCGGCAGCGTCCCAAGGTTGGGTACGGCGAGTTGCTTGCCGCCATCGCCGATCATGAAAAATACCGCCAGAGGCTGTCTGGCGGTCGGCGCAGCATTTTCCAATTTCGCGATTTGTCCAATCTGACCATGGCCGGCGCCGACCTGGCTGGCGCCGATTTCACCGGCTGCAAGATGCAGGGTGCCAATCTCGCCGAAACCAATCTGAGCCAGGCCGTGCTCTATGCTTGCGATTTGCGCGGCGCAAATCTGCAAGGCGCGCGGCTGGATCGCGCCGATCTGCGCGGCGCGTCGCTGCGCGGCGCGGATCTGACCGGCGCGCGGCTGCTGGATGCGGATATGCGCGACGGCGTGGTGGCCGAGCGCGACAAGTTCGGCAATGTGCATATCAAGAAGCCCGATCACGATCCCGTCGATCTCGGCGGCGCGAAGATGACGGCGGCCGATCTGACCGGTGCCGATCTTTCCGGCGTGAGCGCGGGACGCACCGATTTCACCGATGCGATCATGGTCAATTGCGTGCTGACCCGCGCCAATCTGGCCGCCGCGCGGCTGGAAGGCGCCAATCTTTCCGGGGCCGATCTTTCCGGCGCGAACCTGAAGGATGCCACTTTGCGCGGCGCGGTGATGGTGGGCGCGAAGCTGGAAAACGCCATGATGTCCGGCGCGGATATTCAGGGCGTGCTGGACGACAAGCGCAAGGGCCGCCCGTTGAGCGATCTCGGCGTCTCCATCGACGAGGCGTTCAAGCTCTATGCCGCCTGGGTGGGCACCGGAGGCCAGCAGGGCAAGCTGTTCGATTTCAGCGAACTGGATTTGCGCGGCATCGGTCCGCGCCAGGGCGTCATTCTTACCGGCGCCAATCTGCGCGGTTCGGTTTTGCAGGGCCTTAATCTCGAGCGCGCGATGCTGCAAGGCGCGAAGCTGATGGATGCCGATCTGCGCGATGCCAACCTCATGGGCGCAGATTTGCGCGGCGCGAATCTCACGGGCGCGCATCTGGTGCGCGCCGATCTGCGCGATGCCAATCTGGGCCCGTTGACGGTGGGGGGCGGGCGCTATTTCCCGGTCAACCTCAGCCGCAGCCTGCTGCGCTCGGCCGACCTGCGCGGCGCGCAGTTGAAAAACGCGGTGATGGACGAAGCCGATCTCGCGCGCGCTCTGCTGGATGGCGCCGATCTGACCGATTGCCGCCTGCCGGAAATGCCCGCGGGCATGCGCCGGCGTAGCTGATCTTAATATATCAGCGCACGATTGCTACCCAAAAAAACGCATTTATTGCAACTTGTTACGGAATTCCGGCAAGATTTGTAAGATTGTATCTTGCGATGGCGAGCCGGCTATTTTGCGCTGCGAAACAGTATGCTATGCGTCGCCATGCGACTGTAAGATCGGTGTCATCCGGCGTGTCGGTTCAGCCGGGTTTTAGCGGGGACAATTCATGCAAGACATCATCCGGCAACTCGAGGAAAAGCGCGCCGAGGCGCGGCTCGGCGGCGGCGACAAGCGCATTGCCGCCCAGCATGCCAAGGGCAAGCTGACGGCGCGCGAACGCCTGGAATTGCTGCTCGATCCCGGCTCCTTCGAGGAGTGGGATATGTTCATGGAGCATGATTGCACCGATTTCGGCATGGACAGCCAGAAGGTGGCCGGCGATGGCGTGGTTACCGGATCGGGCACCATCAACGGCCGCCTGGTCTTCGTGTTCAGCCAGGATTTCACCGTGTTCGGCGGTTCGCTCTCGGCCAGCCATGCCAAGAAGATCTGCAAGATCATGGATCAGGCGATGAAAGTCGGCGCGCCCGTCATCGGCCTCAACGACAGCGGCGGCGCCCGCATCCAGGAAGGCGTGGACAGCCTCGCCGGCTATGCCGACGTGTTCCAGCGCAACGTGCTGGCCTCGGGCGTGGTGCCGCAGATTTCGGTGATCATGGG
>JAYSEE010000295.1:0-1416 GCA_041914045.1 Ferrovibrio sp. | reverse complement strand
CGACTTCATCTTCATGGTGAAGGACAGCAGCTACATGTTCGTCACCGGCCCCGATGTGGTGAAGACGGTGACGCAAGAAGTTGTGACGCAGGAACAGCTCGGCGGCGCCATTACGCATACCACCAAATCCTCGGTGGCCGACAACGCCTATGAGAACGACATCGAGGCGATTGCGCAGACCCGCCGCCTGATGGGCTTCCTGCCGCTCAGCAATCGCGAACGCCCGCCTTTGCGCGAGAGCTTCGATCCCATCGACCGCATGGAGATGTCGCTCGACACCCTGGTGCCGCCCAATCCGAACAAGCCCTACGATATGAAGGAACTGATCGAGAAGGTGGTGGACGAGGGCGATTTCTTCGAAATCCAGCCCAGCTTCGCCAAGAATATCCTCACCGGCTTCGCCCGCATCGGCGGCCAGCCGGTGGGCATCGTGGCCAATCAGCCGATGGTGCTGGCCGGCTGCTTGGATATCGACTCATCGCGCAAGGCGGCACGCTTCGTGCGCTTCTGCGATTGCTTCGAAATTCCGATCGTCACCTTCGTCGACGTGCCCGGCTTCCTGCCCGGCACCGCGCAGGAATACGGCGGCATCATCAAGCATGGCGCCAAGCTGCTGTTCGCCTATGGCGAGGCCACCGTGCCGAAGATCACCGTCATCACCCGCAAGGCCTATGGCGGCGCGTATGACGTGATGAGCAGCAAGCATCTGCGCGGCGACGTGAATTATGCCTGGCCCACGGCGGAGATCGCGGTGATGGGCCCGAAAGGCGCGGTGGAGATCATCTTCCGCTCCGAGATCGGCGATGCCGACAAGATCGCGGCGCGCACCGAGGAATACCGGCAGAAATTCGCCAACCCCTTCGTGGCCGGCCATCGCGGCTTCATCGACGATGTGATCATGCCGCATAACACGCGCTACAGGATCGCCCGCTCGCTCGCGCTGCTGCGCGACAAGGAGCTGCAGAATCCCTGGAAGAAGCACGACAATATCCCCCTGTGAGCGAGCGCAAGACGATGGCAAAGAAGACCGTGAGCAAAGTTGCCGCTCCCAAGGCGGGTAAACTGTTCGATAAGATCCTGATCGCCAATCGCGGCGAAATCGCCTGCCGCGTGATCAAGACCTGCCGCAAGCTCGGCATCAAGACCGTGGCGGTCTATTCCGACGCCGATGACGGCGCGCTGCATATGCGCATGGCCGACGAGGCGATCCATATCGGCCCGTCGGCTGCCGCCGAAAGCTATCTGGTGATCGACAAGATCATCGATGCCTGCAAGCGCACCGGCGCGCAGGCCGTGCATCCGGGCTATGGCTTCCTGTCCGAGAACGAGGAATTCTCCGAAGCCTTGGCGAAAGCCGGCATCGCCTTCATCGGCCCCAATCCGGAAGCGATCTTCGCCATGGGCGACAAGATCGAG
>JAYSEE010000294.1:0-4252 GCA_041914045.1 Ferrovibrio sp. | reverse complement strand
CTTGTCCTTGGTCTGCGAGGAGAATTTCGGATCCGGCACCTTCACGCTGAGCACGCAGGTAAGGCCCTCGCGGCTATCCTCGCCGGACAAGGCCACCTTCTCTTTCTTCAGGATGCCGCTCTCCTCGGCGTATTTGTTGATGCAGCGGGTGAGCGCGCCGCGAAAGCCGGCCAGATGGGTGCCGCCGTCGCGCTGCGGAATATTGTTGGTGAAGCAGAGCACGGCTTCGTGATAACCGTCGTTCCATTGCAGCGCCACGTCGATGGCGATGCCGTCGCGCTCGCCGCGGATCACCACCGGCGGCTTATGCAGTGGCGTCTTGTTGCGGTCGAGATAGCCGACGAAAGCCTCCACGCCGCCCTCGTAGAACAGCTCGACGGATTTCGGCTCCACGCCGCGCAGGTCTTCCAGCACCACGCGCACGCCGGAATTCAGGAAGGCCAACTCGCGCAGGCGGCGCTCCAGGGTGGCGAAATCGAATTCGGTCTTGGTGAAAGTGGCGGGCGACGGCAGGAAGGTGACTTCGGTGCCGCGCTTGCCATCGGATGCACCCACCACGGCCAGCGGCGCTTCGGCATGGCCATGGCGGAAGCGCATGTAATGCGCCTTGCCCTCGCGCCAGACGCGCAGATCGAGCCATTCGGACAGCGCGTTCACCACCGACACGCCCACGCCATGCAGGCCGCCGGAGACTTTGTAGGAATTCTGGTCGAATTTGCCGCCGGCATGCAGCTGCGTCATGATCACTTCGGCGGCCGACACGCCTTCCTCGGGATGGATATCCACCGGGATGCCGCGCCCATTGTCGCTCACCGTGCAGGAGCCATCGGGATTGAGCACCACGCGCACGATATCGCAATAGCCGGCCAGGGCTTCGTCTATGGCGTTGTCCACCACCTCGTAGACCATGTGATGCAGGCCCGAGCCATCGTCGGTATCGCCGATATACATGCCCGGGCGCTTGCGCACCGCATCCAGGCCCTTCAGCACCTTGATGGCGGAGGAATCGTAGCCTTCGCCATTGGCGGCGGCATTATCCTTGCTGGCTTCACTCATGGTCTTCGTTCAACCTCACACAAGCGCCGGGCGCGGCGATACGGCGCCATCGGCAACGGAGAAGAATTCGGCCCGGGCGCCCAGGCCGTGAAACAATTCGGGGTCGGTGCCGGTCAGCCAGGCCTGGCCGCCGAGATCGAGCAACTCGGCATAAAGCGCGGCGCGGCGCGTGGCATCCAGATGCGCGGAGACTTCATCCAGCAGCAGCAAGGGCGCGGCCCCCTTGCGCTCGCGGATCAGCCGCGCATTGGCAAGCGTGATGGCGATCAGCAAAGCCTTCTGCTCGCCGGTGGAACAGCCTTCGGCGGCGCGGTCGCGCTCGCGATGCCAGACCGAGAGATCCGAGCGGTGCGGCCCTTCCGTGGCGGCCCCCGCCTCGCGGTCGATGCCGCGCCGCTCGGCCAGCAGAGCGCGGAATTTCTCTTCCGCCGCCAAAGCCGGCATATCGTCGAGCCAGCTTTCCAGCAGGCCGCGCGCCGAAAGCCGGGCGCGCGGAAACACGCTGCCGGCATTCTCCAGTTCCATGCCGGCTTCGATGCGCGCCAGTCCGCCGCGCCGGGCGGCGGCAATCGCCAGGCCATGCTCGGCCATGCGGGCTTCCAGCGCGCCGAGCCAGGACGGATCGGGGCTGTAGCCGTTCTTCAGCAGGCGGTTGCGTTCGCGCATCGCCTTCTCATAGGCCGTGACCTGCCGGGCATGGCCGCCTTCCAGGCCATAGACCAGACGATCCATGAAGCGGCGGCGGGTGGACATGCCATCGACGAACAGCCGGTCCATCTGCGGCGTGAGCCAGACCAGATCGAGATATTCGCTCAGGATATTCGCGCTGGAGGCAGGCTCGCCATTGATGCGCAGCGCGCGGCGTTCGGCGACCTCTTCATCCTCGGCAGTTTCGGCCAGCCCGGTGCCGATGGCGATCGGCCCATGCAGGGTCTGCACCTCGGCATGCACGGCCCAATTCCCCGCGCCGCTTTCGCAGCAGAGTTCGGACAGCTTGGCGCGGCGCAGGCCGCGGCCCGGCGACAGGAAGGAGATGGCTTCGAGGATATTGGTCTTGCCCGCGCCGTTGGGGCCGGTGAGCACCACCGGACGGCCGGATAATTTGAGCGACAAGGCGCGGTGGTTGCGGAAATCGTGCAGCGACAGGCTCAGCAGCGCCGTGCTTGCCGCTCCGTCCGCCCCGATTTCTCCCCGCGCCGCGTCGATCCGCCCCATCACACGCGCATCGGCATCAGCACATAGAGCGCGCCATCGTCGGACGGATCGCGCACGATGGTGGGCGCCAGGGCGTCGGCCAGCAGGAAGCGGGCATTCTCGCCCTCGATCTGGCCGGCGATATCGAGCAGATATTTCGAGTTATAGCCGACCTCGATGGGCGCGGCGCTATAGGCGATGGTGAGCAATTCCGAGGCCGAGCCCTGATCCGGGCTGTTGGCGGAAAGCTCCAGCCCTTCCGATTTCAGCGTCAGCTTCACGGCGCGGCTCTTCTCGGTGGAGATGGTGGCCACGCGATCCACGGCGGCGGCGAATGCCTTGGCATCCACTTCCATCACCTTATCGTTGTCGCGCGGGATCACCCGCTCGTATTCGGGGAAAGCGCCGTCGATCAGCTTGGACACCAGCACAAGTTCGGCGAAGGCGAAGCGGATCTTGGTATCCGACAGCGAGATCGTCACGTCGCCGGATGCGCCATCCAGCAGCTTGCGCAATTCGCCCACGGTCTTGCGCGGCACGATCACGCCGGGCATGCCGGCGGCGCCGGTCGGCAGCGGGCTTTCCACCCGCGCCAGGCGATGGCCATCGGTGGCGACGGCGCGCAGCATCGGCACGCCGGCGCTGCTGGCGGCATGCACGTAGATGCCGTTGAGATAGTAGCGCGTCTCCTCGGTGGAGATGGCGAAGCGGGTCTTGTCGATCAGGCGGCGCAGCTGATCGGCCGGCAGGCTGAAGCTGTTGGGCAGGTCGCCCGCCGCCATCACCGGGAAATCTTCCTTCGGCAAGCAGGAGAGCTTGAAGCTGGAGCGGCCGGCGCGCAGTTCCAGGCGCTGGTCGGCGGCCGAGAAGGTCAACTCGACTTCCGAGCCATCGGGCAGCTTGCGCACGATGTCGTAGAAGGTATGGGCCGCAACCGTGGTGGCGCCCGGCTTGGCGACCTTGGCGGCGAGATTTTCGACGACTGCGATATCCAGATCGGTGGCGGTGATCGCCAAGCCGCTATCCTGGGCTTCCAGCAGCACATTCGAGAGAATGGGGATGGTGTTCCGGCGCTCCACCACGCTTTGCACATGGCTGAGAGCGGTCAACAGAACGGCACGCTCGATAGTGAGTTTCATGGCTGAAAACCGGGAATGTTGCCTCCCCCGACGGCCCACCCGCCGAGTCGAAGGAGTATATCAAACCCGATGGTTCTAGGCGAGCGATTCAGCGTGCCCGCACCCACCCTTTCGCGGCAACGCGAAAGGGGTGCAAACTATTGATTTTTATAAATAATAAGGTGCCTTAGCCTTCCAGCTTGCGGCGCAGCAAGTCGATATCCTCCGCGAAGGCGGAATCTATCTCGCGCAGCTCCTCGATCTTGCGCACGGCATGCATCACCGTGGTGTGGTCGCGGCCGCCGAATTTGCGCCCGATCTCGGGCAGACTGCGCGAGGTAAGCTGCTTGGCGAGATACATCGCCACCTGGCGCGGGCGCGCCACGGCGCGGGCGCGACGGGGCGAATGCATGTCGGCGAAGCGGATCGAGAAATGCTCGGCCACGCGCTTCTGGATTTCCTCGATCGTCACTTTGCGATCATTTGCGCGCAGCAGATCGGCCAGCACTTCCTGCGCCGAAGCGACCGTGATCGGCCGGCCCACCAGGCTGGAATAGGCCGAAATGCGGTTCAGCGCGCCTTCCAGTTCGCGGATATTGGAGGTGATGCGGCGGGCAAGGAATTCCAGCACCTCGGCCGGAATGTTGCGCATGCCGGTGCGCTCGGCCTTGGCCTGCAGGATGGAGAGCCGGAGCTCGAAATCGGTGGGATGAATATCCACCACCAGGCCCCAGCCGAGGCGGGAACGCATGCGCTCCTCGATGCCTTCCAGATCCGAGGGCGAGCGGTCGCCGGACACGATGATCTGGCGGTTCTGATCGCAGAGCGTATTGAAGGTATGGAAGAATTCTTCCTGGGTGCTTTCCTTGCCGGCGATGAACTGG
>JAYSEE010000293.1:0-4310 GCA_041914045.1 Ferrovibrio sp. | reverse complement strand
GGCGGCGCAGACCGCCTATATCACCACGCCGGCCGACCGGCCCTATGTGACGGCGGCGCGCGACGCGGCGGCGCGGATCGAGGATTTGTTCGAGCGCGCCATCGCCCAGGGCGAGATGCGGCTGGAGGATTTCTTCGACGAAACCTATCGCCCGGTGCCGGGCAGCAACCCGCAGCAATTCCTCACCCGCTTCGTCGCCTTCACCGACGCCAACTTGCCGGCGATCCAGGAGCCCGTGCTGGACTCCAACAACGCCATCGCCTTCTGCGCCACGGTGGATCGCAATGGCTATCTGCCCACCCATAATCTGAAATACAGCCAGCCGCAGAGCGCCGACCCGGTCTGGAACGCCGCCAATTGCCGCAACCGCCGCATTTTCAACGATCCAGTGGGGCTGGCCTGCGGCCAGAGCACCAAGCCCTATCTGCTGCAATGCTATCGGCGCGATATGGGCGGCGGCAATTTCGTGCTGATGAAAGATGCATCCGCGCCGATAAATATTCAGGGCCGGCATTGGGGCGGCTTCCGGATCGGATTCAAGGTCTGATTTTCGGGCAGGGTTAAAAATCAGCCAGCCTCGACAAGTCATACGCAGGGAAAAAAGCTGCAAAAACCGTGACTTGAAAGGCAAGGGGCTTGCCTGCCGCCGCTAAAGTTGCCAAACTTGAAGCAAGGTCAACGTACTGCGTTGACATCACTCTGGGAGGATATCCAAGCAATGAAACGTCGTCTTTTCCTGAAGGGCGCCGCCCTGGCCGGTGTCGCCGGCGCCGCCACGTCTGCCGCTTTCCCGAGCCCCGCGCTGTCGCAGGGCCGCGTGCAGTGGCGCATGGTCACCACCTGGCCGAAGAATTTCCCTGGCCTCGGCGTCGGCGCCGAGCGTCTGGCCAAGCGCATCAACGACATGTCGGACGGCCGCCTGACCGTGCGCGTTTTCGCCGCCGGCGAACTGGTGCCGCCGCTCCAGGCGCTGGACGCGGTGATCCAGGGCTCGGCCGAAATGAGCCATGGCGCCGCCTATTACTGGCAGGGCAAGAATCGCGGCCTGTCCTTCTTCACCGGCGTGCCCTACGGCATGACCTCGCGCGAACTCGCCGCCTGGGTGCGCTTCATGGGCGGCCAGCAGATCTGGGATGAGATCTACGACAAGTTCGGCGTGAAGGGCTTCCTGTCGGGCGATACCGGCACCCAGGCCGGCGGCTGGTTCCGCAAGGAGCTGACCGGCGTGGCCGACATCAAGGGCCTGAAGTTCCGCACGCCTGGCCTGGGCGGCCAGACCTGGGAAAAGCTGGGCGCCACCGTGGTGAACCTCGCCGCCGGCGAAATCTTCCAGGCCCTGCAATCGGGCGCCCTGGATGCCGCCGAATTCGTGGGTCCGTATAACGACCTCGCGCTGGGCTTCCACCAGATCGCCAAGAACTACTACTTCCCGAGCTTCATCGAGCCGGGCCTCGCCACCGAGGCGGTGGTGAACAAGAGCAAGTATTCGGCGCTGCCGAAGGATTTGCAGGCGATCGTCGAGAATGCCTGCCAGGCCGAATACGACCACACCGCTTCCGACTTCTATGCCAACGATCCGGTGGCCCTGAAGACCCTGGTGGAAAAGCATGGCGTGAAGGCCCTGCAATTCCCCGAGGAAATCCTCAAGGCCGGCGCCGACGCGGCGAAGGAAGTGATCACCGCCGTGCGCAACAGCGACGATCCGCTGACCAAGAAGACCGCCGAGAGCTTCATCGCCTCGCTGGAAATCCTGCGCACCCGCACCCGCGGCACCGACAGCCCGTTCCTGGTCGCCCGCGAGAAGTATTTCAAGCTCTAAGCTTAGCCCCCAGCGGCAAAAGAACCTCTGCGGCAAACGCAAAAGAGAAGGGCCCGTCGCAAGACGGGCCCTTTTTTTACGTCCGGAATATCCGGCCGGCTTATTTGCCGAAGATCACCTTGGGCAGCCAGGTGGCCAGTTCCGGGAAGATATACAACATGGCCATCGCCACCACCTGCAACGCCACGAAGGGAATGATGCCCTTGTAGATCGCGCCGGTGGATATGCTGCTGGGCGCCACGCCGCGCAGATAGAACAGCGAGAAGCCGAAGGGCGGGGTAAGGAAGCTGGTTTGCAGATTCACGCCCACCATCACGCCCAGCCAGACCGGATCGACATCCATCGCCAGCAGGATCGGCGCGGTGATCGGGATCACGATGAAGATGATCTCGAAGGTGTCGAGAATGAAGCCGAGCACGAACATCAGCGCCATCACAAAGATGACCGCGCCGAGCTGGCCGCCAGGCAAGCTCTTGAGCAGATCCTCCACCAGCGCATCGCCGCCCATCATGCGGAACACGATGGAAAACACCGAGGCGCCGAAGATGATGATGAATACCATGCAGGTGATTTCGGCGGTGGAGCGCGCGGTGTGGCGCAGCACTTCGAAATTCAGCCGGCCGCGCAGGGCCGCCATCACGGTGGAGCCGATGGCGCCCACCGAAGCGGCTTCGGTCGCAGTGGCGATGCCAGCCAGAATGCTGCCCAGCACAGCCACGATCAGCACCATCGGCGGGATCAGCGCCACGGCCACGTCGCGGCCCAAGGTGCGGCGTTCCTCGGCGGTCACTTCCAGCGCCGGGCAGCTTTCCGGATCGGTGAACGCCTTGAAGATCACCCAGCCGGCATAAAGCGCGACCAGCACCAAGCCGGGCAGGAAAGCGCCGGCGAACAGATCGCCCACCGAAACCACCGAAGGCGCGAAATTGCCTTTCGCCATCTGCACCTGGCTGTTCATGCCGGCGAGCATGTCGCCCATGAAGATCAGGATGGTGGAGGGCGGAATGATCTGCCCCAGCGTGCCGGAGGCGCAGATAACGCCGGTGGCCAGCTTGGGATCGTAGCCGGCACGCATCATCGCCGGCAGGCTGAGCAGACCCATGGTCACCACGGTTGCGCCCACCACGCCGGTGGAGGCGGCGAGCAGCGCGCCCACCAGCACCACCGACAGGCCGAGGCCGCCGCGCAGGCTGCCGAACAAACGGCCCATGGTGATCAGCAATTGTTCGGCTATCTTCGAGCTTTCCAGCATCACGCCCATGAACACGAACAGCGGCACCGCCACCAGCACTTCATTGGTCATCGAGCCGACATAGCGGCTGGCGATGCTGCCGAAATTGGAAGGATCGAAGGCGCCGACCGCCCAGCCGATCGCGCCGAAAACCAGCGAGGTGCCGGCCAGCGAGAAGGCGACCGGATAGCCCAGCATCAACACGCCGATGATGCCGAAGAACATCAGGATGGCGAGAATCTCGCCGATGAAAAGACCGCCCATCGCCTTACTCCTCCAGCTTATAACGGAGGTTTTCGGGCAGCAGGTCTTCTTGATTCCGCAGCACCAAAACCGAACGCGCCAGCATCGCCAGGCCTTGCAGGGCAACCAGACCGGCAAAGACCAGGATGAAGGTTTTCAAGATATACAGGCCATGCAGGCCGCCGGCATTGCCGGATTGCTCGTAGATGCTCCACGAGCTTTTCACGTAATTCCAGCTATAGAAGCCGACGATCCAGGTGAAGGGCAGCAGGAAGATCACCGTGCCGATCAGATCAATGATCGCTTTCCTGCGGATCGTGGCCGGCCGGTAGAAGATATCGACCCGGACATGGCCGCCTTGCAGCAGCACATAGCCGGCAACGGCGGTGAACATGATGCCGTTCATCCACACATACAGATCCTGCAGCCAGACGAAGCCGGTGTTGAAGAAATAGCGCAGCACCACCACCGAAAAGCAAACCAGCACGATGCCCAGCGAGAGCCAGGAAAAGGTTTTGCCGATGAGGGTGTTGAGCGCGCTGATGGCCCTGACCATCGTTGCGAGAGCTTTCACAATACTTTCCCTTCCATTGTCGCGGCGATTCCGCCGCTAACGAGTGGAACCAAAAAACCGAAACGGATACTGCGAGGGAATGAGTGCCGCCCGACCGACATACGACCCGGTCGTCATACGACCCAGCCGTCATGCATCGAGCTGCATTGAAGACCGGTTTCATTTGCAGGCGGACGCTCCGCCTGACGCCTGAACCCTGGCGCTCCCCCTCGCGGTTTTACCGTTCTTTGGCCGTTTTCATAACCCCATCGCGGCCACGACGCCACGGCCAGAGTTACAAAAAATATTGATTATGCTTTGTTTATCCCGCTCAGGGCAGGGTGAATTGCGGCGACAGGCCGAGGTTTTGTTCGTATTTCGTGCCGACATCCATTTGGTCCGTATCCGGTTGGCCGGGCAGCGGGGCCGGAAACCAGCCGCTGGGAGTGAGTATCTCCAGCGGA
>JAYSEE010000292.1:0-4330 GCA_041914045.1 Ferrovibrio sp. | reverse complement strand
TCGGTCGGGCAGACGAAGGTGAAGTCCTTCGGCCAGAAGAACACGACCTTCCACTTGCCGGCATTCGACTTGTCGGAAATGTCGGTGAAGGCCTTGGTCGGGTCGATCGACACCACGGCCTTGAGGTTGAAAGCGGGGAAGGCATCGCCAATGGTAAGCATTTCAGATCTCCTGATCAGATGTTTTTTTCAGACTGGGGCTGGGGGATGAACTCCCTTGACCGGGAAGATAGGCGGCGTTATTTAATCGAGCAAACGGATAATATCCGTCACTCTAATCGAAATATTCGATGATAAATCTTCCCTCTCCCCGGCAGCTGCGGTATCTGACGGCTTTGGCGGAAACCCGACATTTCGGCCGCGCCGCCCAGGCCTGCAATGTCACGCAATCGACGCTCTCGGCGGGCATCCAGGAGCTGGAAACCCTGCTCGGCGCGGCCTTGGTGGATCGCACCAAACGCAAGACCGTGCTGACCCCGCTGGGCCAGACCATGGCGGCCAGGGCGGTGGAGTTGCTGCATCAGGCCGAGGAGATGGTGCTGCTGGCGCGGGCGCAATCCGAGCCGCTGGCCGGGCCGCTGCATCTGGGCGTGATCCCCACGGTCAGCCCCTTCCTGCTGCCGCGCGTGCTGCCGGCGCTGCGGCGCAAGCTGCCCAAGCTGAAACTGTATCTGCGCGAGGATTTGACCGAACGCCTGGTCGAGCAATTGCAGGCCGGCAAGCTGGATCTGCTGCTGCTGGCGCTGCCCATCGAGGCGGCGGCGGTGGAAACCTGGCCGTTATTTCCCGATGCCTTCCGCTTCGCCTGCCGCAAGGAGCATCCGCTGGCGGCCAGCGGCAAGGTGGCGCTGCCGGCGCTGGCGCATGAAAGCCTGCTGCTGCTGGAAGACGGCCATTGCCTGCGCGACCATGCGCTGGATGCCTGCCATCTGCCGCGCCCGGCCAAGCCGGAAAGCCTGGCCGCCACCAGTTTGCATACCCTGGTGCAGATGGTGGATAACGGTCTGGGCGTCACCCTGCTGCCCGATCTGGCGCTGGATGCCGGCATCCTGCGCGGCACCGGCGTGGTGGCGCGGCCCTTGGTCGAACCGGCCAGCTGGAATGCCGGCCCGTCGCGCATGATCGGCCTGGCCTGGCGGGCCGGCACGCAGCGCGCGGCGGAATTCAAGCTGTTCGGCGAAGTTCTGCTGGCGGCCATGAGCAAGAGCAAGAGTCAAAAAACCGAAGGATAGGATTATGCAAGCAACCGTGCGTCCGGCTTTGGCAGAAGATGCCGCCACCATCGTCGCCCTGGTGCGCGGCCTGGCCGAATACGAACACGAGCCGATGAGCAGCGTGAAGATCACCGAAGCCGATGTGCTGCGTGATGGTTTCGGCCCGGAGCGCCGCTTCGAGGCGCTGATCGCCGCGCTGGATGGCCGGCCGGTGGGCTTCGCGCTCTATCTCTACAATTACTCCACCTGGGAGGGCCGGGCCGGATTGTTCATAGAAGATCTGTTCGTGCTGCCCGATGCGCGCGGCCATGGCCTGGGCCGCAAGCTGATCACCGCCGTCGCGGCGATTGCCGCCAAACGCGGCTGCCCGCGCGTGGATTTGAACGTGCTGGATTGGAATCCGACGCGGGAATTCTATCACCGGCTGGATATCGCCCATATGCAGGACGAGCGGCAATCCTGGCTGCCCTACCGCATGCGCCGCCCAGCCATCCAGGCGTTGGCGCAGCAGGCCGATGCAAGCTGGCTGACGCTGCCGGCGGACTGAGCTCCGCCCCAGCAAAATTGTAAACAATTTTGTTTATCATTGCCTTGACGCCGCCGCATCCACGCGCATAGGCTCACCATAAGCCCTGCTATTTCATGGCGTTAAGGGCAAGGGGAGCAGCATGCCGGGACCGGCCATAGCGATTCTCGGCGGCGGCTTCACCGGCGCCGCCCTGGCCATTCATCTGGTGCGCGCCAGCCGGCGGCCGCTGGATATCCTGCTGATCGAACCGCGCGCCAATCCGGGCGGCGGCGTGGCCTATTCCACCAGCGATCCCGATCACCGGGTGAACGGCCCGATCGAAATCCTGGCGCTGTTCCCTGAGGATATCGGGCATTTTCCGCGCTGGTATCAGGCCTCCGGCGAGGCCGCTGCCGATGCCGAAGCCTTGGCCAGCACCGGCCAGCTGTATTGCCGCCGCGCCAGTTTCGGCCGCTACATGCAGCAATTGCTGGCCGAGCATGGCCGGGAGAATCCCTCTGGATCGCGCATCCGCCATGTGATGGCGGCGGCGGTGGATTTGCGCCAAGCTGCCAGCATCCGGGCTGCCAGCATCCGGGGCGCAGCGGGCTATCGCATCGGCCTCGATACCGGCGGCGCTTTGGTGGCCGAGCGGGTTTTTCTTGCCGCTGCCCATGAACCGCCCGCCGTGCCGCGCGAATATCGCGGTCTGCGCGGTCTGCCGCATTTCGTGGAAGAACCCTGGAACGCCGCTGCCATCGAGGCGCTGCCGCGCGACAGGGATATCGTCATTCTCGGCACGGCGCTGACCGCCGCCGATATCATCGCCAGTCTGCTGCGCCGCCCCGGCACCGGCCGCATCTATGCGATTTCGCGGCGCGGCCAGCGCCCGCGCGAACAAGGCGTGCTGCCGCCTATCGAACAGCGGCTGGCCAAGATGGCTTTGCCGGTTCCCGCCTTCGTGCAGCGCCATGGCCTGCGGCAAAGCGGGCAAGCGCCGTTGCGGGCGCTGGATATGCTGCGCGCTCTGCGCGGCGATATCGCTGCGCAAGAGCAGCGCGGCGAAGCCTGGCAAAGCGCCTTCGACGATCTGCGCGATGCCGCGCCGGAAATCTGGCCGCGTTTGCCGATGGCCGAGCGCCAGCGCGTGCTGCGGCATCTGCGCGCGCATTACGATACGCATCGCTTCCGCATCGCGCCGCAAATCGCCGAGCGCTTGCAGCGGGGCGAGGCGGATGGCTGCGTGCATTTGCTGCGCGCCCGCACGCTTGCCGCCCAGCCGGAAGGCGATGGCTTTCGAATCACGCTGCGCATCGGCGGCGAGGATCAGCCGCGCGATATCCTGGCCGGCGGCATCGTCAATTGCACCGGCCCCAATGCCGATATCGCCGCTTCGGAAAATCCGCTGCTGCGCAGCGCCTTGCAGCAAGGCTTGATCCGGCCCGATCCGGTGGGCGTCGGCATTGATGTGGATGATGCCTGCCGCGCCGTGATGCGCGATGGCGCCGCGGCGCCTGGGCTTTGGGCGGTCGGTCCGCTGACGCGCGGGCATTTCGGCGATCTGACCGCGATCCCGCAGATCAACCGCCAGCTTCTCGCGCTGATCGCTGCCGGCCTAATTTGAAAAGAAAAAGCCCGGTATCGCTACCGGGCTTTGGCAAGGCTTGAGTTCGACAGGCTTACTTCGAAGCCGTTTTCTCGATCTCGCTGTCCGGCTTGGCGGCCATGCTGATGCTGGGCGCCACCGGCTTCTGGGTCGGCGTACGGTTGCGGATTTCGTCGGCGCGGCGCTGGCGATAGATGGTGCGCAGCGAAGCGTAGAAATCCAGCGAAGTGCGTTCCAGGGCGTCGAGCGTGTCGCCCACTTCCATGCGGGTGTCGAGCACGGTCAGGCCGAGGCGGGCGTAAATCCACTCGTCCTTATCGACATTGCGCAGATACCAGTTCAGCGGATCGGCGGCGGAATCGACGGCCAGGCCCACGGCATCGCGCGGGTTGGACGGGCCGATCACCGGCAGCACCAGATAGGGGCCTTCATTCACGCCCCAGCTCGCCAGGGTCTGGCCGAAATCCTCGGTATGCGGGGCGATGCCGAACCATTTGTCGGCGGCGTCCCAGGCGCCCAGCAGGCCGATGGTGGAATTGATCGCGAAACGGCTGACCGTATCGCCGGCGCGGCCGGTCTCGCCCTGCAGCAGATCGTTGGCCAGCACCACCGGCGCACGCAGGTTCGCCAGCGCGCTATGCACGCCATCGCGCACCGGCGGCGGCACGATCTGGTAAACCAGGGTGATCGGCTTGAGCAGGAAGTGATCGACGATCTTGTTGAATTCCAACATCGCGCGATTGAACGGCTCGAGCGGATCGTTGATCGCATCGGCGGCGGCCTGCGCCTGCGGGTCGGCCGGCGTGGACGCGCAGCCCGACAGCAGACCCACGGACAGCACGCAGGCAAGGCCCAGGCTTTTCCAGCCGGAAACTCGGGACAGGCCGTTCAGGAACAGGCCGTTCATGGGGCTGAAACCTCTTTGTTCTACTAATGCACGCAGAATAGCCGGTGGATACCGGGTCCTGGCAAGCCGAATTACCGCATGCTTCGACGCAGAACC
>JAYSEE010000291.1:0-4333 GCA_041914045.1 Ferrovibrio sp. | reverse complement strand
GTCACCTATGGCAACGGCGTATTCTCGGTGGCCGGCACGGATAAATCCGTACCCATGGCCGCCGTGGCCTTCACCGCCTATGTGCCGCATAATTACCCGGCCGATCTGGAGCCGGGCTTCGAGGAAACCGCGTTCTACGATCCGGCCAATTTCACCTTCCCGGCCGGCTGCCACATCGCGGAAGTGGAGATTGATCCCGATACCGGCATCACCAAAATCGCCAATTGGGTGGCGGTGGATGATTTCGGCAACGTAATCAATCCTATGATCGTGGAAGGCCAGGTGCATGGCGGCATCGCCCAGGGCGTCGGCCAGGCTTTGCTGGAAGGCGTGGTTTACGACACCGAAAGCGGCCAGCTGCTGACCGGCTCGTTCCTCGACTACACCATGCCGCGCGCCGACGATCTGCCGAGCTACAAGGTGGCGATGACGCATACCCCCTGCCCGCATAATCCGCTGGGCGTGAAGGGGTGCGGCGAGGCCGGAGCGATTGCAGCCCCCGCCGCGCTGATGAACGCCATCACCGATGCGCTCGGCACCGAAACGATCCAGATGCCGGCCACGCCGCTGAAAGTCTGGCAGACCATCCAGTCCCATAAGCCCGCCATGGCGGCGGAATAAGGGAGATCAGCCTATGTATGCGTTCAACTATCACCGTCCCGCCAGCCTGGCCGAAGCCAGCAAGCTGCTGGCGGATGCCGCCGACGGCAAATTCGTCGCCGGCGGCCAAACCCTGCTGCCCACCCTGAAGCAGCGCCTGGCCTCGCCCTCCGATCTGATTGATCTGGGCGGCATCGCCGATCTGCAGGGCATCAAGGTGGATGGCTCCAGCATCAGCATCGGCGCCGGCACCCGCCATGGCGTGGTGGCGAAATCCGCCGAAGTGGCCAAGGCGATTCCGGCTTTGGCCAAGCTGGCCGGCGGCATCGGCGACGCCCAGGTGCGCAATATGGGCACCATCGGCGGCTCGCTGGCCAATAACGACCCGGCGGCCGATTATCCCGCCGCCGTGCTGGGCCTGAACGCCACCATCCACACCAACAAGCGCAGCATCGCCGCCGACGATTACTTCAAGGGCATGTTCGAAACCGCCCTGGAAGACGGCGAGATGATCGTGAAGGTGACGTTCCCGATCCCGAAGCGCGCCGGCTATGTGAAATTCCCCAACCCGGCCTCGCGCTATGTGATGGTGGGCGCCATGGTGGCGGAAACCGCCAGCGGCGTCCGCGTGGCGATCAACGGCGCCGGGCCCTGCGTGTTCCGCCATAAGGAGATGGAGGCGGCCTTGGCCAAATCCTTCTCGGCCGATGCGCTGAAGGGCATCAAGACCGATCCGAAGGCGATGAACAACGATATCCACGCCTCGGCGGAATATCGCGCCCATCTGGTCGGCGTGATCGCCAAGCGGGCGGTGCAAGCCGCCGGCTAAAGCGTTTTTTGCGCTTTTCGGGGCCATCCGGGCTGATCGCCTGGGTGGCCCTTAACATTTGGGAAACCATTCCCCGTCACTTTATAGGAATCAGAATCCAGGTACCGGGGAATCCTGAATCATGTCTGGCTTGAGCGAAATGGAATGCGTCATCCTGTGCGGCGGCCTTGGCACGCGCCTGCGCGAGGAGACCGAATTCAAGCCCAAGCCGATGGTGGAAATCGGCGGCCGGCCGATCCTATGGCATATCATGCGGCATTTTTCGTCCTTCGGCGTGCGCAATTTCGTGCTCTGCCTGGGCTATAAGGGCGAAGTGATCCGCGACTATTTCCTGAATTACCGCTTCCGCAATGCCGATGTGGCGGTCACCCTGGCCGACAACAATATCGAAATCCTCGGCCAGACCAATGTGGACGACTGGCGCGTGGTGCTGGCCGATACCGGACCGGAAACCCAGACAGGCGGCCGCATCAAGCGCGCCATCAAGCATGTGCGCGGCAAGCGTTTCTTCGCCACCTATGGCGACGGCGTGTCGAATGTGGATATCGCCACTTTGCTGGATGTGCATGAAAAGCGCGGGCTGGAAGCCACCGTCACCGCCGTGCATCCCTCCTCGCGCTATGGCGAAATCGACATCCAGGAAGGCACCGTGCATACCTTCCAGGAAAAGCCGCAGGTCGGCCAGGGCTGGATCAATGGCGGCTTTTTCGTATTCGAGCGCCCGGTTTTCGAGCGCGCCTCCGACAATCCGAAAATGGTGCTGGAAACCGATATCCTGCCGCCGTTGGCGCAATCGCGCCAACTCGCCGCCCATCATCACGATGGCTTCTGGCAATGCATGGACACCTTCCGCGAAATGCAGATGCTGAACGAGATGTGGCAGAGCGGCCGCGCGCCCTGGCTGCGCTGAGCGAGCGACCGTGGCGCCGCTTCCCGATCCGAATTTCTGGCGCGGCAAGCGCGTATTCCTGACCGGCCATAGCGGCTTCGTCGGCGGCTGGACCGGCTTCTGGCTTGCCGAACTCGGCGCGCAAGTGACCGGCTATGCCCTGCCGCCGCCCAGCAACCCGAGCTTCTTCGCCCTCACCCGACTGCATGATCGCCTGCGCCATATCGAAGGCGATGTGCGCGATGCCGCAGCGCTTGAGGCCGCCATGCGCGCCGCCGATCCGCAGATCCTGCTGCATCTGGCAGCCCAGCCCATCGTGCGCCGCGCCTATCGCCATCCGGTGGAGAGCTTCGCCGTCAACGTGATGGGCACGGCCCATGCGCTGGAAGCGGCGCGCGGCTGCCCGCATCTCACCACCACCATCGTGTTCACCACCGACAAGGTCTATCGCAACCGCGAGACCGGCCAGGCCTATCGCGAGGATGACGAACTGGGCGGCGACGAGCCCTATTCGGCCTCCAAAAGCGGCGCCGAATTGGTGGCCGAGGCCTATCGCAACCGCTATTTGGGCGAACGCGGCGGCCTTGCCACCGTGCGCGCCGGCAACATCATCGGCGGCGGCGATTGGGCGCAGGATCGCCTGGTGCCCGATGCGGTGCGCGCCTTCCATATCGGCAAGGCGCTGGAAATCCGCCGCCCCGATGCCGTGCGGCCTTGGCAGCATGTGCAGGAAGCCGTGCGCGGCCTGCTGCTGCTGACCGAAAAGCTCAGCCAGCAGCCGGCGGATTTTTCCGGCGCGTGGAATCTCGGCCCGGCGGCGGAAAGCGCCGCGACCGTGCGTAAGGTCTGCGATATCATGGTGCGGGCCTGGGGCGAGCAATCGGCCTGGAGCAATACCGGCGGCGACGGCATTCCCGAAGCCGGGTTGTTGATGCTGAACAGCACCAAGGCGGCGCGCCGCCTGCAATGGGAAAACCTGTTCACGCTGGACGAAGCGTTGGCGGAAAGCATGGATTGGTATAAAGCGGCCTTGCGCGGCGACGACATGGCGGCCTTCACCGCCCAGCGCCTGCGGGCTTTTGCCGAAAAGGCGGCAGCGAAATGAAGATCGAAAAACGCAAATTGCCCGGCGTATATGAAATCACCCTCGCCCCGCGCGGCGATGCGCGCGGCTATTTCATGCGCTGCTACGACAAGCAGATATTCATCGAAGCCGGCATCCATCGCGAATGGCTGCAAGAGAATGAAGCCCGCACCGAGAAGCGCCATACCGTGCGCGGCCTGCATTTCCAGCGCCCGCCGGCGGCCGAGACCAAGCTGATCCGCGCCACTGCCGGCCGGGTCCTGGATGCGTTCGTCGATCTGCGCCAAGGCTCGCCCAGCTTCGGGCAATGGGACGCGGTGGAACTGGCGGCCGAGAAGCACAACATGGTGCTGATCCCGCGCGGCTTCGCGCATGGCTATTGCACGCTGACGGATAATTCCGTCGTCGCCTATAAGGTGGACAGCGTCTACACGCCGGAGCTGGAAGGCGGGCTGCGCTGGAACGACCCGGCCGTGGGCATCGACTGGCCCGCCGCCAATCCCATCCTGTCGGATCGCGACCGCGTGCAGCCCCTGCTTTCCGAGATCGAGCCGCTTATGGAAGCCTGGCAATGAGCCTGGACATTGATCCCACCGCGCAAATCAGCCCGGATGCGCGCATCACGCCCTCCTCGCGCGGCAGCCGCATTAAAATCGGCGCGCATACCCATATCTACGATTTCGTGGTGATCCGCCCCGTCGGCGGCAGCGGCGATGTGATCATCGGCGAACATTGCTACATCAATCCGCATAGCTGCCTGTATTCCGGCAACGGCATCACCATGGGCGATTACGTGCTGATCGCGCCGGGCTGCATGATCGTGCCGACCAACCATGCCTATGGCAGCCGCGAGATCCCGATCCGCCATCAGGGCTTCCTGCCCTCCAAGGGCGGCGTGGTGATCGAGGACGATGTATGGGTGGGCGCCAAC
>JAYSEE010000290.1:0-4334 GCA_041914045.1 Ferrovibrio sp. | reverse complement strand
CAGATGGACCCTCTGATGATGCAGCATGCGGTGGACAACCTGCTGGAGAATGCCGCCAAATACGCGCCGCCCGGCAGCGCGGTGCGGATTTCCGCGCAGCAGGAAGGCGACAGCGTGGTGATGGAAATCGCCGATCAAGGCATCGGCATCGCCGCGGCCGATCTGGAACGCATCTTCGAACCGCTTTATCGCGCCGCCCAAGCGACGCAGGCCGCGCATGGCATGCAGGCCAACGGCATCAACCCCAAGCCGCCCGGCAAGGGCCTGGGGCTGGCGATCGCGCGCGCCTTCGTGGAAGCCAATGGCGGCAGCCTGCGCGCTTTCAGCCCAGGCGAAGGCCACGGCGCGATTTTCCGCATCACTCTGCCCGGCAACGCCAAGCCGGGCGGCAGTCATGGAGACGAAGCATGAGCGAGACCCAGGCCAAAATCCTCGTGGTGGACGACGAAGCCGCGATCCGCCGTTTCCTGCGCACCGGCCTCAGCGTGCATGGCTTTGCCGTCAACGAAGCGGAAAGCGGCGCGGTCGCCTTGCGGCTGGCCACTTCGGCGCCGCCGGACCTGGTGGTGCTGGACCTGCAATTGGGCGACATGGATGGGCTGGACGTGCTGAGCCGGCTGCGCGAATGGAGCGACAAGCCGGTCTTCATCCTTTCGGTGCGCGGACGCGAAACCGAAAAGGTGCGCGCCTTCGAGCTCGGCGCCGACGATTACATCGTGAAGCCTTTCGGCATGGCGGAATTCGTGGCGCGGGTGAAATCCGCCTTGCGCCGACGGCAAAATCCGCAGGAGGACGAACCGGTGGTGACGCTGGGCGATCTCAGCATCGACCTTGCGCACCGCATCGTCACCATGCGCGGCCAGATGGTGAAATTGTCGCCGATGGAATACAAATTGCTCAGCCATCTGGCGCGCCATAACGGCAAGGTGCTGACCCATGATCAACTGCTGCGTCATGTCTGGGGCGCCGAGCATGTGGGCGATGTGCATTACCTGCGCATCTTCATGCGCAAGCTGCGCCGCAAGATCGAGCCCGATCCGACCCGGCCGCGCCATATCGCCACCGAACTCGGCGTCGGTTATCGCCTGCTGAATGCGGAACAGGAGCTTTCGCTGGCCGCCACGGAGTGACGCGTCAATCCAGGCCGGGCTTCGACCGACGCAGGTCTTTCACCGCGCCGCGTTTGGATTTGCTGTCCATCCGCCGCTGTTTGGAGGATTTGGTCGGCTTGGTGGCGCGGCGCGGCACCGGCGGCTTGGCGGCGGCGCGGATCAAGGCGAACAGCCGCTCCATCGCTTCGGCCTTGTTGCGCTCCTGGCTGCGGTGGGTCTGCGCGGTGAGCACCAGCACGCCGTCGTTGGTGAGGCGTTGCCCGGCCAGCGGAATCAGCCGCGCCTTCACGGCATCGGACAAGGATGGCGAATTGGCGATATCGAAACGCAGCTGCACCGCGCTGGACAGCTTGTTCACATTCTGCCCGCCCGGGCCTGATGCCCGGATGAAGCTGAGCTGAATCTCGTTTTCAGCGAGATGAATCGAGCGCGTGACGGCAATCATATGCACAAGCTATCCAGCGCAGCGTATGGGTGCAAGCATGGGATTGCTTTCGCCCATGCCGTTCATCGCAAACGAACAAAAAAGGCCGATGCCGCTAACATCCGCGTTTCGCGGGCATTCGGGTTTGCGATCCGCTGCCCATAGGGGTTATCCTGGCTTTGCAAACACACAATTCCATCGTCGCCCCCGCCGGTTGCGTCATGACCGGATCGGATCGGCATTTTTCAGGCATGCATTGCCGCCGCATATTGCTAGGGGAGCCATAACCATGACGGCAACAGAGGAATTTTCCGCCATCAATGCGGCCAAGGCCGATTTCAGCAGCATTTACGTGCAGCCCGATCCGCGCAGCTATTTCCGCACCTTGGGCGGGCTGGGCTACAGCATTCCGCATCTGGCGCGGCCGATTTTCGAACAATTGATCGAGGCGCGGCAGCGCGCCAAGGGCGGGCCGATCACCGTGCTGGATCTCGGCTGTTCCTACGGCATCAATGCCATGCTGATGAAATACCGCGTCAGCTACGACCAGATCGTCGAACGCTACGATGCGCTGGCGGCGCAGCCGATCGAGTCCGACAAACTGCTGGAGATGGACCGCCATTTCCTGGCCGCCTGGCCGAAGCGGCGCGACATCACGGTGATCGGGCTGGATATTTCCGCGCCGGCGATCCGCTATGCGCAAGCCAGCGGCGCGCTGGATCTCGGCTTCGCCGCCGATCTGGAAAGCCAGGATGTGCCGCCTGAAATGGCCGCCGCCCTGGCCAATGTGGATTTGATCGTGTCCACCGGCTGCGTGGGCTATGTCACCAACAGGACCTTCGAGAAACTGGCGCTCTGCGCCGCCAATGGCGAAGCGCCCAAGACCATTCCCTGGGTGGCCTCTTTCGTGCTGCGCATGTTCGATTACGGCGAGATCGCCGCCACCTTGCAGCGCCAAGGCCTGACCACTGAAAAATTCGAGGGGGCAAGCTTCGTGCAGCGCCGCTTCCGCGACGAAGAGGAAATGCGCGGCACCCTGGAAGCCCTGGCGCAGCGCGGCATCAGCCCCACGGCCAAGGAAGCCGAAGGGCTGTTCCATGCCGAATTCTTCTGCTCGCGGCCGGAAGCGGAAATCCGCCGTTGCCCGGTCAACAAACTGGTATCGGTGAGCAGCGGGATGAACCGCAATTACGGCCGCCGCCCGCGCGTGGCAACGCCGCGCGCCGCATCGCATGCCGGGCCGCACGCCGCGCCGTACGCTTCTGGGCGGGCGAAAGCGCCGGGTCGCCAGCAAGTCCAAGGCGTGAAAGCCGCCGAATAACCCGCGCCGCCCTTGGCATAGCGATTGCAACACCCCATCTGGAAGCCAGGGAGCAAACCCGAGCGGCTTCCGGATGGGAGGATCGCATGCCCGCCCCTGGCTTCACGCCTGGTGGTGTTTTCACCGTTGCGCCGACCGGGCGCGGCGCGCTGGAAGGCTTGCGTTTCGCCGTAAAAGACCTGATCGACGTGGCCGGCCGGGTAACCGGCGGCGGCAATCCCGATTGGGCCGCCGGCCAGATGCCGGTGGCCGACCATGCCCCAGCCGTGGCGCGTCTGCTGGCAGCCGGTGCGCAATTGGTGGGCAAGACCATCACCGATGAACTGGCCTTCAGCCTGGAAGGCGAAAATGCCCATTACGGCACGCCGCCCAATCCGCGCTGTCCCGGGCGGCTGCCCGGCGGATCCTCCAGCGGTTCGGCTTCCGTGGTTGCGGCGGGCCTGGCGGATTTCGCGCTCGGCACCGATACCGGCGGCTCGATCCGGGTGCCGGCCAGTTTCTGCGGCCTGTATGGCTATCGCCCCAGCCATGGCCGGGTGCCGCTGGATGGCGTGATCCCCTTCGCGCCGAGCTACGACACTGTGGGCCTGCTGGCGGCGGATGCCGCGATTCTGGCAAGCGGCGGCAAGGCGCTGCTGGGTGGGGCTTCGCTGGGCGGAGGGCGGCCCGCCACGCCGATCCGCCATCTGCTATGGGCCGAGGATGCCTTCGCGCTGCTGCCGGATGAAATCGCGGCAAGATTGCCGAGGCGCGGCGAAGCCGTGGCGATCTACGACAATCGGGAGGCCGATCTGCTGGAAACCTATCGCGTGCTGCAAGGCGCCGAGATCAAGGCCAGCCTGGGCGGCTGGATCGCCAGCGCCCGGCCGCGCTTCGGCCCCAGCATCGCGCCGCGCTTCGCCGATGCCTTGGCGATCAACGAAGCGCAAGTCGCGGCCTGCAAGCCGCTGCGCGCGGCCTTTGCCGCCCGGCTGCATGCGCTGTTGCCGCCGGGCACTGCCCTGCTGCTGCCCAGCGCGCCGGGGCCGGCTTTGCCGTTGCATAGCGATGGCGCGACGCTGGGAGACTTCTATCGCCTAGCGCTGACGCTGAATTGCGCGGCGGGACATGCCGGTCTGCCCGCCATCAGCATGCCTTCAGCCGACTGGCAGGATTGCCCGCTGGGACTCTGCGTATTGGCCGGGCCGGGTCAGGACGAAGCCCTGTTCGATTTCGTCCAGACCGCCTTTTAAGCCGGCGCGGTCGGTCAGGCCGGCTTGGCCAGAATATCCGAGCAAGCGGAAGCCACCCCGGTTTCGGCGGCGGAACGGCCCGGCATGACGGCATGCTTGTCCGCCAGATTGCGCCGTTCCGACCAACCCAGAGCGGCCGGATCGGCCACCTCGGCGCGGGCATTCACCGCGCAGATCAAAGCCTGCTGATGCACGCCGCTATCGAAGCTCATGCGCTCGGCCTTGCTGCGGGTGACCTGCCAGCC
>JAYSEE010000289.1:0-4356 GCA_041914045.1 Ferrovibrio sp. | reverse complement strand
GTGCCGCCCGACTTGATGGCGCCGGCGGCGCGGTCGCCGATCTTGAGGAAGCTCATCAGGCCGGACGATTTGCCGCCGCCCGAGAGCGGTTCATTCTCGCCGCGCAGGCGGGAGAAGTTGGAGCCGGTGCCCGAGCCGTATTTGAACAGGCGCGCCTCGCGCACCCACAGGTCCATGATGCCGCCTTCATTCACCAGATCGTCTTCCACCGACTGGATGAAGCAGGCATGGGGCTGCGGATGTTCGTAGGCGGAAGCCGATTCCACCAATTTGCCGGTGCGGTAATCCACGTAATGATGGCCTTGCGCCGGGCCGTCGATGCCATAGGCCCAATGCAGGCCGGTGTTGAACCATTGCGGCGAATTCGGCGCGGCCACCTGGGCGGCCAGCATGAAGCGCATCTCATCGAAATAAGCCCGGGCATCGGCTTCCGCGTCGAAATAGCCGCCCTTCCAGCCCCAATAGGTCCAGGTGCCGGCCAGGCGGTCGAACACCTGCCGTGCGCTGGTCTCGCCGCCTTGGCGCTGCTCCGGCGGCAGATCGGCGAGCGCGGCTTCGTCGGCCTGCTGGCGCCAGGCCCATTCCGGCACATCGGCTTCCTGCACCGGCTTCAGCCGGGCGGGGATGCCGGCGCGGCGGAAATACTTCTGCGCTAGCACGTCGGCCGCCACCTGGCTCCAATGCGCCGGCACTTCCAGCTTATCGGCGCGGAACACCACCGAGCCGTCGGGATTGCGGATTTCGCTGCTGGTGGTGCGGAATTCCAGCCCCTCGTAAGCCGACTGGTCCGCCTGTGTGTAATGCCGCTCGATCCGCATCGCCCGCTCCCCGAAACGCTCAAGAAATCAATATGTTGTAGGCGGCAAAAGACGCCTTGGAACCCGTAAAACCACCAGATTTTGCGTGAACCGTGTCCAACGGTGGCTAAATCTAGGGGGTGGGGACGGAGCGGGTCAACTCTACATTTGGACGAGCCGGTAAATAAATCGCCACACAATGACTTGACGCAATTTTGCCGGATTCCGTCTCCATGCTAGAATGCGTCATGCGCAAGATCCGTCACTTTCCGATCCTGATTCTGACCTGCCTGCTGCTGTTTTCAGTCGCCGCGCCGGCACAAGACAAGGCCAGCCGCCAAGCCGCCGACCGGCTGATGGACACCCTGGCTTTGGAAAAGCGGGTGGACTCGATCCTCCAGCTTTACATCCAGCTCGCGCCGCAGAGCACGGCGGCCGAGTCCGAGCGCGCCCGCCTGCTGCGGGAAAGGGCGCCCGGCGCCGGCAAGCGGTTTCGCGGCGCGGTGGCGAAGGCGGCGGCGCAGAACTACACGGCGCGCGAACTGACCGCGCTGGACGGCTATTTCGCTTCCGATGAAGGCCAGCGCACGCTCACCACGGCGCTGGGCCGGGCGCTGTTCGCGATCGGGCGCGGCACCAGCGTGAAGCAGGGCGACCTGCTGCGGCCGGAGGATTTCGCCGGCCGACCGGGCCTGGAGCGCGTGGCCGACAAATATCCCGGATTCGAGGCGGCCGCGATGGCGGAGCTGAGTCGCGAATTCGCCTCCGAAATCGGCCTGCTTGTGCTGAAATAGGCACATATCATAAGGCTTTACCGCGCGGGATGGCGATGCCATAGTCGCGCCGATTGAATAGAGGCTGCCCCATGAGCTTGATCGGCACGAAATTGTTTACCTGGTGGAAGGGCGAGGCTGTCGGCACCGACAGTTTCGGCAACCGGTATTTCCGCGAGAAGAACGGCCGCCGCCGCTGGGTGATCTTCAAGGGCAAGCCGGAAGCCTCGAAAGTGCCGCCGGAATGGCATGCCTGGCTGCATCACACGGTGGACGACGCCCCGGTGAAGGGCGTGCAGCATCATCGCTGGGAGAAGGAGCATCTGCCCAATCTCACCGGCACGCCCTATGCCTATAAGCCGGCCGGCACTGGCGGCGGCCTGCGTCCCAAAGCCACTGGCGATTACGAAGCCTGGCGGCCGGAATAAACGGATTTACAGCTTCGGAAAGGGGCGGGGATGAGCGGCAATCTGGTCGAAACGCTGATCGGGGCGGTGGTGCTTGCGGTGGCGGGTTTCTTCCTGGCTTTCGCCTATAGCTCGGCAGGCATGCGCGGCCCCACGGCGGGCTATGAATTGCAGGCCCGCTTCAACCGCGCCGATGGCCTGGTGGTGGGCGGCGATGTGCGCATGTCCGGCATCAAGGTGGGCACCATCACGGCGCAGGGCCTGGATCCCAAGACCTTCGATGCCGTCATCACCTTCAACGTCGATGCCCGCTACAAGCTGCCCGACGATTCCGCCGCCAAGATCGCCTCGGAAGGCCTGCTGGGCGGCAATTACCTGTCCATCGAGCCGGGCGGCAGCGACGTGAACCTGAAGCCGGGCGAAAGCGTGAAATTCACCCAGGGCTCGGTGAACCTGATGGACCTGATCGGCCAGGCGATTTTCAGCGCCACGTCGGGCGGCGGCGAGAAGGCCAAGGCGCAATAACATGCGGCATATTCTGGCGGCGGCTTTCCTGCTGCTGACCGTTTCCGGCGCGGCTGCCCAGGTTCAGAGCCAGGCTCAAGTTCCGGCCCAGCTTCAGGCCCTGCCGAGCAATCCGATGCCCATCGCCGTGCTGCAAGGGCTGGACAAGATCACCGCCCGCATCACCACCTTCGATGCCGCTATCGACCAAACGGTGAATTTCGGTCGTTTGCAGATCACCGTACGCGCCTGCCGCAAACGGCCGCCGGAATATCCGCCGGAAAGCGCGGCTTATCTCGAAATCGTCGAGCAAGTGACGGGCCGCGATCCCGTGCAGCGTTTCCATGGCTGGATGTTCGCCTCCAGCCCCGCGCTCAATCCGCTGGAACATGCGGTCTACGATGTCTGGGTGATCGACTGCAAAGCGGCGCGCTAAGCTAGCCCTCGCCATCCAGGCGGCGGGAAAAGATCACGCGTTCTTCCTCGCCATAGCCGAGCTTTTCGTAGAAGGTGCGCACGGCAGCATTTTCGGGCCGCACCATCAGCATCAGCTTGGGCACGCCGCGCTGGCGGCACCAGTCTTCCGCCGCCTGCATCAGCTTGCGGCCCAGGCCGGTTTTCTGCTGCGCGGGTGCGGCGGCAAGGTAATACACCCAGCCGCGATGGCCATCATGGCCCACCATGGCGCTGCCGATCACCGCGCCATGCTCTTCCGCCACCAGGATGGTGGCTGCCGGTGATTTGACGCAGAAGCTGATATCGGTATCCGGGTCGTTCCATGGCCGGGTCAGGCCGCAGGCCTGCCAAAGCGCGATCAGCGCGGCGCGGTCGGCTTCATGGAAGGGCCGGATCGGCATGCGGCAGCTTAATGCTCGGCCGCCGCGCGGATCGATTCGACGCGGATTTCTTCGGTCAGCCTGGCCTTCAGCGCAGCGAATTCCGGCGTGGTCTTCACGGTGTAATGGCGCGGATGCGGCAGGTCGATGGGGATATCGCATTTCACCCGGCCTGGGCGGGCGGTCATCACCAGCACGCGGTTGGCCATGAAGATGGCCTCGTCGATATCATGGGTGACGAACAGCACGGTCTTGCGGTCGGCTTCCCAGATGCCGAGCAGCAATTCCTGCATCAAGGCGCGGGTCTGGTTGTCGAGCGCGCCGAAGGGTTCGTCGAGCAACAGAATCTTCGGATCGTTGGCCAGCGCGCGGGCCAGCGCGGTGCGCTGCTGCATGCCGCCGGAAAGCTGCTTGGGATAATGATTCTCGAAGCCTTTGAGGCCGACCTGGCCGATGAACCGGGCGACGATATCGGCCTGCTCGGCGGCGGCGACGCCCTTCTCGCGCAGGCCGAAGGCGATATTCTCGCGCACCGTCAGCCAGGGAAACAGCGTGTAGGATTGGAACACCATGCCGCGGTCCGGTCCCGGCTGGCTCACTTCCTGGCCATCCAGCTTTACGCGGCCGGTGGTGGGGCGGTCCAGCCCGGCCACGATGCGCAGCAGGGTGGATTTGCCGCAGCCGGACGGGCCGAGGATGGTGATGAAGTCGTTATCCTCGACGGTGAGATTGGTGGGTTCCAGCGCCCGCGTCGGCTGGCCGCCGCGTACACCGGGAAACACCCGGCTCACACCCTCCACCCGCAATTTGCTCATAGGAAGACCGGGATCATTTCAGGAAATACCAGGGATACAGCCGCTCATTGGCCTGCTTGAACAGGAAGTCGGAAATCAATCCGATCACGCCGATGGTGACGATGCCGAAAATCATCTGTCCGGTATCGAGCAGGCGCTGGCTGTCCATGATCATATGGCCGATGCCGCTGGAGGCGCCGATCAGCTCGGCCACGATCACGTAGGTCCAGGCCCAGCCCAGCACC
>JAYSEE010000288.1:0-4379 GCA_041914045.1 Ferrovibrio sp. | reverse complement strand
CGTGGCGTAGAAATTATCCGTGACCGGCACCACCGAGCCGAGATACTTGCGCACCAGTTCGGGATGCTCGCGCACGGCTTCCGACATCGAGCAGAAGATGATGCCGAGATCCTTCAGCTTGCTCTTGAACGTGGTGGCGACCGACACGCTGTCGAACACCGCATCCACCGCGATATTGCTGCTGCTTTCCACACCCAGCAAAGCTTCGCGCTCGCGCAGCGGGATGCCCAGCTTTTCATAGGTGGCGAGCAGTTCCGGATCCACTTCATCCAGGCTTTTCAGCGCCGGCTTGCGCTTGGGCGCGGCATAGTAATGGATATCCTGGAAGTCGATCTTCGGATAATCCAGCTTGGCCCAGCCCGGCTCGCGATCCTGCTGGCGCTGCCAGATGCGGAAAGCCTTCAAGCGCCAATCCAGCATCCAGTCCGGCTCCTGCTTCTTGGCCGAAATGAAGCGGATGGTGTCTTCATTCAGGCCCTTGGGCAGGATTTCGGATTCGATATCGGTGACGAAACCGTATTTGTATTCGCCGGTCGCCTTGTTGATGGTTTCGATGGTTTCGACTGTGGCAGGCATGGGGCACCTGAACCTGGCTGCTGGTCTAACTGGCGGCCGGCCGCGTGGCGGATGCGCGCGGTTCGGCCATGAAGTCGTAGGCGGGCTTCGCCAATTCGGCGAGGCTGACATCCTCCAGCGCCTGACGGATGGCGCTGTTGATGCGGTTGATGCCCCGGCGCGACACGCAAAGGCTTTCGCGGTCGCAGGCGCTGGGGGAAGCGGACGGCGCCGCATGGGTGCTGCATTGCGTGAGCGCGATGGGGCCATCCAGGGCGATCACGATCTCGGCCACCGAAATCTCGCAGGGGCTGCGGCTGAGGCGATAGCCGCCCTTGGCGCCGCGATGCGAGGCCAGCAGGCCGGCACGGCCCAGCTTGGCCATCAGCTTGGCGACCGTGGGGCCAGGCAGGCCGGTGGCGGTGGCGGCATCCACGGCGTTATGCACGGCCTCGGGGGCGGCGGCCACATGGGCCATCACCATCACGCCGTAATCCGCCAAGCGGCTGAGCCTGAGCATGGTTTTCTCGCGCTGCAACATTAAATCGGACCAATATGGTCCGGATTCCATATTCGTAATTAAGAGCGGTTTGGTCCGGATTGCAAGCCCCGAACCGGCGATTTCGGCCTAAAGCCTGTTGATGGCAGCGCTTTTTGCCCGCATCCTGGCCGCCTTGATTGGAGTATTCGCCTTGTCAGAAGAGCTTAACCTTTCCTTCCGGGCCGCCATGCGGCGGCTTGCCGCCACCGTCACCGTGCTGAGCTGCCGCGACCCGCAAGGCCAGCGCATCGGCATGACGGCCACCGCCGTCACCTCGGTTTCCACCGAGCCGCCCGCCCTGCTGGCCTGCGTGAACCGTTCGGCGGCGATCCATGCCCATCTGGCGCTGGGCCAGAAGCTGTGCATCAACCTGCTGCATAGCGGCCAGCGCGAGATTTCCAATGCCTGCAGCGGCGGCGAGGAAGGCGAAGGCCGCTTCCGCGTCGGCGACTGGCGGAACGACGCCGATGGCGTGCCCTATCTGGCCGATGGGCAGGCCAATATCTTCTGCGCCGTGGAAGCCGTGCATGCCTATGGCAGCCACGGCATTTTCATCGGCCGCGTGCTGAGCGTGCGCAACCGCGACGCCATCGACCCGCTGGTCTATCAAGACGGCCGATACATGCGGACGATCGGGCTGGATTAGGCCTTAGCCGTATAACGACACCACCTGCAGCAGCCGGCGGAATTCATCCACCACCTGGCGTTCGACGCGCTCGTTGAGCGCCACCACGCTGCGCAGGCGGCGTTTGCTGGCGAGCGGCAACGGCCCGGCCTTTTGCGCGGCGCGCGGCGCGGGCTGCGGCGCGCTTGCCGGCTTGGGCCGCAGCGGCACGACTTTAGCGCTCGGTTTGACGCTGGGCCTGATTTCAGGCTTGGGCGCCGGCTTTTGCGCCGCCGGCTTGGGCAGCGGCGAAAGCTTGAGGCGCGGATGCTGCTTGAAGCCCGTGGAGGCATGCACCGAGATGCGCGCGCCGTCCGGCGCCTCCTCGATCAGCAGCAGGGTGGGAAAACGCGCTGCCAGCATGGCGTAGGTTTCCTCCGCCAGGAAGCCCGGCTCGGGGATGGCGCACCAGCGGCTCTGCGCCTCGAAGCCCAGCGGCTTGCCGCGCGCGGCGTAAAGCTTGGAAAGCGCGCTGGCGAAGGCCGGGTCCTGCTGGAAGACCAACACGATCTGGCGATGCTTGTCGTCAGCGCGATAGCGGCGCACCACCATCAGCGCCACTTCCGCCGGCTTGGCGCCGATGGCCGCCGCCGCGCCATAGAAGCCGAGCACGGTGCCGGCCGCCCGCACATCCTGGGTGAGGAAGGCGAGGCGCTCGGCATGCGGCACGGTGCCGATGGCGTTGAAGAAACGAGGCGCGATGCTCATGCCCCGATCTTACCGCGCCGGGCCGGCCCGAGGCGACTCACAAAAGCCGGTAAACCGCGCCATTGCGCATTATCGCGGATGGAGTGTCGGCGCTTCCGAGTCGGCCACAACATATGGCCCAGGATATGGCGCGAATCCGGGATTGACGGGCCTTGAATTGCCGGCCAAGAGGGGGTACCAACCCGCAGGCGGGTAAAATAATTCCAGGCGCGAAAGCAATGAGCGGCGACATCCAGACGGCATTGATGGATTTCATCCGGGGCCTCGACCCGGCCAATGCCAACGATCCGCATCTCACCCCCGATGTGGACCTCTACGATGGCGGCTATCTCGACAGCTTCTCCACCGTGGAGTTGATCGAATTCGCGCAGGCCCGCTTCGACGTGGATTTGTCGACCGCCGATTTCTATGAAGGCCCGCTGCGCAACGCCGCCGGCATCGCCGCCGAAATCGCGAAATTGCAGGCGCAAAAAGCGTGAAGCTGAACCGCATCCGCTCGAATGTATCGGCGCCGGCCCATGGGCTGGATCAGATCCGCTATGCCGCTGCCTATATCCATCCCTTCATCCGCCGCGCCTGGGTGGAAGACGGCGTATGGTGGGTGGAGACAAGCGAGGCGCTGGATGCCGCGCTGCTGGATGCGGGGCTGGAAAAACTCTGCCAGCGGTTCGGCAACACCGCGATCCCGGATATCGCGCCGCTTTATACGCAGCCGCCGCGCGCCGATGGCTATCGGGGCAAGCTGGCCGATGGCGTCGCGCTGCTGCATGAGCATGCGCCCGGCCTGTTCGTGGCGCGCTCGGCTTTCGCCGATCTGCTGCGCTTCCTGGATTGGGCGATGCTGCGCCGCTTCGCCAAGCCGTTCGGCGCGGTGGAGGAAACCTATCCCAACGTGATTCCGCTGAGCACGCTGGCGAAAACCAACCATCTCACCGGCTTTCCCGAACATCTGCATTTCGTGCTGCATCTGACCGAAGATCTCGGCGTGCTGGACGAATACGCCACGCGCATGAAGGCGGCGGATGCCGATCCGGCGCCGAAGGCCGGCGAACTTGCGCCATCCGTGCTCGTGCATAATCCCAGCACCTGCTATCACTGCTATGCTTCGCGCCAGGGCGCGCGGCTGGATGGCGACCAGGCGATTGCCGCGATCACCCGCTGCCATCGTTATGAATCCGCCAATCACAGCGATCCCGGCCGGCTGCTGGAATTCACCATGCGCGAGGTGATTTTCGTCGGCAGCCCGGATTATGCGCGCAACACCCGCGCCCGCTGCCTGGAGCTGATCCAGCAATGGGCCGCTGATTGGCAATTCGCCGGCGCCATCGTGCAGGCCAACGATCCGTTCTTCACCAGCGAATACGACGTGAAGGCCAGCCATCAGCATCGCATGGCGATGAAATACGAATACCGTGCCATCCTGGGCGATCACGGCAAGGCGATTTCGGTGATGTCGTCGAACCTGCATTCGGCCACCTTCGGCAAGGCTTTCGACATTCTGGCCGAGGGCCGCCGCGCCAATACCGGCTGCATCGGCTTCGGCCTGGAGCGCATGGCGTTGGCTTTGATCGCCCAGCATGGCCTGGACAAGACGCAATGGCCCGAAGCCCTGCGCAACGAGCATGCCGCCTGGGCGGCGCGCGACCCGCTGCTGAGCTGATGCAGTTGCGCCCATGCATCTGAGAGCCGCGACACCGGACGATGCCGCACTGCTGGCCGCGTGGCTGAACGATCCGGCGACGAACAGGCTGTTGACCGGCAATCTGCGCGGCGGCGGATTGGATGCCAAGGCGCTGGCGCTGGGCCTGCGGCGGCGCGACCAAGTATGGATGCTGTTTGCCGAAACCGCCGACGTGCCGCCCGCCGGGCTGATCGCGCTGGATGGCATCGACCGCGCCGATGGCGTGGCCA
>JAYSEE010000287.1:2304-4406 GCA_041914045.1 Ferrovibrio sp. | reverse complement strand
CGGCTTCGGCGAGATCGTGAAAATGACCCTGGTGAACTGGGAAGTGGTGACGCGTGGGCCGACCGGAATTTCGCGCATTCCGCATCCATCGCTGTTCGGCTACAGCTTCAGCACGCCGACTGCGAAATACTATCTCGTACTGGCCATCGGCATATTGGCCTTCATGATCTACTGGAACCTTGTGCGTTCGCATTACGGCTCGCGCTTCGTCGCCGTGCGCGACGGCCCCAAGGCCGCCGCCGCCATGGGCATAGATCTGCAGCGCACCAAGGTCATGGCCTTCGCGATCTCCACCGCCTTCGCAGGCATCGGCGGCTCGCTGTATGCGCATCTCAATCGCTACATTGCGCCCGATGCCTTCGGCCTGGGCGAATCGATCAACCTGCTCATCATGACGGTGATCGGCGGAATGGGCACGCTCGCCGGCCCGCTGGTCGGCGCCGCCATCGTGGTTTACCTGCGCGAAACGCTGACCATGCTGAAGGATTACAACATGCTGATCTATGGCCTGTTGTTGATGGTCTTGATGATCTTCGTGCCGCGCGGCCTGGTGGGCACGGCACTTCTCTTCTGGCGCCGGAGCTGATCGCCATGCTGACCGTACGCAATCTGGCGAAAAGCTTTTCCGGCCTCAAGGCGGTGTCCGATGCCAGCTTCGAATTGCAGGCCGGCGAGATCGTCTCGATGATCGGCCCGAACGGCGCGGGCAAGACTTCGGTGTTCAATATGATCACCGGCTTCTATTCCGCCGATACCGGCAGCATTCAATTCAAGGGGCAGGAAATCAACGGCCTGCCGCCGCATGCGATCGCGCGCCTGGGAATCGGCCGCACCTTCCAGAATATCGAATTGTTCCAGGATATGACGGTGACGCATAACATGCGCGTGGCTTGTCAATGCCACTCGCCGGTTTCGGCGCTGGGCGCGGTTTTCCGCCTGCCCGCCACATTGCGACGGGAGAAGGCGGAAAGCGAACGCATCGCCGCCTTGCTGGAATTGCTCGGCCTGGCCGACAAGGCGGATTATCTGGCATCGGCGCTTTCCTACGGCGAACAGCGGCGGCTGGAAATGGCGCGTGCGCTCGCCACCGATGCGGCCTTGATCCTGCTGGACGAACCCACGGCCGGCATGACCCCGACGGAAGTGGGCGTCATGATGGAAACCATCGAGCGGGTGCGCCAGCGCGGCATAACCATATTTTTGATCGAGCATAACATGAAACTGGTGATGGGCGTGTCGGATCGCATCGTCGTGATGGATCACGGCGTCAAGATCGCGGAAGGCTTGCCGGCGGAAATCCGCAGCAACCCGCGCGTTCTGCAAGCTTATCTGGGCGAGGAGGATGCGGCATGAGCCTGCTCGACATCAAATCCCTTTCGGTTTCCTATGGCCGCATTCCTGCCTTGCGGGATGTTTCGCTATCGGTCAATAGCGGCGAGATCGTGGCCCTGATCGGCGCGAATGGCGCGGGCAAGACTTCGCTGCTGAAAGCGATATCGCGCCTGCTGCCGGGCGCCGGCGGCGAAGTGATCCTGGACGGAAAACCGCTCAGCCGCGCCACGCCCAGCGATGTGGTGCGCGCCGGCATTTCCCATGTGCCGGAAGGCCGCCGGGTCTTTCGCGAAATGACCATCGACGAAAATCTGGAAATGGGCGCCTATTCGCGCTCCAGCAAGTCGGCGCTGGAAAACGACAAGGCCGAGATATTCAAGCGCTTTCCCGTGCTGCTGGAGCGCCGCAAGCAGATGGCCGACACGCTTTCCGGCGGCGAACAGCAGATGCTGGCCATGGGCCGCGCCATGATGGCCAAGCCGCGCATCCTGCTGCTGGACGAACCTTCGATGGGCCTGGCGCCGAAACTGGTGAGGGTGATCTTTTCCATCATCCGCGAGATCAACGATGCCGGCACCACCATACTCCTGGTGGAGCAGAATGCCGCCATGGCGCTCGGCGTGGCCAAACGCGCCTATGTGCTGGAGAACGGGCAGATCGTGATGTCCGGCGAGGCTTCCGCGTTGGCCCGCGACCCGAAGGTGAGCGATGCCTATCTCGGCGGTGCGGCCGCTTAGGCCGCGCAAGACGCGCAAGACGCGCAAAGCAAA
>JAYSEE010000287.1:0-2294 GCA_041914045.1 Ferrovibrio sp. | reverse complement strand
CGGGCCGAGGCTGGATATGCCTCGGCCCGCCGCCATCGCATATTTTCAGCCATCAGCCGGGCGATTGGCCGGTCCACGCCCAGGTCTTCTCCCAGCCATCCGGATAGTCGAACGCCGCGGGAGGAACCTCGCCGGGTTTGCGCGGCTTGCCCAGCATGCGCATGGTTTCCTCGGGACCCGGGGGCAGCACGATCCACACGAATTCCAACGGCTCGGTGCCGGTATTGGCAAGCGAATGCACCGCGCCGCGACCGGCATAGATCGTGGTTTCCGGGGCTATGGCACGGGTATCGCGATCCACCGTGGCAACGCCTTCGCCCCGATAGACGAAGAATATCGCCTCGCCGCGATTGAACGAGCGCGGCCGCAACATGCCGCCGGGCGGAATGCTTTGCGTGCCCATGGCGAAGCTGTTGCTGGTCATGGTGTCGTGCCAGAGCTTCCAGGTGACGAAACCGCCGGTGGGCTGCGGCTGCCAATAGGAATCCCCCTCATCCGGCAGCATGCAGATGGCAGCCCCCTTCTCGCCCGGTTGCGCCTGGGCGATGCGGGCTGGGTCGGCGAAGCGGCCCTGGCGCAGCAGGTCCTTCATATTCGGCACGGCTTCGCGACCGTAGCGCGGCGGCGGCGGCTCGCCCCATTGGCGCGGTTTGCCCATGCCGCGCCAAGTGATTTCCGCGCAAGGCGGAAACAGCACGGCAAGCACTTTCATCGTGCCCGGAGATTTGTTCTGCAAGGCATGCAGCGTATAGCGGCCGACCAGGCAGGTGGCGCCCGGCCCCACTTCGATATCCTTCCCTTCCAGATGCAGCACGCCTTCGCCTTCATAGAGAAACAGGATTTCCTCGGCGGCGTCATGAGCATGCGGACGGATCACGCAGCCTTCGTCGATATATTGCGTGGCCAGCGCAAAATTATTGGACGGACAATTCTCCGGCGTGAGAATCGTATTCATGCAGCCATGCGACGGCGCCGGCTGCCACCAGCTTTCCGCCTCTTCCTTCTGAATGATGAGACCGCCGGGTGTGGTGTTCAACACGATTTCTCTCCTTGTAATATTTATCGTCTTGAGTCCGAAAACTATACTATTAAATTATAAAAGTATAGTATAAAAAATCCACTGAATGCAGCTTTCGGATTCCAGCGCAATGAATGAGAGATCGGCCGAACACCCCGTGCATCCGATGATCATCGGCAGGTGGTCGCAACGCGCCATGTCGGGCGCTGCGGTGAGCGACGCCTTGCTGATGAGCCTGTTCGAAGCCGCGCGCTGGGCGCCTTCGTCCTATAACGGACAGCCCTGGCGTTACATCTATGCCCGCAAGGGAAGCCGGGCCTGGACGGAGATGTTCCAGCTATTGAACCCGATCAACCAGCAATGGTGCGTGAATGCCGCGATCTTGATGCTGCTGGTGGCGCGCACCCATTTCGAACATAATGGCAAGCCGGACCGCTCTTTCGCTCTGAATGCCGGCGCTTCCTGGCAAAATCTCGCGCTGCAAGGCCATGCATTGGGCCTTGCCGTACGCGGCATGCAGGATTTCGACTATGAGCAAGCTGAGGCGCGGTTCGGCATCCACCCGCCCTATGCGCCGCAGATGATGATCGCGGTAGGCCATCCGGGAGATGCCGCGGCATTGCCGGAAAGCTTGCGCGAAAGGGACAAACCCAGCCTGCGCAAGCCGGTTTCCGCGATTGCCTTCGAGGCAATGCTGCCCGTGGATGCCTGAGGCCGGCCTCAAGCCTCTCGAATGATATCTTCCGAAACGAACAACCGGGTGTTGGGCAGGTCCACGAAAGTCTCCTCATCCGGCCGGATGATTTCCCGGTAGCGGTCCGACATCATGGTGGCGCGGAGGTCTTCCAAACTGTCGAACCAGATCTCCACGATGCCATCGTAGAGCCGCTCCATCGCGCTGCCGTCCAAATGCCTGCATAGGCCGGGCAATATGTGATTCTGCCGATAGCCCCGGAACCGGCCCCATACCTCGGGCACCGAACGCACCACCAGTGGGTGCTTCACGCGCCAGGCCGCGCTGAAAGCCTGCGGCGTCGTTCCCGGCTTCCGGCGCAGGATGGACATGAACTTCACGGCGCCGCGCCCTTCCTTGATGATGAATTCCTCGGCCAGGAAATGCACCGATCGGGCCAACGCCAAACCCTCGATTGCCGGCGGCTTGCCTAGCGGCAAATCCGACGCTGCCTCGCGGCTCCAATATTCCGCGATGCCGGCGAAAGCATTCTGCGCGAACCCATCCATTGCATTGTCGACGATATTGCGGCGATAGCCATAA
>JAYSEE010000286.1:0-4465 GCA_041914045.1 Ferrovibrio sp. | reverse complement strand
GATGGCGAAGTGGATGAATTCCTTGCCCTTCGTCCGGATGAGCTTATCGCGATATTAGCCGAAGGCCCCGCATTCAAATTCGACTGCGCCCTGGTGGCCATAGATTTTCTGATCCGCCATGGCTGGCTGACGCCGGAGCGCGCCGATTACATTGCGCTATGTCGCGGCCTACGGCGTTAAGCAAGTAAAACCCGCCCCACCGGTTTTAACGTTCGCGCAGGCTTTCATCGCGATGGCGCGCAATCGGCGACAGCAGATAATCAATCACGCGGCGGCGATCGGTTTTGATTTCCGCCGTCAGCGACATGCCCGGCGACAGTTTTACCATGCGGCCGGCCACATCAATGTTTTCCTGCTCCAGACCGATGCGGACGATATAAACCAGCCCGCGTTTCTCATCCTGCACGGCATCGCTGGAAACCGTATCGACATGGCCGAAGACCGTACCGTATTTCGTGAACGGAAAAGCCTCAAGCTTCAGTTCCACCGACTGGCCGGGCTGTACAAACCCCACATCGCGATTCAGCAATTTGGCTTCGGCGAAAACCGGCATATCGGCCGGCACGATCACCAGCAAAGGCTGCGCCGGCGTTACAACGCCGCCGATCGTGTTGACGGCAAGCTGCTGCACCACGCCCGCGGTGGGCGCGGTCAGGCGCTGCTGGCCTTCACGGGTGCTGGCCTTGAGCAATTCCTCGCTTAAAGAAGCGAGTTTTCTCTCGGCTTCCGTCAGTTGCGTCAACACCGTCTTGCGGTATTCCGACTGAAATTGCCGCGCCTGCTTTTCCAATACGGCCAAGCTGGCATTGCTTTCCTCGCGCTTGTGGCGCAGCGAAAGCAATTCATGCTCCTGCTCCACTTGTTGCTGCTGCAATTCCAGCAGCAAAAGGCGCGAGCCATAGCCTTTATCCGCCAACTCGCGCCGGGCATCGACGCGCTGGCGCAGCAGCGGCAAGGCTTTTTCCGCACGATCTATGCTGGTTTCCAGGGTGCGGCGCTCGGCCCGGCGCCGCGCCATCTCGTCTGCGAGGCTGGCCTGGCGGGCATTGTATTCCTCCACCTGGCTGAGCAGCAGCGCACGGCTGCCGGCACGGATCGCTTCGGGTACGGCGGCGGACGGCTCGAAATGCGCCAGCGGATTTTCCGGGTGAAGCGCGGCCCGCAGCCGGGCCGCTTCGGCTTCACTGGCGACGAATTCAGCCTCGAGCCGACGCTGATCGGCATTCATCGTTGCGGTATCGAGTTCGATCAACAGATCGCCCGCCTGTACGGATTGGCCGTCCTGCACATGAATCGCGCGCACAATGCCGGCTTCCAAAGGCTGCACCAGCTTCACTTTGCCGGCCGGCACCAGCCTGCCTTCGGCAACCGCCACCACATCCAGTTGCCCGATGAAGGACCAGCCCAATGCCAAAGCGACAAGGACAGCCAAGCTCCAGAACAGCAGCCGCGCCGTGGGCGAAGGCGGTGTTTCCAGCAATTCAAGCGCAGCCGGCAGGAAAGCGGTTTCATCGCGCCCGCGCGCTGCGCGGGGCGGCAAGGCGCGTTCATGGGCCAAGGCAGCGGCCGTAACGCCGGCGGCGCGCTTGAGGCCGTCAAACGGCATGAATCCCTCCCGCTTGCAGGCGATACATGGCCGCAAAGCGGCCGCCCTTATGCAGCAACTCCTCCGGCTTGCCGTCTTCCACGATCATGCCCTGATCCAGCAGCACCACGCGATCCGCGCTGCGCACGGCGGAAAGCCGGTGCGCAACGATCAAGACCGTGCGCCCCTGGCAAATCTGGCTCATGTTGCGCTGTATGGCGAGTTCGGATTCCACGTCGAGCGCGCTAGTCGCCTCGTCGAAAATCAGAATCCGGGGATCCACCGCCAAGGCGCGCGCGATGGCCAGACGCTGGCGCTGACCGCCGGAAAGATTGAAGCCGCGCTCGCCAACCAGCGTATCGTAGGCCTGCGGCATTGCCATGATGAATTCATGCGCGCCGGCCAATTTGGCGACATGGATCACGCGATCCAACGGCAATCCCGGATTGGCCAGCGCAATATTGTCGCGCACGCTGCCGGTGAACAGCACATTTTCCTGCAACACCACGCCGATCTGCCGACGCAGCGCCATGACATCCACACCGGCGATATCCATGCCATCCACCAGCACGCGCCCGCCCTGCGGCGCATAAAGCCGCTGCACCAGCTTGGTGAGCGTGCTTTTCCCTGAACCGGACGGCCCGACAATGCCCAGCACCTGTCCGGCCGGAACATGCAGCGAGACCTGACGCAACACATCGGGACCGTCGGGGCTGTAGCGAAACGCGACCCTGTCGAAGCCCAATTCGCCCTGCAGCGTGGGCAGCGATGCCCGTCCGGTGCGAAGCCCGGCTTCGCCGGGCACATTCATGATATCCCCCAGGCGATCAACCGAAATCCGGGCGCGTTGGAAATCCTGCCAGATCTGCGCAAGCCGCAGGATGGGCGCGCTGACGCGGCTTGCCAGCATGTTGAAGGCAACCAGTTCACCGACCGTGATGGCCCCCTCGATAACCAGTCTGGCGCCGAACCAGAGCGTTGCCGCCACCGCGATCTTATTGATCATCTGCGCCAATTGCCCGGCGACATTGCCCAGAATATTGGCGCGGAAGGAAGCGCCCACATAGGCCGCCAGCAATTCTTCCCAACGGCGCTGGGTCTGCGGCTCGACCGCCATCGCCTTCACGGTTTCGATGCCGCCCACGCGCTCGACCAGGAATGACTGATTCTCCGCGCCGCGCGCGAAGGATTCCTCCAACCGGCGGCGCAGCATGGGCGTGACGATGAACGAGAGCAGCACATAAAGCGGCAGCGACAGCAGCACGATAGCCGACAGAAAGCCGCTGTAAGCAAGCATCACGGCGATGAATACAATAGTGAAAGCGACATCCACCGCGACCGTGAGCGAAGAGCTGGTCAGAAAATTTCTGATATTCTCCAGCTCGCGCACCCGCGCAACGGTATCGCCGACGCGGCGGGCCCCGAAATAAGCCAACGGCAAACTGAGCAGTCTGTCGAACAGCCTGGCGCCAAGCTCGACATCAATGCGGTTCGTCGTATGCGACAGCAAGTAAGCGCGCAGGCCGCCGAACAAGGTTTCGAAAACCGAAATCACAATGAAGGCAAACACCAGCACATCGAGCGTGGTAAGCGAACGATGCACCAGCACCTTGTCGATCACGATCTGGAAAACGAAAGGCGACACCAGCGCCAAAAGCTGGATTAGGAAAGAGCCGAACAACACCTCGCCAAACAGGCGCCGATATTTTACCAGCGCCGGGATGAACCAGGTGAAATCGAAGCGCCGCTGGTCGCCGGCTAGGCTGGCCCGGCTTGCCAACAGGATAAGCCGGCCGGTCCATAGAGCCTCGAATTCGTTTCGGGCAAGCGAAACCGGTCGGCCGCTGCCCTGATCCAGCACCAGAACGGCCTGTTTATCCGCCTCCGTGCGCTGCGCCGCCAGCAAAACGAAGCGGCCATCGCGGCATTCAGCGACAGCCGGCAATTGCGTGCCGGCCAGCTTTTGCCAATTGCTTTCGATCAACCGGGCCTTAAGGCCCAATTCGCGCCCAGCCCGCACGATCTCCGCCGCCGCGAGCGCCTCTCCCGGGCGGCCGAAACGATGCTGCAACTGTTCAGGCTCCATCGGCTGCCCGAGCAGCCGCAGCAAGGCCGCGAGGCTGAAGAGGCCTGAATCCACGCTCGGCAATGGGTTGATGCTGTCGCTCATGGGCGATTTCTACGATTGCGAGGTAACTAAGTTATTTCTTTTCCGGCAAAAAGCCATGCTTTTCCGATGTGCCGTCAGGCGCAGGGTTAACGCCAGGTGGCCGCAATCAGGGTTTCCAGCGGATCATAGGCCGGATTGGACAAGGTGGTTTCGCCGAAAGCGGGTACGGAATAGCCCGCCATGGCATCCACCAAAGTCTGGACTTGCCCCTCGGTCAACTGCTTGCCGTCCGCCAGTCGGAATCGCTCCACCCGATATTCGCTGCCCGAATACCAATTCTGGATCTGGATATGATCGAATGTGCCGATGATGGCGATATCCAGATTATTGCCGGAACGGCCTAGCCATAGCTGATCCGCCGTGATCGAGCTGCCGAAAAGCAGATTGTCTTCCACGCCGATGGTGCTGTCGTTTTCGGAAATGGCGTCAGCGCCATCGCCGCGCCCGAACAGATAATTATCCGCGCCATCGCCGCCGGCCAAGGAGTCTATGCCGGCCCCGCCGCCCAACACGTCATTGCCGCCGCCGCCGGTCAGCGTATCGTTGCCGGCATTGCCGCGCATCCAGTCGACCCCGCTGCCGCCGGTCAACGTATCGTCAGAGGCCGAGCCATTCAGGATCGAGCCATAGGTCATGTCGATCTTGGTGCCGTCGGCGAAGACGAAAAACTCCACTTTATTGGATGCGGAATACCAATCCTTCATCAAGGC
>JAYSEE010000285.1:0-4475 GCA_041914045.1 Ferrovibrio sp. | reverse complement strand
AATCTGCTGGGCCATACCAGCATCCTAGAGCTTTGCCGCCGGCTGCCGGGTTTCGAGCATCTGGTCTATGCCTCGTCCTCCTCGGTCTATGGCGGCAACACCAAGCTGCCTTTCGCGGTGGAAGACCGGGTGGACAAGCCGGTGTCGCTCTATGCCGCCACCAAGAAGGCGGACGAACTGATCAGCCATGCCTATTCGCATCTGTTCGCGATGCCGCAAACCGGGCTGCGCTTCTTCACCGTCTATGGTCCCTGGGGCCGGCCCGATATGGCGCTGTATCTGTTCACCAAGGCGATCCTGGACGGCAAGCCGATCCAGGTGTTCAATCACGGCGACATGCGCCGCGATTTCACCTATATCGACGATATTGTGCGCGGCGTGGTTTCGGCGCTGGACCATCCGCCGCCGCCCAACGAGGATGGCCGGCCCTACCGGGTTTACAATATCGGCAACAACAAGCCGGAATCCCTGCTGCGCCTGATCGACCTGCTGGAACAGGCCATCGGCAAGAAGGCGATCCGCGATTTGCAGCCGATGCAGCCCGGCGATGTGCGCGAGACCTATGCCGATATCGAGGATATCCGGAAGGATCTCGGTTTCGAGCCCAGCACGCCTATTGATGCGGGCGTGCCGCGCTTCGTGGAATGGTTCCGCAATTACCACGGCCGGAATATCTAGCATGAGCCCGGACTCTCTCGCATGAGCAAGCCGCCGCGCATGGATGTGAAGCAGCTCACGCCGCAGATGGTGGAGCAGTTTTTGCGCGCGGGCGTGCCGCAATGCGCGGCGCTCGGCGTGCGCGTGCTGAAATTCGATGCCGCCGAAGCCATCATGGCCTTGCCGTATAATGCCGATTTCGTCGGCGATCCGGCCACCGGCGTGCTGCATGGCGGCGTTGTCACCACCTTGATCGACACCGTATCCGGCATGGCGGTGATGGGCGCCACCGGATTGCCGGTCGGCATCGCCACGCTGGATCTGCGCATCGACTATCTGAAGCCCGCCCGCGCCCATGCCGAGCTGCATGCCGCCGCCTATTGCTACAAGCTCACCACCTCCATCGCCTTCGTGCGGGCGCGGGCCTATCATCCCGATGCGCCCGACGATCTGGTGGCGTCCTGCGTCGGCGCTTTCATGCTGGCCGCCAATGACGGCAAGCCGAATGAAAAGGCGGCGGGATGAGCGATATCCGCGCCGCCATCGCCGCCGCCCGGCAATCGGGCGATATCAATGCCCTGGTGCAGCAGATTCCCTATCTGCGGTTTATCGGGCTGCAAGTTCGGCTCGAGGATGGCGGGCCGATCTGCTCGCTGCCCGCCGACCAGAAACTGGTGGGCGATTCCCGCTTGCCGGCCTTGCATGGCGGCGTGGTCGGCGCTCTGCTCGAATCCACCGCCATCGTGCATCTGATCTGGGCCAGCGAAGACGAAACCCTGCCGCGCATCATCGACCTGTCGGTGGATTACCTGCGCTCGGCCCGGCTCGCGCCGATTTATGCGCGCGGCATCATCACCCGCCTGGGCCGCCGCGTGGCCAATGTGCGCGCCGAGGCCTGGCAGGACGATCCCGCCAAGCCGGTGGCCGCCGCGCATGCGCATTTCCTGCTGGGCTGACGGGGCTTGCTGGGCCTAGCTAGCTAGGCTGAGGCTTGGGCCGCTACATCTCACATCAATTTTTTTTCGTGTAAAGGCATGGTCAATTAGGCAATAATGTATTCTACTGGAAGAAACTGTAGGATGGGTGTCATGAATTCGATGTTGCGCTTACACTGTTTCGCCAGATGGCTGCTGCTGGCGGTAATCTGCCTGCTTCTGCCTGTGGCAACGGCCTGGGCGCAAAGCGTGGCGAATTATTCCAATGCCATGTCGAACGCTTCCGGCCTGTCTGCCCATGGCTCTGGTCTTGTGGTGGCTGGCAGCATGGAAGCGGCAGCGGCATCTGGCAAGCTGGCGGTGCAAGCGGTCGAGCAAACTGCCGATGGCGTGATCGTTGTGTTGAAAGCGGCAAGCGAGGCCGCGGGGACCGCGGCAACGGTCAGCGTGAAGCTTTCGCAACAGACCGTGAGCGCCGCATCGCTTGCTGCCGGCGCGATCATTGAGGTTGTCAGCGAGGCGGCGGGTTACGCGCTGCTGTCTGCCGGCCAATTGGTTGCCTATGTCCCGAATGAAATCGGCCGCAGCATGGTTCATCAGCAGCGGCGCTGATGTTTGAGGTGCGTTTCATGCGTCATGCTTTTGCTGGTATTTGTGCACTGGTTTTCGTCTGTTGCGGCCTAGCATTTCAGGCCGAAGCTGGTGGCGGATGCAGTCAGCGGGAAATCCAGGCTGCCGAAATCCGCAATGCTTTCAATATGGCGGTGCGGACGCGCGACTATCTCGAACAATCAGGCGCAAAGCTTGCACTTGTCGGCCGGGCCGGCGCAGATCTTTCCGAACATGGATTGCGCTATACCCATATGGGGGCGGTGCTGCGCGACCATCCGGCCGGCAAATGGATGTTCGTGCATCTGCTGAATGATTGCGGCGCCGATAGCTCTAAGATTTACGATGAGGGCATGGTAAACTTTTTCTTGGACGATCTTTTTGCTTTCGATGCCGTTGTGGTGATTCCCCAGCCTGATGTGCAGGAGCGATTGTCGGCGATCCTAGCTGGGTCGCGAGCCACACAGCTGCATCATCCGGCCTACAGCATGATTGCCCGGCCGACGGCCACGAAGTATCAGAATTCCAATCAATGGCTGTTGGAAACCCTTGCCATGGCCGAAGCATCGGATGGCTCGATCCAGAATCGCCAGCAGGCGCAACAATACTTCGCTGCACGCGGGTATCGTGCCGATACGGTGCGTATCGGTGATTTCCAGCGTTTTGGCGCTGGTTTCACCCGGGCCAATGTGCGTTTCGACGACCACACCAGAGAGGAAGCCTCCAGTCGCCGCTACGAGGTGGTAAGTGTGCGCTCGGTCGTCCGCTATTTGGAAACCAACAATGGCATTGCCGCCAAGGCGGTTATCACCCTGGATAAGCCGCCCCAGCTGCCCACGCAGTATTGATCGGCAGCAGCCGATAGGCCGGCGGAATTCATCCGGAATTACCTTCTCAACCGTTGGCGAAAGCCCGGCGACGCCCCATATTGATAGCAATTCTCATTGCATGAGGCTCGCATGGCTTCCGCCGCCGTAAAGAAACTCGGAACCCTTCCCACCTGGGATTTGAAAGACCTTTATCCCGGCCGGGATTCCCAGGCGTTGAAGGCCGATCTGGCCAAGGCCGACAAAGCCGCCGATGCCCTGGCCCTGGCCGCCAAGGGCAAGATCGCCAAGCTGGATGGCGATGCGCTGGCAACTGCCATCCGCGATTACGAGGCTTTGCAGGATCGCATCGGCCGCATGTATGCCTATGCCTCGCTGTCCTATGCCGCCGACATGGCCGATCCGGCGGTGGGCCGCTTCTACCAGGATATGCAGGAGAAGCTGAACGCCGTCACCACCAAGCTGCTGTTCCTTACGCTGGAACTCAACAAGCTGGGCGATGCGGCGCTTGAGGCCAAGCTGAAGCAATCGAAAAAGCTGGCGCATTACGGCCCTTGGCTGCGGGATCTGCGGCTGTATCGCCCGCATCAGTTGGACGATGAACTCGAACGCCTGCTGCATGAAAAGGAAGTCGCCGGCTGCTCGGCCTGGAACCGCCTGTTCGACGAAACCATGGCGGGCCTGCGCTTCAAGATCGGTGCTGAGGAACTGACCGCCGAGCAGACCCTGCATCGCCTGTCGGAAGCCGATCCGGCCCGGCGCAAGGCGGCGGCGAAGGCTTTGGCCAAGGTGTTCAAGCAGAATATCCGCCTGTTCGCGCTGATCACCAATACGCTGGTGAAGGATAAGGAGATCGAGGATCGCTGGCGCAACTATCCGGCGCCGGAATCGCAGCGGCATCTGTCCAATTGCGTCGAGCCGGAAGTGGTGGATGCGCTGACCCAAGCGGTGACGGCGGCCTATCCGAAACTGTCGCATCGCTATTACGCGCTGAAGGCGCGCTGGTTCGGCCGCAAGCAGCTCGATTGGTGGGATCGCAACGCGCCGTTGCCGGAAGAGAAGGAGCGCTCGATCCCGTGGAGCGATGCGCGCGATATCGTGCTCGATGCCTATGGCCGCTTCTCGCCCAAGCTGGCCGATCTCGGCAAGCGGTTTTTCGACAATGCCTGGATCGACGCGCCGGCGCGGCCCGGCAAGGCCTCGGGCGCTTTCGCGCATCCCACGGTGCCCAGCGCGCATCCCTATCTGCTGCTGAATTATCTCGGCCGCACCCGCGATGTGATGACGCTGGCCCATGAGCTGGGCCATGGCGTGCATCAATTGCTGGCCGCCGAGCAGGGCGCGCTGATGGCCGATACGCCGCTCACCTTGGCCGAAACCGCCAGCGTGTTCGGCGAGCAATTGACCTTCCGCGCGCTGCTGGCCCAGGCCAAGCCGAAGCAGCGAA
>JAYSEE010000284.1:0-4485 GCA_041914045.1 Ferrovibrio sp. | reverse complement strand
CGACGGCCTGCATCTTCTGGCTTTGATTGAATTGCGCCTGCAGGCTGCGCTGTTCGGTGGTATCCACCAGATAGACCAACTGCGTCGCCAGGGCCTGGTTCTCCGCCCCCGCCATGCCATGATCCGCCGAGCCGGCAAAGACTTCCGCCGCCCGGCCGCGCGGCCCGCTGAAATGCACTTCCAGCGGCCGCGCGGCGATGCCGGCCTCGCCTCGCCGCGCCGCCATCAGATGGCGCACCAGTTCCGGCCCATCCTCCTCGCGCACCAGCGCGGCCAGCCGCTGGCCCGGCCAATCCTCGCGCCCGCAAAGCGCGCCGAAAGCCGCGTTGGCCTGCAAAATGCCGCCGGCCGCATCCAGCACCAGGATGCCGATCGGCGCTTGGTCGAAAAAGCGGCGGAACTCGCCCTCCACCGGCCGCAGCGTGCCGCGCAGGCGCAATTCGCGGCTGAGATCATGCACCACGCCGCTGAAACGCTCAGGGCTGCCTTCCGGCCCAGGCACTGGCGTATGGGTGATGCCGACCAGACGCGGCGGCTGTTCGCTGGCCGGATCGAGCGGCAGCAGGCGCGCCTCGCCGCCTTCCCAATCGGGCGCGACGGGCGTGTCGCCATTCTCGTGATGCAGCAGATCGCCCAGGCGCATGCCGCCGCGGGTGAGCCGATCCGGCGTCGAACCCAGCCAGGCGGCGAAAGTCTGGTTGGCGAACAGCAAACGCCCATCGGGCGCCACCGAATACAGCCCCACAGGAGCATGATCGAAAAACGCCGCCAGCGCATCGCGCTGCTCGGCCAACGCGCCCAGCGCGCGGGTGGTGTCGCCGATATCGGTGATGTCCCATATCAGTTGCACCGGATCGTCCGGCCGCGCCATCAAGCTCACGCGCAGATGCAACACGCTAACCAGGAAATCCTCGGTCAGCACGCTATCCGGACCCAGCCGGAGCGCCATGCGTTGCAGCACCGGCCCGGCCTCGGCCAGCAGGCTGGGCGGATCGGGCAAACCGGCCGGATAAGGCGGCAGATGGCCCAGCCTTTCCACCAGCCGGCGATACGCGCCATTGGCCGCCACGATCTCGCTGCCGCCGCCCAGCCGGGTGAGGCAGCGCGCCATCGGCGCGGCATCGGCAATCGCCTGCGCCTGGCGCGCGCGGGCCGCCGAAAGCCGGCTCTGCTGCGCGTCGTCGCCGCCGAACAGGCGCAGCACGCTCATTGCCCGCCCCCATTCATCACGATCCCTCGCCTTTCAGCTTCATCACATAGCTGATGACATCTGCCACCGCCTTGTAATGCTCGACGGGAATGGGGTCGTCGATCTCGACCAGGAATAAGGCGCGGGCCAGCGGTGGATTCTCCACCAGCGGCACCTTGTTTTCGGTGGCGATTTCGCGGATGCGCTTGGCGATCAGATCGGCGCCCTTGGCGGTCACGATCGGCGCGTCCATCTTGCCGATTTCGTATTTCAGCGCCACGGCATAGTGGGTCGGGTTGGTGACCACGACGCTGGCCTCGGGCACGCTGGCCATCATGCGGGTGCGCACGCGCTGCATACGGATCTGGCGCAAGCGCGCCTTGATCTGCGGGTCGCCCTCGCTTTCCTTGTATTCGTCCTTCAATTCCTGGCGCGTCATGCGCAGGTTCTTCATGTAATTGTAACGCTGGTAGAGATAATCGGCCATCGCCACCACGAACATGATCGCCATCAGCGCGCCCAGCAGCTTGAACACGATGCGCGCGGTATGCGGCAGGATCACGGTTATATCCAGCGCGATCAGCGCCTCCAGCGAATCCAATTCGGGAATGATCAGATAGGCCAGCAGCGCGCCGATCATGCCGATCTTGATCAGGTTCTTGATGAACTCCACCGCGCTCGACACTGAAAAGATGCGCTTGAAGCCCGACATCGGGTTGATCTTGTCGAGCTTGGGGATGATGCGTTCCAGGCTCGCCTTGGGCGGGTTCTGCACGGCGTTGCCGGCCAGGCCGAACAGCGCGAACAGCCCCAGGATCGGCGCCAGCGCGCCGCCGATGATAAGCGCGGTGTCGAGCGTGAGACGCAGCAGGTTCGAGGGGTCAATGCCGATGCGGTGCGGTTGTTCGAAGAACACCACGCTGCCGCGGATGAAGCTGCGGCTCAGATTATCGGCCAGCATCCACATGCCCAGCATGGCGGCCAGGAAGACGAACCAATGGCCGATTTCCTGCGACTTCGCGATATTGCCTTTTTCCTCGGCTTCGCGAAGTCGCTTTTCGGAAGGTTCTTCGGTTTTTGATTCGGGATCGGCATCTTCCGACATGCGGCGGCCTCCCTATTTCGGCAACAGGAATTGCGTGGCCAGTTGCTCGAATTGCGTGGTGAACAGCAATCCGATGGCGGCCAGCGAAAACCCGAACAGCATGAAGGACAGCGCGATCTGCGGCGCCTGCATGATGAAGAAAATCTGCAAAGTGGGCATCAGGCGGTTGAGCAGGCCGAGCGCCACGTTGAACACGATGCCGTAAACGATGAAGGGCGCGGCCATGCGCATGCCCAGCGAAAAGCTGGAGGATACCATCTGCTGCGCAGCCTCGGCGAAATCGCCATAGGCCGGCGCGCGCAGCGGCGGAAACAGCTGGTAGGAATCCACCATGCCTTGCAGCAGCACCAGATGCAGGTCGGTGACGAAAATCAGCATGGTGCCCATGAAGACCAGCGCACCGCTCAGGATGGCGGTCTGGCCGCCCTGATTAGGATCGAAGAACATCGCCGCCGCCAGGCCGGCCTGCGAGGCGATTACCGTGCCGGCCACCTGCAAGGCAGACATCATCATGCGCGCCATCATGCCGAAGGCTAGGCCGAAGCCGATCTCGGTGAGCATCAAAAAGCCGAGTTGGAAGGGCTGCGACGGCATCGGCGGCAGGCTGGGCCCCACCACCGGCACCAGCAGGCCCGATATCAGCAGCGCGATGGTCAGCTTCACGCGGGGCGGCACGCTGGCCTCGCCGATGCCGGGCAGCGACATCAACACGGCCCCCAGCCGGCAGAACAGCAGCAGGAAGATATAGACATTGCCGGCGACGATCTGTTGCAGCATGCGCCGCGTCTCCGTGCCTCCATACCGCCGGGGCCGCTAATTCAGCCCGGCGATGCGCTGCGCCAGTTGCTCCATGAAGGCGACCATGGTGCCGATCATGAACGGCATGACCAGGATCAGCGTGCCGAAGATTGCCAGGATCTTGGGCACGAAAGTCAGGGTCGGTTCCTGCAACTGGGTCAGCGCCTGGATCAGCGAAATGGCGAGGCCGATCACCAGACTGACAAGCATGGCGGGTCCGGATACCTTGATCAGCACCCAGATCGCATCGCGCATCACATCGGTTACTTCAACGGCGGTCATCGATTCGCTCTCCGCCGCCGACTATAGCCGAAATGCGCCTAAATAGGCATGCGCATGATTTCCTGATAGGCGGTGATCACCTTGTCGCGCACCGCGACTACGGTATCCAGGGCCATTTCGGCATTGGTCACCGCCGTCACCACATCGGTCACGTCGGCCTTGCCGGCCACCGCCTGGGCGCTGACCTGCTCGGCCTGGCGGTTGGATTGCACCGTACTCTGCAATGCCTCGCGCACCAGGTCGCCGAAGCCGCCGCCGCCCTCGGGCACGGCATTGCCCACTATCTTGGGCGCGCCGGACATGCCGCCGATGAAGCCGCCGATCTTCAGATCAACCATGCGCCTTCTCCTTCAAATCAGTTGCGCAGCAGATCGACCGTGCGGTTGATCATCTGCTTGGCGCTGTCCACGACGTTCAGATTGGCTTCGTAAGTGCGCTGGGCCTCGCGCATATCGGCCATTTCGATCACCGATTTCACGTTCGGCAGCTTCACATAGCCATCGGCATTGGCCGCCGGATGGCCCGGATCGTATTTCAGTTCGAAATCCGACTTATCCTTGGTGGGCTTCTGCGCCTGCACCATCTGAGCGCCGGTGGCGCGATCCAGTTCGGTTTTGAAATTGACGATCTTGCGGCGATAGGGATCGGCGCCCGGCGTTTTGCCCAGCGAATCCGCATTGGCCAGATTCTCTGCAATGGTCTTCAGGCGGTCGCCCTGGGCTTTCATGCCCGAGGCGGAGATTTTCATGGCGTTTTTCAATTCCATGGCCCTACTCCTTCGATCTCATTACTGTTGCCTGGGCCCCAGGGCCTTGCGCAGCAAGCCTACCTGCTTGCGATACAGGTTGGTCATCAAATTGTGGTCGGCCTGGTTTTCCGCTAGCCGCATCATCTGTTCTTCCAGATTCACCGCATTGCCGTTCGGCGCCACTTCGTAATTGCCCTTGGCCTTTTCGGTGCGCCAGGCCGCGGCGCCAGCGCCGCCGGATGCGGGGAAATGTCCGGCCGTCGTCACCTTCAAGCCCAATTGCGTGGCATTGCTGCCGACCAGATCGGCGAAGCTGGCCTGCTTGAAGTCGCGCGCCTTGTAATTCGGCGTATCGGCATTGGC
>JAYSEE010000283.1:0-4515 GCA_041914045.1 Ferrovibrio sp. | reverse complement strand
AACGCTTGAGCAAAGCCGAAGAGGTGGCGCCATCCACATCGTAATCGCCGAACACCGCGACGCGCCGGCCCGCCGTCACGGCATCGGCAATCGCGCGGGCAGCCTTCTGCATGTCGCGGAATCCGGCGGGATCGGGCAGCAGCCGGCGCAGGCTGGGCGCGAGGAAATCCTCCACCATCTCAGGCTCCACGCCGCGCCCGGCCAACACGCGGCCCAGCACTTCCGGCAAGCCGGCGCGCTGCGCCAGCGCCAGCGCCAGCCGGTCGTCCGCCGCGCGCAACCGCCAGCGCCGCCCGCTCACCGAGCGCGCGACACCAAGATACGGTGCCGCAGCCTCGATCATCTCAAGCGGCCGGCTTGCGGATCACCGCATCAATATGGCGGATGGTGCCGGTCTGCGAGCGCATGACGATGGAATTCACCTTCACGCCCCCGGCCACGCGCTTCACGCCGTGCAGCATCGAGCCGTCGGTCACGCCTGTCGCCACGAAGATCACGTCGCCCTTGGCGAGATCGTCGAGATTGTATTTGCGGTCCAGCTTGTCGATATTCAACCGGCGCGCACGCGCGCGCTCATCCTCGTTGCGGAACATCAGCCGGCCCTGCATCTGGCCGCCGATGCAGCGCAAGGCCGCCGCCGCCAGCACGCCTTCCGGCGCGCCGCCGCTGCCCATGTAGATGTCGATGCCGGTATCGGGATCGGTGGTGGCGATCACGCCGGCGATATCGCCATCCGAGATCAGCGCGATGCGGGCGCCGGTGGCGCGCACGGTCTGGATCAATTCCATATGGCGCGGACGGTCGAGAATGCAGACGGTGAGATCGGAGACCATGACGCCCTTGGCCGCCGCCAGGGCCGCCAGATTCTCCGCCGGACTGCGGTCGAGATCCACCACGCCATCGGGCAGCCCGCCGCCCACGGCGATCTTCTCCATGTAAACATCCGGCGCATGCAGGAAGCAGCCGGCATTCGCGAAGGCCATCACGCTCATGGCGTTGTTGTCGCCCTTGGCGGCAATCGAAGTGCCTTCCAGCGGGTCCAGCGCGATATCCACCGCCGGGCCCCGGCCAGAGCCCACCGTCTCGCCGATGAACAGCATCGGAGCCTCGTCGCGCTCGCCTTCGCCGATCACAATGGTGCCGGCGATATCCAGCGCATTCAGCGCGCGCCGCATGGCATCCACGGCCGCTTGATCGACAGCCATCTCATCGCCCAGCCCCACCAGTTTGGCGGCGGCAATGGCGGCGGCTTCGGTCACGCGCACGGCCTCAAGCGTGAGGTTGCGCTCCACCGAGATCGGCTGGGCAGCCTTGCTTGCCGCAGCTTTGCTTTTGGGGGCCTTGCTCATAGCGTCTCGATGCGGATCAAACGCGGCGGCTCCTGCATGGAGCGCAGCCTGGCAACGCGCTTCAACGCCCGCGCCATATCGGCCTCGCGCGCTTCATGGCTGATCAGCAGCACCGGCACGGATGTGTTGGCGCCCTCGGCGCGGCCGCGCTGCACCAGGCTTTCGATGCTGATCTTGTGATCGCGCAGGATGGCCGATACATCGGCCAGCACGCCGGGCTGGTCCTTCACGATCAGGCGGATATAGAACCGCCCGACATGATCGGCCATCGCGGCCGGTTTCGGCGCGGCCAGCCGGGCGGCCGGAATGCCGAAGGCATGGCTGACGCGGCCCGATGCAATATCCACCAGATCGGCCACCACGGCCGACGCGGTGGGATTGCTGCCGGCGCCGCGGCCTTCGAACATCACCGGGCCGACGAAATCGCCCTCGGTCGCCACGGCGTTGAACACGCCATCGACATGAGCGATCGGCGTGCCCACCGGAACCAGGCAGGGATGCACGCGCTGTTCGATGCCCTTGGGCGTACGGCGCGCAATCGCCAGCAGCTTGATGCGATAGCCGAATTCCTTGGCGAATGCGATGTCGACGGCGGAGATGTGGCGGATGCCCTCCACATGCACGGATTTGAAATCCACCTTCTGATTGAAGGCCAGGCCGGCCAGCACGGTCAGCTTATGCGCCGCATCCACGCCATCAATATCGAAGCTGGGATCGGCTTCGGCATAGCCCAACGCCTGCGCCTCGCGCAGCACGTCTGCGAAGTCGCGGCCGGTTTCGCGCATTTCGGTGAGGATGTAGTTGCAGGTGCCGTTCAGGATGCCGTGCAATTGCTTGATGCCGTTGCCGGCCAAGCCTTCGCGCAACGCCTTCAGGATCGGAATGCCGCCCGCCACCGCCGCCTCGAAAGCCAGCGGCGCATTCCGCTTTTCGGCCAGGGCCGCCAGCTTGTCGCCATGCATGGCCAGCATCGCCTTATTGGCGGTGACCACGCCCTTGCCGGCCTTCAGCGCGGCTTCGCACAGCCGGCGCGCCACGCCATCGGCGCCGCCGATCAATTCGACGACGACATCCACATCGGGATCGTTCGCCAGATCGGCGGCATCCTTGTACCAGCGCCACGCGGCTGCCTTGGGCATGTCGCGCTTCTTTCGCTTGTCGCGCGCCGAAACCGCCACCACCTGGATCGGCCTGCCGGCGCGGTCGCTCAAACTCGCCGCACGCTCATGCAGCAGCCGCACCACGCCAGCGCCGACAACGCCAAGCCCCGCAACGCCGATACGCAACGGCGCCGCTTTCACTGCACTCTTACCCATTCGCCACCGCCTTCTGGTCTTCCTGCGGCAGATTGCCCGGAAGATTGCTGGGGCTGCTCAACAGACGCTTGATGCTCTTCACCGCCTGGCGCGTACGATGCTCGTTTTCCACGAAAGCCAGGCGCACGAAATTGTCGCCGTATTCGCCGAAGCCGATGCCCGGCGCAACCGCCACCTTGGCTTCGCGCAGCAGCAGCTTGGAGAATTCCACCGAGCCGAGATCGGCATAGCGTTCCGGGATCGGCGCCCAGCAGAACATCGAGGCGGATGGATTGGGGATCGCCCAGCCGGCCTGCGTCAGGCCCTGCACCAGCACGTCGCGGCGCGACTTGTAGACCGCGCGAATCTCTTCCACACAATCCTGCGGGCCGTTCAGCGCGGCAGTGGCGGCCACCTGGATCGGCGTAAAAGCGCCGTAATCGAGATAGCTTTTCACCCGCGCCAGCGCGCCCACCAGCTTGGCATTGCCGGCGCCGAAGCCGATGCGCCAGCCCGGCATGTTGTAGGTCTTGCTCAAGGAGGTGAATTCGATGGCCACATCGCGCGCGCCCGGCACCTGCAGGATCGAGGGCGGCGGATTGCCGTCGAAATAGATTTCCGAATAGGCCAGGTCGGAGATGATCCACATATTCCGCTTCTTGGCGAAATCGACCACCGCCTTGTAGAAATCCAGATCCACCGTCATCGCCGTGGGATTGGCCGGAAAGCTGACGATCAGCGCAATCGGCGCCGGCACGCTATGGCGATAGGCGCGATCCAGGCCGGCGAAGAAATCGAAGCCCGGCCCGATCGGCACGCTGCGCACATTGGCGCCGGCGATGATGAAGCCGAAGGCATGCATCGGATAGCTCGGGTTCGGCACCAGCACGGTGTCGCCCGGCGCGGAAATCGCCATCGCCAGATTGGCCAGGCCTTCCTTCGAACCGAGCGTGACGATGCATTCCTTGTCCTGGTCCAAGGTCACGCCGAAGCGGCGGCCATAGTAATTGGCCAGCGCCTTGCGCAGGCCGGGCACGCCGCGGCTGGAGGAATAGCGGTGCGCGCGCGGATTCTGCGCCGCCTCGACCAGCTTGGCGACGATATGCGGCGGCGTGGGATTGTCGGGATTGCCCATGCCGAAATCAATGATGTCCTCGCCGGCGGCGCGGGCCTGCGCCTTCATGCGGTTGACTTCCTCGAACACATAAGGCGGCAGGCGCTTGATGCGATAGAATTCGGTATCCATGTCTTTAACGTCCGTTTTGGCGCGTCGGCTGCGATTGGGGCGAATCGCTTTAGCGGCGCCGGTTATGCCGCGCCGCGTTTCTCTAGCTCAAATCAGCTTATCTTTCGAGATAGATTTCTACGCGGCGATTGTAGTCTTCCGCCTTGGGCATGGCTTCGTAGTAGACCGGGCTGGCGTCTGCCCTGGCCTCTACGCTAATAGCTCGGGCATCCACATGCAGGCGGGTCAGTTCGGCAGCCACGATTTCGGCACGGCGGCGCGAGAGGTCGTAATTGGTCTGCCGGTTGCCGGTGGCCGGCATGTCGCCGGTCCGGCTGGAGGAACGGCCGATCACCCGCAACGGCGGTTTCGAAGCGAAGCCGCGCTGGTATTCGGCAACCTGCTTGAGCAGAGCCTTGTCGCGGCTGTCGAGGTTGGTGGAGCCATTCTCGAAACGGATCACCGCCAGCAATTGCCGGTTCTGACCGGGCATAGCGTTGAAGGCCGGCTGCGGCGCGGCGGCCGTCGGCGCGGCATTCACCCCGGGGGTGAGCGGGCTGGGCGACGGCGCGCCGCCAGCGGCGGGCATTCCGCCCTGCTGCTGCAGGCCCGGCGGCAAGGTGGTGGCGGCCGAGGCCATCAGGTT
>JAYSEE010000282.1:0-4541 GCA_041914045.1 Ferrovibrio sp. | reverse complement strand
GGATGTAGGCTGGCGTTTGCGCAAGGCGAATAACGAAACCCTGGAGCCGGCCGACAGCATCGCCGAGGCCGGGCGTTGGGGCCAGAAGACCGCCAAGGGCTATTATCTCTATCCGCAGGGCTCGCGCAGCGGCGTGGAGGATCCCGAGGCGCAGGCGATCATCGCGCAGGCGGCGCAGCGCCTGGGCGTGGCGCCGCGCCCATCCAGCGCGCAGGAAATGCTGTATCGCATGGTGTTTCCAATGATCAACGAAGGCGCGCGCATTCTCGATGAAGGCCATGTGGAGCGCGCCAGCGATATAGATGTGATCTATCTGCATGGCTACAACTGGCCGCGCCATCGCGGTGGTCCGATGTGGTACGCCGATCAGGTCGGTCTGCCGGTCATTGTGCGCGAACTCGAACGGCTAGTCGCCGCGACCGGCCGCAAACATCTCGAACCCTCGCCGCTGCTGCGCAGGCTTGCAGCCGAAGGCAAATCGTTTCTCGCCCTGGATGGCGACAAGTAAACCGCAGGAGACAATGCGTGGATAGCAGAGGCGCAGGATATATCGTCGGAGCCTTCGAGCATCCGACCCGGTTGGCGAAGGACAAGACCCTGGCGCAATTGCATGCCGAGGTGGCGCAGGGCGCCTTGGCGGATGCCGGCCTCGGCATTCGCGATGTGGATGGCTATTTCTGCGCCGGCGATGCGCCCGGTCTCGGCGCGATGACGATGGCCGATTATTTGAATCTCAAGCTGCGGCATGTCGATTCCACCGAAACCGGCGGCTCGTCATACTTGGTGCATGTCGCCCATGCCGCCGAAGCCATCGCGGCCGGCAAATGCAACGTGGCGCTGATCACGCTGGCGGGGCGGCCGCGTTCGGAAGGCGTGGCAACCGGCACGGTGGCGCGGCCCGTCAATCCCGCACAGCCGGATGCGCCCTGGGATGCGCCTTACCGGCAGGTGGTGGTGAATATGTATGCCATGTGCGCCATGCGCCACATGCACCAATACGGCACCACATCGGAGCAACTGGCCTGGATTCGCGTCGCCGCTTCCCAACATGCGCAGCATAACCCCCGCGCGATGATGCGCGATGTCGTAACCGTCGAGCAGGTGGTCAATTCGCCGATGATCGCCGATCCGCTGCATCGCCTGGATTGCTGCGTCATCAGCGATGGCGGCGGCGCGCTGGTTGTCGCGCGCAAGGAGATTGCCGAGAGTTTGCAGCGGCCGCGCATCCGGGTGATCGGCACGGGCGAGGCGGTCAAGGGCCAGAATGGCGGCGATCTGGATCTGACCCATAGCGCCGCAGCCTATTCCGGTCCGCGCGCTTTCGAGCAAGCCGGCGTGAAGCCAGCCGACATCAAATACGCCTCGATCTACGACAGCTTCACCATCACGGTGCTGATGCAGTTGGAAGATCTGGGCTTTTGCGCCAAGGGCGAGGGCGGGCGTTTCGTCAGCGACGGCAATTTGATTTCGGGGCGGGGCCGGTTGCCGTTCAATACCGATGGCGGCGGCTTGTGCAACAATCATCCGGCCAATCGCGGCGGCATGACCAAGGTGATCGAGGCGGTGCGCCAGTTGCGCGGCGAGGCCAATCCGGCTGTGCAGGTGGCGAATTGCAATCTGGCGCTGGCGAGCGGCATCGGCGGCAATCTCGCTTCCGCGCATGGCAGCGGCGTTTTAATTATGGAAAGGGTCTAGCCATGACGGATGCGGCAGCGGCTGGCGATTTCTACTCAGATCAAAATCCGGAACATGGATATTTCTGGCAGCAGGCTAGATTGGGCAAATTGGTGACCAAACGCTGCCGCGCTTGCGGCAAGGCGCATTGGTATCCGCGCGCGATTTGCCCGCATTGTGGCAGTTCCGAAACCGAATGGATCGAATGCAGCGGGCGCGGCGAGATTTACAGCTACTCGGTTATGCGCCGCGGCGATCCCTACGTCATCGCCTTCGTGCGCCTGGCGGAAGGCACGACCATGCTGACCAATCTGGTGGAATGCGATCCTGATCGCCTCGCCATCGGCCAGCAGGTGGCTGTGCGCTTCATTTCTCAGGCTAGCGGCATTGTGGCGCCGATGTTCGCGCCGGCTTGAGCGGGAATCCGCCATGAGCCAGTATCGCCGCCCGCGCTCCGGCCCGTTGCAGGGCATCCGCATCATCGACCTCACCTCGGTGCTGATGGGGCCTTACTGCACGCAGATTCTGGCCGATCTGGGCGCCGATGTGATCAAGGTGGAGAGCAGGGAAGGCGACACCACGCGGGTTCTGCCCGGCGGCCGCGAAGCCGGCATGAGCGGCACTTTCCTCAATCTGAATCGCGGCAAGCGCAGCATCGTGCTGGATCTGAAAGATCCGCGCGGCCGCGATGCCTTGCTGCGGCTGACCGCGAGCGCCGATGCCTTCGTGCATTCGATGCGCACCAAGGCGATGGCGAAATTGCATCTGACCTATGACGACATTCGGGCTGTGAAGCCGGATATCGTCTATGCCAATATGTATGGTTTCGGGCGGCGCGGCCGCTATCGCGATCTGACGGCCTATGATGATGTGATCCAAGCCGCTTCCGGCGTCTGCATGCTGCAGGGCATGTCGACCGGGCGGCCGGATTACGTTGCCACCGCCATCGCCGATAAAGTGACTGGGTTGACCGGGCTGTATGCGCTGCTGGCGGCGCTGCTGCATCGCCAACGCAGCGGCGAAGGGCAAGAGATTGAAGTGGCGATGTTCGAAACGCTGGTCGCGTTCAATTATGCGGAGCACATCACCGGCGCATTATTCGAGCCGCCGGCATCGCCGCCTTATTACAAGCGGGTGGTTTCGCGCCTGCGCCGGCCTTTCGTTACGAAAGACGGCTACATCGCCGCGCTGGTCTACAACGACAGGCAATGGCGCTCTTTCGTCGAGATAGCCGGCGCGCCGCCGGGCGGCGACCGTTTCGCGGCGCTGGCGGATCGCCTCGAACATATCGACGAAGTCTATCGGTATCTCGAGAGCTGCATGGCCGAACGCACCACCGCCGCATGGCTGGAGGCGTTCGACAAGGGCGGCATTCCCGCCATGCCGCTTTTGTCGCTGGACGATTTGTTCGACGATCCGCATCTTTCGGATGTGGAGTTTTTCGAGCGTCGCAGCACCGATAAGGGCGAGGTGCGCTTCCCCGGCATCCCCACATGGTTTTCCAAGACGCCGGCAGGGATATCCGATATCGGGCCTGGGCTGGGGGAGCATGGGGCGGAAATTCTGGCCGAGCATGGCTTCGATGAAACGGAGATAGCGGCGCTGCTCGGTGAGGCCTGAGAAATCATGATCTCTGAGAAATTTTATTGCGCACGAATGCCCATCAAGGTTTGGCTGGTCAGAGCTGGCGGGCTCTGATCGCGGCCTGCTTCATCGCGCATACCGCGCATCATTTTCCGTCACGAAAAATGCCAGGAGGTTATTTTTCGTATCTACAAAATTAATATGTGATTAAAAACTTTTCCGGATCGGAATAATATTACAGTCGAATTTATCTGGATAATTCTATATATGTTCGATTAATATTCTGTTCTGAAATTAATTTAGAGGATTTCTAAAAAATTCCATCGGCCCATTAAACTGCTGTTTTTGCGTCATCAAGCCGAGAATGCGAGCCGGGGTTGGCGAAGACATCCTGCTGCGGGAGAACACTCGCGCTGGGAAGGCAGTTTTCTCCGCAGCTAGCCTTAGGGTTAATTTCATCAGGGAATGGCCTTGCTCCAGGCCCAACTCTGCGGGCGGCAACCCTCTGGCTGTGGAATTGTTGATGCTACCTTTGATTTGCATTCCCATACATTCGCAGGATGCTTTAGACCGAAATCCTCGCCTTCTGCGGATAGACGGCCAATGTGACGATAGTCATGTTTTTCCTCACATTTTTACTTGGATGAGGCTCAATCCGTGGTAGTGTACAGTATTGGCAGAGTCGCAATTGGTCCGAATTTTCCGCGTCTCCTGCCGGTAGTGAAGGCGCATCGTTCGAAAGTATGATCGGCTTGAATTAGCCGACGATTGAAGGGCGATGCAGCAGCAGCGTTTGCGCTGCTGAAATTCGTTTAGTGCCATGGCAAAGAATTTTCGCCATGGCGGAAGTCGAACTGGACGCTGTCCGAAACGGATGGCTGCCGGCTTTCAGGTGTCGCAATTCAGTTTCGGTCCATCTCGCCGATGAACCGCTGCTGTCGAAGGAGAACAAGCGGTCGTGCCGACTACGACGCTGAGTGACGACGGTAACAACGTTACCCTGAACAGCATCGACGCGCTGCAAGGCGGCGCCGGCGCTGATGTCGTTACGCTTGCGCAGGCCCCGCAGAATGCTCCGATCGACCTTGCCGGCGGCAATGATCAACTGATCCTCGGCGATGCCGGCTATCGCGTCGGCGTCAGCAACACCGAAAGCATCACATCGGGCGCGGGCAACGATATCGTCAGCCTCGGCACGTCCGGTTCGTCCGTCGTCAATCTCGGCGGCGGCATTGATACGCTCAATCTGTCGGCGCTCGGCAATACGGTTACGGTCAGCAGCG
>JAYSEE010000281.1:0-4615 GCA_041914045.1 Ferrovibrio sp. | reverse complement strand
GGCCCGAGCGGCGCAGCCTGGCTTTCGGCCTGGTTTCGGCCGCCGGTTCGGTGGGCACCTTCTTCGCCGCGCCGCTGGCGCAGAGCACCATGCAAAGCGCCGGCTGGCAGGCCGCCATGCTGGTTTTCGTCGGCCTGGCGGCGGCGATGCTGCCCGCCGCCCTGCTGGCTGGCCGCGCCGACCGCGTGCCGCTGCCGGCCAACGAAACGGCCAATGCCGCCAGCGAGACTCTTGCCCAGACCCTGCGCGAAGCCAGCCGGCATGGCGGCTATCTCGTGATGGCGGCGGCCTTCTTCGTCTGCGGCCTGCAATTGGTGTTCATCACCACCCATCTGCCCGCCTACCTGGCGGATTGCGGCCTCAATCCGATGCTGAGCGCCCAAGCCCTGGCGGTGATCGGCTTTTTCAATGTGCTGGGCTCCTGGCTGTTCGGCTGGCTGGGCGACCGCTATCCGAAACAGATCCTGCTCGGCATCGTTTATCTGATCCGCTCGGCCGCCATCGTGGCGTATTTCTCGCTGCCGGCCAGCACCGCAAGCACGCTGATCTTCGCCGCCGTGATGGGTTCGCTCTGGCTCGGCGTGATCCCGTTGGTCAACGGCCTAGTGGCGCATATCTTCGGCGTGCGCTTCCTCGCCACGCTCACCGGCATCGCCTTCTTCAGCCATCAAGTGGGCAGCTTCCTCGGCGCCTGGGCCGGCGGCATGCTGTACGACGCGCTGGGCTCCTACAAGCTCGCCTGGCAGCTGGCCGCCGGCATCGGCATCGCCGCCGGCGTGATGCAGCTTTTCATGGTGACCCGCCCGGTGCCGCGCATGCTGGCGACGGCGGCGGCGGAATAACGATTAGGCCCAGTCTGGTCAGGCCTTGCGCGCCTGCACGGTGAAAGCGGCGATGGTCTTCTCGCCGAGAAACCGCACCGCTTCCAGCCGGTGCAGACCCGCCACCAGCACGAAACGCGCGCCGTCCGCGCGCACCTGGATCGGCGTGGTCAAACCGTTATTGACGATATCCTCCGCCAGCGCTTCCGCCTTCGCCTGATCCAGCGTGCCGCGCAGCCGCGTCGGCACATAGATTTTCTCCAGCGGGATCGGCACGGCTTTCATCATGGCGGGGGTCCGTTATTGGGGCTCGGGGAGTTGCGGTGGCTTTAACTCGTCTTTGGCTGCGGCGACCAAATAGCCAATCCAGCGGTCACAGAAAGCACTAATGCCATCTCCATCAATAATGCGAGGGGAGTGCGCAAGCTTGATATTTCCACCGCGCCCCATGAGTACTTGGTCAATAACACCAAAAGTCACTTGACCTGTTGGCATTTGTCCAAACTCATACTCATCGTAAACTGACAACTCAAACCAATGATACGTTGGTGTATGAATTTTTCCATAGCACAATAATGCACTTCTTTTCGTTCGCCGATTAGATACCACTATACTCAAAGGCGCATAGATAGTTTGCTTAAATAGGTTTAATGGAATTGATCGCACATCCCTCGAAGTTATGACTACACTTGCATCACCGATTTTAATCGAATAATGCAGACCGTTCTTTTCAATCTTTGCCTTTCTTGATGCTTCTTTGATTCGGCTTGATAATATTGCAAATATTTCTTCGATTGTTTTTACGGCTTTCAATGCGGTGCGATATTCGCGTTCCTCGTTAAATGCTATCAACATTGGATTGATGGTCAAATCAATATCAATAGCTGCCAATTCCGCTGCCGAACTATTCGGTCGTTGATCATAGTTTTTTTGAGCCCAGCGGCAGGTATCTGCCACAGCCTTCAGCAAAGAATTATAGTGTTTATGGTCCACGTCTTTTGAAATGCTTTCTTTAATGGCCGCGCCCAGAGCATCCGGCAAATTTCGTGCTGTTTCCCGAATCCGTTCAATCAAACGATCCGCATTCTCGCCCGTCGTTTCCGCTATAGCCTGCCAATGGCGCGGCAGAATATCGCGCTGATATTTCTGACCGCCGATTTTCATCGCCAGTTTCTGCGGATCGTTTCCGGCAAACGGATAAAAGCTGGCGATATCGTAAAGCGGCGCCAGGCGCAGGCCGCTATCGGCAATCAGCAGCGAATAATTCTTGGCATGGGCATCGGTGCCGAGCAGCATCCAATTGAGGATGATAGCGTCCCAGAAGCGCGCGCGGTCTTCCTGCGGGCGATTGGAGGCATCGAGATTGCGCAGGATGGCGGCGATTCCGGGCCCGCCATCGGTTTCGTATTTTTGCCCTGGGCGCACGGCATTGGCCTGGCAGAAATCCTCCTGATGGATGCGGATGCCATCGCGGCGGTCGTAACGCTCAACGACGATGGCTGCCATATCCTCGAAATGCAGGATTTCGCTGCGCGCCGTGATCATGCCGAGCCGCCGCGCGGTTTCGAGGCAGACATGCTCGATCTCGATCAAACCGTCGAAGCCGGGATTGACCGGCTTGAAGATATGCGTGGTGGCATGACGCCCGCTGGGTTCGGCCCAGCCGTTTTCAGTTTTGCTGTAAGCGGTTTTCGGCTGCGCACCGGCCAGACTGAACTGGCCCTGGCGATTCACATCGCGCACCAGCGCCGGATGACGCTGCAAGTCGCGCAGCCTTTGCGCGATCTGCGCCTCGCTGATCGGCACGATCTCGCCGCCATTGACGGCTTCATCCAAATCCTCTTCGCGCACCACCTGCAAGGCGCCGGGGCAATCCATGCCCGCCTTGGCGATCATGCGGAACAGACTCTGCGGCGAACAGGGGCCGCCGCGCTCCTGCCGCTTGGCGATCTCATCCAATGCCGTAGGATTGTCGGGCAGCAGATTCCAGAAAAAGGCTTCCGTCACCCGCTTATCATGCAATTCGCGCGCAGTGGGCATCGACAGCGACAGGGCATGCCGACCCGCATTCACCCATTCGCCGTCATAACGGAAACGCACATCGCCATGGGCATGCTGCTCCAGCCAGCCGATGCGCTCGCCGTTGATCAGCACATGCAAGCGTTTGTCGTCGGTGTTACGCGCGCGCTTCATGGCTTCGCGTCCTCGGGCTTCTGACGATAGCCGTCGAGCAAGGCATCCAGATCGATGCTCGGCCGTTTCGACTTGGCGGCGAAAGACGCAGCCTCCGCGTTGTCGTCCTGTGCGGCGATCCGGCCTTGCAACACCACGCCCAGCGCATTCAGGGTTTGCAGCACCAGGCCGAGCGAAGCCGTGGGTTTGCCGTTCTCCACCTGGGAAATCCAGGTCTGGCGCAGGCCGGCGCGCTGCGCCAGGGCGGCCTGGCTCAGGCCCTTGGCCTGGCGCGCCGAGCGGATCAATGCGCCGATATCCTTGGCATTGCGTAGCATGCGATACTCCATCGCGTATAATCCGGTGATTATACGCAAGCGGGTATAAATGACCAGTTATTTCTGATCGCGTATATTTTGACGGAAAATCATCCGCAAGCGAGTATAAATTCCCAATTATACTTGATCGCGCATAGAGCGCAGCCGGCGCAGGATAGCCTCGTGCAGGGCCTGCAGGAAGGCCGAGCGGTCGCGGGGCGAGAAGGGGCGGGGGCCGGAAGTGATTTCGCCGGCCGAGCGCAGGTCGGTCATCAGGTTGCGGGTGGCCAGCGCTAGGCCGATGCTGGCTTCGTCGAACAGCTTGCCATGGGGCGCGATCACGCAGGCGCCCAGCTTCACGCCCCGGGCGGCCAGCGGCACATCGGCGGTGACGATGATGTCGCCCGGCCGGGCCTGCTCCACGATCCAGTCATCGGCGACATCCGGGCCATCGGCCACCTGCACGGGCCGGATCCAGCTTTCGCGCGGCAGGTTGATGAAGCTGTTGGACACCACGAAAACCAGCAGCCCATGACGCTCGGCGACGCGAAACACCTCCGGCTTCACCGGGCAGGCATCGGCGTCAACATAGATATCGGGCGCATAGATATCGGGCGGCATGGCCTTTCTGAAGCATGCTTCGGCGCGGCGCGCAACCATGTTAGACTTGCGGCCGAGGAAACATCCGATACAGGAGCAGGGCATGCCCGCCGCCAGCCAGCTTTTTCCCGCCAATCTGGCCTGGAAACAGCAGGGCGCCGATCTGGAGGCTGCCAAGCGCGACGCCACCCTGGCCTGGCTGAAATTGCAGGAGGATGCCGGGCTGGATATCGTCGGCGATGGCGAGATGAGCCGGCAGCATTTCGTGCATGGCTTCGTGGAGAATGTGGAGGGCATCGACCGCGACAACAAAGTGGAGATCGGCATCCGCGCCGACCGCTACAAGGCCATGGTGCCGCGCGTGGTGGGCAAGCTGGCGCTGAAAGGCCGCGCGCATCCCTGGGAGGCCGCCTTCTGCCGCGCCCATACCAAGCGCATCCTGAAATTCACCCTGCCCGGCCCGATGACCATCATGGACACCCTGGCCGACAGCTATTACGGCGACAAGGTGAAGACCGCCTTCGCCTTCGCCGAATTGCTGAACCAGGAAGCCCGCGCGCTGGAAGCCGATGGCGTGGACATCATCCAGTTCGACGAACCCGCCTTCAACGCCTATACCCGGGAAGCCGCCGGCTGGGGCATCGAGGCCTTGCATCGCGCCATCGACGGCCTGAAAGCCAAAACCGCCGTGCATATCTGCTATGG
>JAYSEE010000280.1:0-4624 GCA_041914045.1 Ferrovibrio sp. | reverse complement strand
GTAACCGTATCGGGCCGGATTGTCCAGCGGGAGGACGTCATGAGCAGCGCGAAATACATCGCCTTCCCCAAGGTCGAGGGCTTGGCCTCGCGCCAGGCCCATGCCGATCTGCCCGAGGGCACTTTCGAGCGCGAGCTCGGCAAGGAAGGCTTCTTCGGCCCGGCGACCCACATGTATCACCGCCACGCGCCGACCGGCTGGCGGCATTGGGAAGGACCGTTGCGCCCCCGCGCCTATGACCTCACCGCGATCGATCAGGCCGGCGCCTCGCCCAGTGGTTCACCCTGGGACGCGAAGCTGGTCCTGCACAACGCGTCGGTGAAGATGCGGCAATGGCGCTTCTCCGGCCGCATGGATCACCTGGTGCGCAACGCCGACGGCGACGAGCTGCTGTTCGTGCACCAGGGCGCCGGCGCGCTCTATTGCGACTACGGCCATCTCCCCTTCGCGACCGGCGACTACATCGTGCTGCCACGCTCCACCATGTGGCGGATCGAGACCACGGCGCCGGTGACCATGCTGCTGTTCGAATGCTCGAACGGCACGGTGCGTTCTCCGGAGCGCGGCTCGGTCGGCCGCCACGCGGTCTATGACGAGGCGATGCTGGAGACGCCGCGGATCGACGGCGCCTTCAAGGCGCAATACGACGAGCGGGAATGGTCGGTCGTGGTGAAGCGCCGCGACCTGCTCTCGACCGTCACCTATCCCTTCAACCCGCTGGATGCGGTCGGCTGGCATGGTGATCTGGCGCCGGTGCGCCTCAACGTCGCCGATATCCGGCCGCTGATGAGCCATCGCTATCATCTGCCGCCCTCGGCGCATACCACCTTCCTGGCCAGCCGCTTCGTGATCTGCACTTTCGTGCCGCGCCCGGCCGAGATGGATGCCGATGCGCTGAAGGTTCCCTTCTTCCACAACAACGACGATTACGACGAGGTGATCTTCTATCACCACGGCAAGTTCTTCAGCCGCGACAACATCCATCCCGGCATGATCTCGCTGCATCCCTGCGGCTTCCCGCATGGCCCGCATCCCAAGGCCTTCACGCTTGGCACGGCGGGCAGCGCCAACGACGCACCGACGCTCAGAATGATCGACGAAGTGGCGGTGATGCTGGATACGCGGGATGCGCTGGAAGTGCTGCCAGGGGCCGAGCAGGTGGAATTCGCCGGCTATGTCGCCACCTGGAATCCGCAGGGCTTCCGCCAGCAGGCCGCCGAATAAACATTGTAAAGATATTGGAGTAACGCGATGAAACTCGCCTCCCTGCGTCATGGCCGCGATGGCCGTCTCGCCATCGTCAGCCGCGACCTTAAAACCATGCTGCCGGTGGATGGCCTGATTCCCACCCTGCAACTGGCGCTCGACAGTTGGGCCGTTGCCGCGCCGAAACTGCAGGAGGCTTCCGATGCGCTGAATGCCGGCAAGGCCGGCGGCGCCCTGCCCTATGATTCCAGCAAGCTGGCTTCGCCGCTGCCGCGCGCCTATCAATGGTGCGACGGCTCGGCCTATCTCAACCATGTCGAGCTGGTGCGCAAGGCGCGCGGCGCGGTGATGCCGCCGGAATTCCTGAACGATCCGCTGATGTATCAGGGCGGCTCCGATGATTTCCTGCCGCCGACCGCCGATATCCCGGTGGCCGACGAGGCGTACGGCATCGACCTGGAAGGCGAAGTCGCCGCCATTACCGACGACGTGCCGATGGGCGTTTCCGCTCAGGCCGCCGCCGGCCATATCAAGCTGCTGATGCTGGTGAACGACGTATCGCTGCGCAACCTGATCCCGGCCGAGTTGGCCAAGGGCTTCGGCTTCTTCCACTCCAAGCCGTCCTCGGCCTTCTCGCCGGTGGCGATCACGCCCGACGAGCTGGGCGATGCCTGGCAGGATTGCAAGATCAAGCTGCCGCTGCACAGCCATATCAACGGCCAATGGTTCGGCTCGCCCAATGCCGGCGACGACATGCAGTTCAGCCTGGCGCAGCTGGTCGCCCATGCCGCCAAGACGCGCAATCTGCGCGCCGGCGCTATCGTCGGATCGGGCACGGTGTCGAATTTCGACGCCGCGCGCGGTTTTTCCTGCCTGGCGGAAATCCGCATGATCGAGACGATCAAGGACGGCAAGCCGAAAACCGGCTTCCTGAAATTCGGCGACCGCGTGCGCATCGAGATGAAGGATGCCCAGGGCAACTCGATCTTCGGCGCCATCGACCAGAAAGTGGTGAAATACGCCACGCCATAAATTCGGCACCTATCGGCGTCACTCCCGCGCAAGCGGGAGTCCATGCCCGATGCGGCAAAGCCGCTGCGCCATGGATGCCCGCCTACGCGGGCATGACGGCGCAAATTAAGCGCCCAGATCCACCTGCGCGCCGAGGCTGATGCCGGCATTGCTTCCCAGGCTGGCCGAGGATGCAAAGCCGGCATTGCTTTCCGCGGCGCGCCCCGCGCCCGTCCCGACAGTCGTTTCCGGGCCTCGCCCGAGGCCGAGCCCGCGCTCGTTCTGCGTCTCGCGCGCCGCATCGCTGCGCCCATTGCGTTCCGTGTCGCGCTCCCTATCGCGCTCGGAAACCCGCTTGGCATCCTGCTTGTCTTTGTCCTCGGCAGCGCCGGGCGCCAGGGCGGCCGGATTGGGCACGGGGCGCGGCGGCGTGGACAATGCCTGCAATGGCTGCAGGCTTTGCAGCACGCTCTGATAGGCTTGGGCGGCACGCCCGGCGGCATCCGCGGCGGCATCGCTGTTCAGCGCCGCATCATCGCCGCTTCGTTCGGGTACGGCGTAATTGCGCAACGCGGAATCCTGCAAATTGGACAGCGTGCTTTGCGCAACTTGCGGGCGGTCGAATTTGAGCAACGCCGATGGCCGCTGCTTCGCCTGCTCCTCAGACGTTTGCAACGGATTCGGCAGCACAGCATTCTGCTGGGCCAGTTTTGTCGCCGCGGGTGATCCCGGAATAAGCGCAGACAGCAAGCTGCCCGAAACGGCGGTGGCCATGGTTAAAATTTACCATGATCCGGCCGTTATGGGGATGCCTTTCTTAAGTTGCGCCTACAGCCAGATCAGACACGAAAGGGTTGCTGCGCTTCTCTTGCCCAAAGGTGGAAAGCGGGCCATGCCCCGGCACGAAGGTGATATCCGGGCCAAGCGGGAACAGGCGGTTGCGGATGGCGTCGATCAAGTCTTCATGATTGCCGCGCGGAAAATCCGTGCGCCCGATCGAGCCTTTGAACAGCACATCCCCCACCAGCGCCACCTTGGAAGGCGCATGGTAAAACACCACATGCCCAGGCGTATGGCCCGGGCAATGCAGCACATCCAGGGTGAAATCTCCCAAAGTCACCGTATCGCCCTGCTCCAGCCAGCGATCGGGCGTGAAGCTGCGGCTCGGCGGAAAGCCGTAATTCTTTGCCGAATCAGGGATTTTTTCGATCCAGAAGGCATCCTCGCGCTGCGGGCCTTCAATCGGCAGGCCCAGCTTTTCCGCCAGATCGGCTACCGCCCCGGCATGGTCCAGATGGCCATGAGTGACCAGCAGCTTTTCCAGCGTCACGCCATTGCGCTTGGCCGCCTCCAGCAGCCTTTCCGGCTCGCCGCCGGCATCCACCAGCGCGCCGCGCATGGTGTTGGGGTCCCAAATCAGGCTGCAATTCTGCTGAAACGGCGTAACCGGCAGGATTTCGATATGCAGGCGGGGATCGTGAGGCATCCTGGCGATATAGCAGCCGCTGGCAGCTCTCGCCACCGCCATATTCACAAAAACAAGATGTGCAATATAAGGAAGCCGCCAGCCTCAGGCTGTTGCCGGGTTGGGGCGGAATGGTGTAGGGCAGACGCTTCGGAATTCATCGGATGGCATTGATGGCTCAGGCAGGCGAACGGACCGGCAGCAAGCGCAAGGCGGGCAAGCCGCTGATTTTCGTGTTGAACGGTCCGAACCTGAATCTGCTGGGCCAGCGTCAGCCGGAAATCTACGGCCACGACACGTTGGACGATGTGGAAACCCTCTGCCGCTTCACCGCCGACCGCCTTGGCCTGGACGTGGATTTCCGCCAGAGCAACCATGAAGGCGAGTTGGTGGACTGGATTCACGAGGCGCGGATCAAGGCCGCCGGCATCGTGATCAATGCCGGCGCCTATACCCACACCTCGGTCGCCCTGCTCGATGCCTTGAGCGCCGCCGACAAGCCGGTGATCGAGGTGCATCTCTCCAACATCTTCAAGCGCGAGAGCTTCCGCCACCATTCCTATGTGTCGCCCGCCGCGCGCGGCGGCATTTTCGGCCTCGGCCCCAAGGGCTATGCGCTGGCGCTGGAAGCGCTGGCCGATATCGTCGCCTGATTTAGCAAAGAAGAGGATTTCCACGATGGCGTCCACCCCCGCCAAGGACAAGAAGCCCGCCGAGAGCCGCGTCGACCAGGAGATGATCCGCGACCTAGCCTCACTGCTCAACGAGACCGGCCTCACCGAGATCGAATGGAGCGAGGGCAATCTCAAGGTCCGCGTGGCCAAGACCGTACAGGCCGTGCAGGCCTCGGTGGCCCTGCCCGCCGCCGTTGCCGCCGCGCCGGCCTCTGCCGCCGCCCCGGCCGCCACTCCCCTCTCCACCGTCGCCATCAGCGCCGCGAGG
>JAYSEE010000279.1:3231-4625 GCA_041914045.1 Ferrovibrio sp. | reverse complement strand
CCGACACCTGCGACACCTTCGTCGACAGTTCGTGGTATTTCGCCCGCTTCTGCAGCCCGCGCGATGCTTCGCCGATGGCGGCCGACGACGTGGATTACTGGCTGCCGGTGGATCAGTATATCGGCGGCATCGAGCATGCGATTCTGCATCTGCTGTATTCGCGCTTCTTCAGCCGCGCCTTGCGCGATACCGGGCATCTGAAACTGGCCGAGCCCTTCGCCGGCCTGTTCACCCAGGGCATGGTCTGCCACGAAACCTATCGCGACGCCGCCGGCAACTGGCTGCTGCCCACCGAGGTGAAGCGCGAGGGCGAGGCATGGCTGCATGCCCGCACCAATGAACCGATCACCGTCGGCCGCGTCGAAAAGATGTCGAAGTCGAAGAAGAACGTGATCGACCCCGGCCTGATCATCGACACCTACGGCGCCGATACCGCGCGCTGGTTCATGCTGTCGGACAGCCCGCCCGAGCGCGACCTGGAATGGACGGAATCCGGCGTGGACGGCGCCTGGCGCTTCACCCAGCGTTTGTGGCGTTTGATCGCCGATCCGCGCGCCAAGCTGGCCGCCAAGGATGCGCCGCTGCCGGCCAGTTTCGAAGGCCCGGCCCTGGAGCTGCGCCGGTCGCTGCACAAGACCATCCTGGCGCTGACCAGCGATCTGGAGCAGTTCCATTTCAACAAGGCCGTGGCCCGCATCCATGAATTCGCCAATCTGCTGGAAGCCAGCAAGGGCGAGGATGCCGCCAGCGCCTATGCGCGCCGCGAAGCCTTGCAGACCCTGTGCCTGCTGATCGCGCCGATGGTGCCGCATCTGGCCGAGGAAATCTGGCAGGCCCTGGGCAATGCCGGCCTGGTGGCCGATCAGCCCTGGCCGCAGGCCGATGCCGATCTGGCGCGCGACGACGTAATCACCATCGCCGTGCAGGTTTCCGGCAAGCTGCGCGCCACGTTGGAAGTGGCCCGCGACATGCCCAATGCCGAATTGGAAAAACTGGCGCTGGCCAACGACAATGTGCAGCGCGCGCTGGAAGGCCGCGCCGTGCGCAAGGTGATCGTCGTGCCCAATCGGATCGTGAATGTGGTGGCGTAATCCATCGCGCCGCGCCGCCGCCCTGCTGATCGCGGGGCTGCTGCCGGCTTTGCTGGCGGGCTGCGGCTTTCGCCCGCTTTACGGCAGCGGCAACGAAGCCGAGGCTTTGCCGGAATTCGCCAGCATCGCGGTGGAACAGGCGGAAGACCGCACCACGCAATTGCTGCGCAATCACCTGATCGACATGCTGAACCCGCGCGGCATGCCGGAAAAGCCGGCCTACCGCTTGGAATTGAAAGTGGTCGAATCGGTATCCAGCGTGTTGGTGACGCGCAGCGACGAAATCACCCGCAACAATCTGCA
>JAYSEE010000279.1:0-3220 GCA_041914045.1 Ferrovibrio sp. | reverse complement strand
CCGTCTGATTGATTATCGCAGCGGCGTCGCCGTGCAGGGCAATTCGCTGTCCAGCCTGGTCTCCTACAATCTGGTGCGCGCCGATTACGCCAATCTGGTGAGCGAACGCGATGCCCGCGCCCGCGCCGCCCGCGACTTAGCCGAACAATTGCGCATCCGCCTGGGCAATTACTTCACCCAGCAGCGCAAGACGCAAGCGCGCTGATGCAGGCCCGATGAAGCTGAAACCGGCGGAAGTCGAAAGCTATCTGCGCAAGCCGCCGGCCGCTCTGCGCGCGGCTCTGTTCTTCGGCCCCGATCTCGGCCTGGTGCGCGAACGCGCCAAGGCATTGGCCAAGACCGTCGCCGCCGATCTTTCCGATGCCTTTCAGGTCGCCACCCTCACGGCGGCGCAATTGCAGGAAGATCCGGCGCGCCTGGCCGACGAGGCTGCGCAGATTTCCATGCTGGGCGGACGCCGCGTGGTGATGCTGTCGGGCCTTGGCGACAAGCAGGCCAAGCTGTTCGCCGAATTTCTGGAAGCGCCGCCGGGCGATGCGCTGATCGTGGCCGAGGCCGGCGATCTCGGCGGACGCTCCAGCTTGGTGAAGGCTTTCGAAGCCTGCGGCAGCGCCATCGCGGTGGCCTGTTATGCCGACGATCCGCGCGCATTGGCCGGCGTGATCCAGGGCATGGTCGAGGAAGCCGGACGCAAGATCGACCGCGATGCGCTGGATTACCTGGTGCAGCATCTGGGCACCGACCGCATGATCACGCGCGGCGAAATCCAGAAGCTGCTGCTCTACAAGGGCGATGAACCCGGCGCTATCGACCTCGACGATTGCGAGGCGACCATCGGCGATTCCTCCGCCGGCAGCCTGGACGATGCCGCCTTCGCCGCTTTCGGCGGCGATATCGCCGGGTTGACCGAGGCTTTGAGCAAAAGCGAACAGGCCGGCGAATCGCCGGTGGCGATCCTGCGCGTGGCGCAGAAGCATGCCCAGCGCCTGCATCTCGGCATCGCACGCATGAATCAAGGCAACGCCGATCCGAAATTCGTCGCGAAAAGCCTGGGCGTGTTCTGGAAGCGCGAGGATGCTTTCCTGCGGCAATTGCGTTTGTGGAACAACGAGCGATTGCTGCGCGCGCTGGATTATCTCACCCAGGCCGAACTGGATTGCAAAACCACCGGCATGCCGTCGGAAGCCGCCACCGGCGATGCCTTGCTGCGCATCGCGCGCGCCGCTCAGATGGGCGCAAGGCCATCGGCCGGCGGCCGGCGCTGATGTCGCATATCCGTAATACCCCTTGCCGGCTTGCGCGGCTTGCGGCAGGCTTCATCCCATGAGCGATCCCGAGAAGGCGCCGCCGCAGCGGCGGCAGAAATTCCTGGTGGTGGTGGACGACACGCCGGAAGCCCGCGTGGCTCTGCGCTATGCCACCCGCCGCGCCCGCAATGTGCATTGCGGCGTGGTTCTGCTGCGCGTGGTGGAGCCGGTGGATTTCAATCAATGGGCCGGCGTGGCCGAGATCATGCGCCAGGAAGCCCATGAAGCCGCCGAGCATCTGTTGCAGCAACTGGCCGAGCAGGTGAATGCGGAATCCGGCCTGCTGCCCGAAGTGGCGATCCGCGAAGGCTCGACGCGCGAGGAATTGCTCAAGCTGGTGGAGGAAGACGGCGGCATCCGCATGCTGGTGCTGGCCGCCGCCCCAGGCGGCGCGCCCGGCCCGCTGGTCACTGCTTTGGCCGGCCAGATGGCGGGCGATCTGAGCTTTCCGATCACCGTGGTGCCCGGCACGCTGACCGACGAGCAGATCGAACGGATTGCGTAGGCGATCAATCAATCCAGCGGATCGCGTAGGCGATCAGGCAATCCAGCGGATCGCGTAAATCTTACGCGTTCAATAGACCGATGCGCTGCAATTGCTGATCCAGCCGCGCCTTGAGATTGGCCAGCGAAACCGGCTTCACCAGATAGCCGTCCACGCGCAGGGATTTCGCCGACATCACGGTATTGGTCTGCTTGTCGGCGGTGAGGAAGATCACCGTGGTGTCGCGCAGGCCCGGGATCGACAGGCCGCGCAGCTTGGCCAGAAAGCCCAGGCCGTCCAACGGCGCCATATGGATGTCGCACAGAATGATCAGCGGCTTCACCCTTAGCGCTTCCTTGAAGCCGGCTTCGCCATCGGCGGCCTCGTCGATCAGGCGGTATCCGAGTTGATGCAGCAATCCCTTGATGATCTGCCGGGTGAAGGCTTCATCCTCGATGATGAGGATGCGCACCTTTTCGTAAACGGAACGGTTATCGGCCACATGACACCTCTTCAAGCATCGTAAACGAGAATCTTCGGCAAGGTCTGCTGCAATTCCGCCAGGGTATCGGGCAGCAGACCGGCCATCAGCGCCATCATCTCCGCATCTTCGGCATCGCAGGCATCCTGGATATCGGATGCGATCCGGCCCAAGCGATCAGCCCCCAGCGAACGCGCCGCGCCTTTCAGGGCATGGGAGATTTCGCGCCCGGCATGCAGATCGCGGGATGCCGCGGCCTGCTGCAACTCCGCCACCTTGCCGGCGGCATCGGCGACGAAGTTGCGCAGCAATTCCTTCGCCGTGGCGTCGAAAGCGCCGAAGGTTTCCACCAGCCGGGCCGGCGTGAAGATATCCGGGTCCCAATCCATCGCGGCGGCATCGGAATCCGGCGCGGCGGGCGCTTCCTGCATTTCCGCGCCGGCCGGGCGGCGCAGGGGCAAGGCCTGCGGCAGCCATTGCGCCAGCATGGCGGAGAGTTTGCGGCTGTCGATCGGCTTGGTGAGATAGCCATCCATGCCGGCATCCAGGCATTGCTGCTCCACGCCGGTCAGCGCATCGGCGGTGAGCGCCAGGATCGGCAGGCGCGGCAAATTCCGCTCGCTTTCCAGCTTGCGGATCGCCGCCGTGAGGCCGAAGCCATCCATCTCGGGCATATGGAAATCGGTGAGCAGCAGACCATGCCGGCCGGGCTGGTAGGCCGCCAAGGCCGCCGCGCCGTTATCGGCGATCTCGCAAGCGAAGCCCATGCGATTCAACATCGAGCGGATGACGAGCTGGTTGGTCTGATTGTCTTCCGCCACCAGGATCAGCGCCTCGGCGGCGGCGGCGGTTTCGATTTCGGGCGCGGCGAAAGCCATATCATAGCGCAGCGCCTCTTCGCTGTCGCCGGTTTACTGCCCGAGCCCCACCGCCATGGCGCGCCATAGC
>JAYSEE010000278.1:2415-4649 GCA_041914045.1 Ferrovibrio sp. | reverse complement strand
GTGGCGGCTGTCGATCCGCGCGGCATCACAGTCACCGTGGGCGATGGCGTGCAGGGCTATATCCGCAAGGCCGAACTGAGCCGCGACCGCGACGAACAGCGTCCGGACCGCTTCTCGGTGGGCGACAAGCTGGATGCGAAGATCGTCACCATCGACGGCAAGGCCCGCAAGCTGAGCCTGTCGGTGAAGGCGCGCGAGATCGAGGAAGAGCGCGAAGCGATGGAGCAGTACGGCTCCGCCGATAGCGGCGCTTCGCTCGGCGATATCCTGGGCGCCGCCATGCGCAGCGCCAAGGCCAAGAAGGACGAGGAAGCCGGCCAGTAAGCCGCTTCCCGCATACCGGACAAGGAAAACCCCGGCGGGCGACCGCCGGGGTTTTTCTTATTTTGCAGGCAAAGCAGCCGTCATGCCCGTACTTGTTGCGGGCATCCATCTTTCAACAGCCTTGCGGCGTCGGGCATGGACCCTCCGGTCAAGCCGGAGGGTGACGATCTTGGGAGCGGTAAAATCCAAACCGGATGGCGGTGCGGCGAAGCGCTTCAATCCGCCGCTTGCGGCTTCGGCTTCTTCTTCGGCTTGGGCGGACCCTTGGCGTCCACCCAGCTGACGATGTGGTGTTCCAGCGGGCCGGCATCGAGTTCGGAAACCGAGCGGCCGCGCACCGACAGGCCGAGCTTGTGCACCAATTCGCGGTCGCCGGTTTTCAGGTGATGCCACCAGGGCAGGTCGCGGCCCTTATGCACCAGTCGATAGGCGCAGGAGAGCGGCAGCCAATCCATCTTCGCGACCTTTTTGGGCGTGAGCTGGATGCAGTCCGGCACTTTCTTTTTGCGGTTGGGATAATCCGAGCATTGCCCGGTGGCGCCGTCCAGCAGCTTGCAGGCCACGTTGGTGGTTTCGCAGGTGCCGGCTTCGATGTCTTCCAACCGGTAGAGGCAGCATTTGCCGCAGCCGTCGCAAAGCGACTCCCATTCGGCACGGTTCATTTCATCCAGCGTCTTGGCGCGCCAGAAAGGTTTTTCGCGGGGCATGGCGGGAAGTTTATGCTTTGGCGGACGGCTTGTCATGGGCCGCGATGAAGGCGGCCACGCGCGGCGCGATCTGCTCGCGCCATTTGCGCCCATTGAACACGCCGTAATGGCCGACGCCGGCTTGCAGATGATGCTGGCGCATGCTTTTCGGGATGTTCGGGCAGATGGTCTGCGCCGCCTGGGTCTGGCCGATGCCGGAGATGTCGTCCTTCTCGCCTTCCACCGTCAGCAGGGCGGTGCGGCGGATGGCGCCGGTATCCACGATCTGGCCGCGCCAGGGGAATTCGCCCTTCGGCAGCAGATGCTTCTGGAACACGCGCTCCACGGTTTCCAGATAATAGTCCGCCGGCAGGTCCATCACCGAAAGATATTCGTCGTAGAAATCGCGGTGCTGGTTGGCGCTGTCGCCATCGCCCTCGATCAGATGATGGAACAATTCCACATGGGCATTCACATGGCGATCCAGATTCATGGTCATGAAGCCGGTCAGCTGAATGAAGCCGGGATAGACCCGCCGCATGAAGCCGCGATGATTGAACGGCACGCGGTTGATCACATTCTGCTCGAACCATTTCAGCGGCCGTTCCTGCGCCAGGTCGTTGGGCACGGTGGGGCTGAGGCGGGTGTCGATCGGGCCGCCCATCAAGGTCATCGAGCTGGGCGTGCAGGCATCCTTCGCGGCGCTCATCAGCGCCACGGCGGCCAGCACCGGCACGCTGGGCTGGCACACCGCCATCACATGGGTGTTGGGGCCGAGGAAATGCAGGAAGTTGATCACGTAGTCGATGTAATCATCCAGCCCGAACGGACCTTCGGCCAACGGCACGTCGCGCGCATCCAGCCAATCGGTGATGTAGACTTCGTGATTGGGCAGCAGGGCTTCCGCCGTGCCGCGCAGCAAGGTGGCGTAATGGCCGGATAGCGGCGCCACGATCAGCAGCTTCGGATCCTTGCGCTTGGCGCTGCCGGCCCGCTTGAAATGCTTCAGCCGGCAGAAGGGCAGCGACAGCGGATGCTCTTCCGTCACCGCATGGGCCTTGCCGTCGATCATCGTGCTGCGCAGGCCGAATTCCGGCTTGCCATAGCGGCGGGTGATGCGCTCGAACACTTCCAGCCCCGCCGCCAGGCCGCGCGCCGCCGGCGTGAAATTGCCGGGCAGGAAGGGCAATTGCAGGATTTGCGATTGGGCTTCCGCCAACAGAC
>JAYSEE010000278.1:0-2405 GCA_041914045.1 Ferrovibrio sp. | reverse complement strand
AGACGCATCGGCGCCAGAGCGGCATGTTGCAGCTCATGCAGATTGTAAAGCATACGGGCCCACCCCTATGTCATGCGCCGCGCCGAATCAGCGCTGCGCCATACAGACGATGTTACAGGCAAAAGACTCCAGGAACAGTTAAATATTGCACTGCAACATAAACAAGGGTAGGCGAAAGCCGCCGGAAAGCAAGTCAGAAGCTGGCGCGCAATTTCTTGACGATCTCCTCCGGCGTGGAGTTATGGCGGAAATGCGCCAGATATTTCCCATCGCGGCCCATCAGATACAGAAAGCCGGAATGGTCGATGGAATAGCCCAGGCTGGAGCCCGGCAGTTGGACCTTCTGATAATAGACCCGGAAAGCCTTGGCGGCGGCGGCGACCTGCTCGGGCGTGCCGGTGAGGCCGACCATGCTTTCATGGAAGCTGGCGACATAATCCTTCATCGCCGCCGGCGTATCGCGCTCGGGGTCCACGCTGATCAGGATCGGCGTCACCTTGCCGGCATCGGCGCCGAGTTCGTCCAGAGCGATCGCCACGGTCTGCAAGGCGGTGGGGCAGATATCGGGGCAGGAAGTGAAGCCGAAATAAATCAGCTGCAGCTTGCCGAGATAATCCTTCTCGGTGACGGCGCGGCCATTCTGATCGGTGAGCGAGAAGGGGCCGCCGATGCTCACTTCGCCTACGCCGCCGCCATTGCCGTCGCCATCCTGCGCCAGCCAGCTTGAAAGGCTGATCCAGGCGAAACCGGCCACGGCCAAAATCACCGCAATGATCAGGCCGCGCCGCAAACCGCGCGCCGCGCTCTTATTCATGACGAACTCCCACTATGGGCCCCATTTCCATTATGAGCTTGGGCGAAGGCGTCGATCACTTTCGCCAGCGCGACATCGCGCTGGCTGAGGCCGCCGGCATCATGGGTGGTCAGCGTGATATCCACGCGGTTCCACACATTGAACCATTCCGGATGATGATCGGCTTTTTCGGCGGCCAGCGCCACGCAGGCCATGAAGCCGAAAGCGGCATTGAAATCCTTGAAGCGGATGCTGCGGAAAATCGCATCGCGGCCATCGGTCAGGCGCCAATGCGGCAGTTCGCGCAAGGCGGCGTCGCGGGCGGCGCCTTCCAGTTTCGCAATCGCCATGCTTCCCTCCACCCGAAACTGATGTTAGGGCTAATCCTATAACGAGCCTGGGGCCCCGCCCAAGGCCGGAAGCCGATCACCTTTTGGACAAATCGCCGCATGGCCGCAAAACCGCCGCTTCTGCCGCCCAGCCTCGACGATCTCGCCGCCATGGGCGAGGCCGCGCTGGCCCGTCTGCGCCCGGCCTTCGGGCAATTCCTCGGCAATGTGCCGATCCGCGTGCAGGATTTCGCCGATGAGGAAACCCTGCAATCCATGGAGATCGAAAATCCCTTCGAACTGATGGGATTGTATCACGGCAGCACCTTGGCCGCCGAGGCAGCCGGGCATGGCGGCTTGCCGGCGATGATCTTCCTGTATCGCCGGCCCTTGCTGGATTACTGGTGCGAAACCGCCGAACCGCTGGATCGCGTGGTGCGGCATGTGCTGATCCATGAGATCGGCCACCATTTCGGCCTGTCCGACGACGACATGGAGCGCATCGAAGCGGCGACGGACTGAATTTGCCGCGGCGCTTAGCGCCGCAGGCCCAGCTTGGCGTCCTTGGCCGGATCAATCCACCAGGTTTCCATCAGGCCGAGATCGAATTTCGGTCGCACGGCCGGCTGGCCGAAGCGATCCCAGGTCGCCAGCTTGTTGGTGCCGCTATACCAGTTGGGAATCACATACCAGCCCCAGGTGAGCGTGCGATCCAGGGCGCGCGCCGCCGCGATGGATTCGGCGCGGCTTTTCGCCCGCACCAGATTTTCCACCAGGGCATCCACCGCCGGATCCTGGATGCCGGAGAAATTGAAGCTGCCGGTGACATTGGCCGACGAACTGCTCCAGAAATTGCGCTGCTCCACGCCCGGCGTCATCGGCTGCACGATGCGGCGCATGATCACGTCGTAATCGAAATTGCGCATGCGCTGTTCATAGGCCGAAACATCCACGCTGCGGATCGTGCTGTGGATGCCCAGGCGTTCGAGATTGCGCATGAAGGGCGAGAGGATGCGCTGGAAGCTCGGCTCGAACAGCAGAAATTCGATTTCGAAAGCCTCGCCCTTGGCATTCAGCAGCCGCTTGTCCTTGATGCTCCAGCCGGCTTCGCGCAGCAGCCGGGTGGCCTGGCGCAGATTGTCGCGGTTCTCGCCGCTGCCATCGGTTTTGGGCGGCTGGAATTCCTGGGTGAAGACGCGCGGCGGCAGCTTGGCGCGATGCGGCTCCAGCAGCGCCAGTTCGTCCGGCCCCGGCAGGCCGGTGGCGGCCATGGCGGAGTTCTC
>JAYSEE010000277.1:0-4668 GCA_041914045.1 Ferrovibrio sp. | reverse complement strand
TCACCACGTTGTATTTGGTCGGTTCGGTGCGCGGCATGCCGAAACGGGCGCGCAGATCGAAGATCGGCACGATGGCGCCGCGCATGTTGATCACGCCGCGCACCACATCGGGCGTGTTGGGCAGCGGGGTGGTTTCCGACCAGGCGCGGATTTCGCGCACCGCCATGATGTCGACGCCGTATTCCTCGTTGCCGACGGTGAAGGAGATCAGCTGGATCGTGCGGCTGGTGCGCCCGGGATTGTTGCCGGCTTGGTTCTGCGCTTCGCTGTTGCTTGCCATGATGCTCTCCTCTGCCGTCAGGAAACCGCCAATGTCGCGCCAGCCTGGGCCGTAGCGGCCTGCAACGCGGCTGGGGCGGGACGCTGGGTTTCATGCTCAGCGATATATTTGATGCCGGCGACATCCAGGATCAGCGACACGCGGCCGTTGCCCAGGATGGTGGCGGCGCCGACGCCGCGAATGGGATCGAAATTCTCTTCCAGGCTTTTGATGACGACTTGCTGCTGGCCGATGATCTCGTCCACCACCAGGCCCATCTTGCTGCCGTCTTCCATCTCCACGATGATGACCAGCGCCTTGGTGGGGTCGTCGATGCCGCCGGGCACCTTGAAGATGCGGTGCAGATAGACCAGCGGCACGTATTCGCCGCGAATGCGCAGCAACTGGCTGGCATTGGCCACCACGTTGATCTGGTCGCCCTCGGGCCGCAGGCTTTCCACGATATTGGCCAGCGGCAGGATGTAGCTCTGCACGCCCACCTTCAGCACCATGCCGTCCAGCACGGCGAGCGTGAGCGGCAGGGTGAGGATGAAGGAGGAGCCTTGGCCGGGACGCGACTGGATATGCACGCGGCCGCCCAGCGCCTGGATATTCTGCCGCACCACATCCATGCCCACGCCGCGGCCGGAAATGTTGGACACCTGATCGGCGGTGGAGAAGCCGGGCAGGAAAATCAGGTTGTCGATTTCCTCGTTGGTCAGCACGGCATCGGCCGCCACCAGCTTCTTCTCGATCGCCTTGCGCATCACCTTTTCGCGGTTGATGCCGCGGCCGTCGTCGGAAATCTCGATCACGATGCGGCCGCCGCGCTGGTCGGCGGAAACATGGATCAGGCCTTCCGCCGGCTTGCCGGCCGCAACGCGGTCTTCCGGGCCTTCGATGCCGTGGTCGGCGGAATTGCGGATCATATGGGTGAGCGGATCGCCGAGCTGTTCGATCACCGTCTTGTCGATCTCGGTATTCTCGCCGCTCATCTCCAGGCGGATTTTCTTGTTTGTCAGCGAAGCCAGTTCGCGCACCAGGCGCGGCAGGCGCGCGAACACGCTCTTCACCGGCTGGGCGCGCATCGCCATCACGCTTTCCTGCAAATCGCGGATGTGATGCGACAATTCGGCCAGACCATTGGCGAGCTCGGGATGCTGATCGGCATGCAGATGCTCGGTCTGCTGCGCGATCATCGCATGGGTGATGACCAGCTCGCCCACCATGTTGACCAGCTTGTCCACGCGGTCGAGATCGACGCGGATCGAGCGCACCGCCTTGGCGGATTCGCCGCCCGCAGCGCCTGCGCCGGCAGCGCCGGCTCCCGCTCCGGCTCCGGCGCCCGCCCCCGCTCCAGCCGCGGCATGCGGCGCGGCGGCGGCCGGCTTCGGCGGCGGCGCGCCGGCGGCTGCGGGCTTGGCGTCTTCTTCCTGGTCTGCGGGTTTATGCGCCGCCTGAGGTGCAACAGCCTGGGCTGCTGCTTGGGGAGCGGCTGCCTGGGGGGGAGCTGCCTGGGGGGTTGGGCGCGGCGCGGCGGCCGGCTCCGCCGGCATGGCGGCCGGCGGATTGAGGCAGGTCAGTTGCAGATCGCAATCGTCGAGCACGAACTCGAACACATCCATGATCGCCTGTTCGCCGCGATCGGTCTCGATCTCGAATTCCCAGGAGATATACGCCGCTTCAGGCTTCACCTCGTCCAACGGCGGAATGCTGGAAGCATCGGCCTTGGCCAGAAAGCCGCCGAGCTGGCGCAATTCGCGGATCAGGATCAACGGCTCGTTGGCGCGCTGATAAAGCGCATCGCGCGGCGCGAATTTCACCAGATATTTCAGCAGCGGCGCTTTCGCCGCGGCGGGTTCCGGCTCCGGCTCGGGCGGCGGCGCCACGCTTGCGGCCTGGGCGGCAAGTTCGGCATCCAGCGCGGCGAGTTCATCGTCGGCGGCATGCGGATCGGCATTCACGCCGATGGTGGCGGCCAGCGCGATCAGCGCCTTGCGGCCTTCATTCTCATGCTCCAACGGCAATTCGGCGCCGCTTTGGGCGGCGCGCACCAGATCGGACAGGATGTCGGCGCAATGCAGCACCAGCGCCACGGAATCCGGCTCGGGCTGCAAACGGCCATCGCGCATCAGATCGAGCACGGTTTCGAAGATATGCGCGAACCCCACCAGGCGCTCGAAACCGAATGCGCCGGCGCCGCCCTTGATCGAATGGATGGCGCGGAACACGGCATTCAGGGTGTTGTTGTCGCCCTCGCCATGCTGCAAGGCCATCAGATGGCCTTCAAGGTCGCCAAGCAACTCCTCGCATTCCTGGAAGAAGGTTTGCTTGAACTGCTGTAGATCGTCCATGGCGCGTGTCCTCGGCTATGGGCGGCCCGCCCGGATCGGTCTTTAGGGGCTGACCTTGCGGATCACTTCCAGCAGCTTGGCCGGATCGAAGGGCTTCACGATCCAGCCGGTGGCGCCGGCGGCGCGGCCTTCGGCCTTCTTGGCCTGGCTGCTTTCCGTGGTGAGAATCAACACCGGGATGGCCTTGTTCTTGGGCTGCTTGCGCAGCTCCTTGATGAAGGTGATGCCGTCCATCACCGGCATGTTGATGTCGGAGATGATGACATCCACTTCATGCTTCTCCAGCAGATCGAGGCCTTCCTGGCCGTTTTCGCCCTGAATGACCTCGTAGCCGCCCTGCTTCAGCGCGAATTGCAGCATCTGCAGCATGGTTTTCGAATCGTCTACGGTGAGAACCCGCTTGGTCATGTCTGCACCGGCCATTTCATGAGATACGAAAACAGGCCCAGATCATCGAAGGCCGAAACGAAGGCGTCGCTCGGCGATTTGAGCACGAAGGGAATGCCGTTCTGCTCCATATGCTGCAGGGCGGCGATCAGCACCTGCACGCATGGGGTGGACAGGCGATCGACGGCGGAGGCCTCGATCACGATCTTGCCGCCGCCCGCCAGGGCCTCCTGCACGGTTTGCAGCAGGGGATCGGCGGCACGGATATCCATGGCGGCCGCCAGCTTGAGCTGGGTTCCGTCTTCCGCCTTGGCGATGCTGAAAGGCTCCATGCGCAGCCGCCTCTACCGGTTTGTCTTCAACGCTGCGCCGGCCCCTTCCGGTCCGGCGGGCATTCCTGCCTTCTCCTTACCCTAACCGAGCCAACGCGCCCGGCAAAGAGGCATGCGCATGATTTTGCGATAATCCGCCGTGCAATAGGGTCGCAGCCGGCGGCGCGGCTGCATATATCGGGAGCGGGTTTATTAAAGAATCGCTTATCCGCGGCGGGGGATATCCACCGTCAGCCCCTCGGCCATTTCGGCCGGCATGGGCTTGCCGGCGGCCTGGGCGAAGATCGCCATCCGCAGCATCTCGTAACGCTGCCGCAGCTCCATGCGGGTGCCGCCGGCCAGCTGGAACATCAGGATGATGGCGCTTTCCAGATCGTCGGCGCAGCGCACCAGGCTCTCCAGATCGCCATCGGCCATCTCGGTCTGGCCGAGCCCGCGCACGTAATCGACGATCGACAGCGAACGGACCGCCAGTTGCGCCAGGCTTTGGCCGTGGAAACTGGTTTCAGTGTTGAAGCAATCGGCCAGGCGGCGGCTGCCGGCGGATGGGTCCCCGCCATTGGCGGAACCGGCTTGCTGGAAGCCGTCCCCGGGGCCGATTTCCTCGGCCTCCACATCAATCACTTCATCGTCGCGGAATGCGCCCCCGGCGGCGAAGCCGGAAGTCCTGGCCCCGGCCCCGGCCCCGGCCCTGGCCCCGGCAGCAGAATCGGCATCAATGAAATGGGTCTGGTCCACCCTGCATCCCCGGGGCGATCCTGCCCGGCAGCCGCCCCAGCAGCACACCTTTGGCGAGAATTTAGCCCTGCAATATTGAATATGCCGCGCCGAATCGGAACGAATCCCGATTCGCGACGACAATACGGGCCCCGAGTCGCAGGGTCAAGATGGAACCGCTGCATGCTGTAGACGCATCAGCCCACAGCCACAAAACTTAGCGTTTTGGATCAGGAATGCGGCGCGTAGGGTTAGCCGCGCCCGCCGATGCGCGCCCCGGTCTTCAGCACCAGGGTTTCCAGCCCGCGTATCAATTCGCGGCCGATGGCGCCGCCATCGCCGGCGATCTTCTGGCTGAGCACCACGAACAGCGCATCAATATGCGGCGTGACCACGGCCGGGCTGACCGGGGAATTCGGATTGTTCAGGCAATGCTCAAGATAATTGCTCAGAAAATGCGTGATCTCGGTGATGAGCGGAAAGCCGAAACTGCCGCCCAGGCCCTTCATGTCCCAGCAGATGCGCAGCATGCGCTGAACGCTTGCCTCGCTGTCCAGGCTGGTGTTGCGCAATTCCTCATAGGCGCCGCGCAGCCGGCTGAGATCCTTGTCGGCCCATT
>JAYSEE010000276.1:0-4684 GCA_041914045.1 Ferrovibrio sp. | reverse complement strand
CGCGATAGCCCATGGCGATCTTGGCCACCAGGCGCAGATGGCTGGTCACCAGCTTATGAGCGGCTTCCACGTCGCCGCGCTCGCGCCAGTTTTTCGCCAGCATGAATTCCTCATCTGGCTCCAGCATGGGGAAGCGGCGGATTTCGCTCAAATATCGGGTCAGACCGCCATCGGCGGAAAGGGCGGGTACGGTAAGGCTGCGGCTACTCATCTTGTCAGACTCTCCCCCGGCCGGACTGTCGCGCCCGGTCACGGTATTGGATGTGGTATCGGTCCCTGTCATGGTCAATATCCCAGCCCCGTAATGCGGCCAAATTGCGGCGGGCGCCCAGGTTATTCCGCCTGGGCCGTGATGCCGATCACCCTTAAGTATATTCACGCACAGCCTAAAGGCTTCCTGTGCCCAGGGCGGATAATAATGAAATCAATAACTTGAATGTTATCACAGGCTTGGCAAACCTGCTAGACTGACAGGTACGGCAAATTCCGGGGAGGCCGGCATGGGGCGGATCATCTTTGCTTTAGCGCTGCTATTGGCGCTGCCGGTGGCTCTGCTGCCGGGCCCGCTGCCGGCGCAGACGCGCAAGGAAATCCTGCAAATCGACACCGTCACCAAGGGCAAGCCGGCGCGCTACCCGGCCGAATTGTTTCTGCCGCCCAAGGCCGGCCAGGATGGGGATGACCGTGGGGATGGCCGGCGGCCTTTCGCCGCCATGGTGATCCATCATGGCAGCGGCGGAGTGAGCGATAGCCGCGAATATGCCTATGCCCGCGCCTTCATCGCCGAGGGCATCGCCGCCATCGTGATCGACAGCTTCACCCCGCGCGGCGTGACCAGCACGGTGCAGGATCAATCGGCGGTGACCGGGCTGGAATTCCTGGCCGATGCCATGGGCGCGTTGCGCGCCGCCATGGCGCATCCGGCGCTGGACGCCAAACGCATCGGCATCACCGGCTTCTCCAAGGGCGGCACCTCGGCGCTTTACGCGGCCTTGGAAAAGCAGGCGGCGCGGTTCGCGCCCAATGGCGAACGCTATGCCCTGCATGCGCCGTTCTATCCCGGCTGCAACAATCTGTATTACGACGTGCGCAGCACCAATGCGCCCATCCTGGTGCTGATCGGCGCGGCCGATACCTATGTGGGCACCGAAGCCTGCCAGGAATTGACCGGGCGGATGCGCGAAGCCGGCGCCAAGTTGGATTTGAAGCTCTATCCCGATGCCGGCCATGGCTTCGATGCCGGGCCGGCCTACCGCATAGCCAAGGGGCAGAATTTCAGCCGCTGCTTCTATGTCGAACAGGCCGATGGCGGCTGGATCGAACGCACCAGCGGCATCGCCATTTTCGCGCCCGGCGGCAAGCCGATCCCGGGCGCCGGCGCCAAGGCTTTCGAGGGCTGCGTCACGCTCGGCGTCAGCGGCGGTGCGAATGCCCAAGCCAAGGCGCAATCCATGCAGGATCTGCTGGCCTTCGTGCGCGCGACCTTGCAGCCTTAACCGAGCGCCGCCAGCAGGGCTTCGAAATCCGCCGGCAGCGGGCTTTCGAAATGCAGCGGCTTGCCGGTGATCGGATGCGCGAAACCCAGCACGGCGGCATGCAGGGCCTGGCGCTTGAAGCCGGCAAGCGCCTGTTTGGCCGCGTCGCTCAGCTTGGTCCCCTTGGCGGGCCGGCCCCGGCCATAAACCGGATCGCCCAGCAGACCATGGCCGATGCTGGCCAGATGCACGCGAATCTGATGCGTGCGGCCGGTTTCCAATTGGCAGCGCAGCAGGCTGGCGAAAGCATAGCTGTTGGCGTCGCGCAGCACGCGCTGGGTGCTGTAATGGGTGATGGCCGGCTTGCCGCTGGCGCGGATCGCCATGCGCTTGCGGTCTTTCGGGTCGCGGCCGATGGCGCCTTCGATGCTGCCCTGGGCCGGATTGGGCTGGCCGTTCACCAGGGCTAGATATTCGCGTTCGATATCGTGGCTGGCGAATAATTCCGCCAGGCCGTGATGCGCCGCCTCGGTTTTCGCCGCCACCAGCAGGCCGGAGGTATCCTTGTCGATGCGATGCACGATGCCCGGCCGCTTCACGCCGCCGATGCCGGCCAGGCTGTCGCCGCAATGATGCAGCAGGGCGTTCACCAGGGTGCGGTCCGGGTTGCCCGGCGCGGGATGCACCACCAGGCCGGCCGGCTTGTCGATCACAATCAGATGCGCATCCTCATACACCACGCGCAGCGGAATATCCTGGGCCTCGGGCGCGGCCTCCTCGGCGGGCGGCACCGCGAGGCGGTAGATTTCGCCCGGTTTGATCTTGCGCGAGGGGTCGGATATGGTCGCGCCGCCCAAGCGCAGATGACCCGCCTGGATCAGCGCCTTCAGGCGCGAGCGCGAGAAGTCGCCGCCATTCGCGCCTGGGCCAAGGCTTTCGGCCAGGAAACGGTCCAGCCTTTCGCCGGCGCGTTCGGGCGGCACGGCGGGCAATTCAGTGGATGTCGGATCGGTTTTCGGCACGGATTGGAATGATGGTGGCAAAGCAGGCGGCTGCGGAAGAGGAAACCGATCCGAGATTACGGTGGCTGAAGCCGCTCGTCATCGGCTTGAGCGCATTGTTCGTGATTCTATTGCTGGTGCTGATGGTGGGCATGATCACCGGCGTGCCGGGCCGGAAAGCGCAATCCGCGCCGCCAGCCGGCGTGAATACCATGGAGCAGAGCCTAGGCCTGCCGGCCGGTGCCCGAGTGATGGAGAGTTTCGGCGCGGGCGACCGCGTGATTTTGCGCGTGCAATTGCCCGATGGCGGCGAACGCCTGCTCAGCCTGGATGCCCGCAGCCTGGCGCCGCTTGCGGGCCTGACGATCCAGAGCGGGCAATGATGCGTCTGCCCGCCGATCTGGCGGCGCGGCTTGCCCGGTTGGCGGAAGCCGCCTGGCCCGACGAGGCCTGCGCGCTGCTGGTCGGCGATGGCGAAGCGATCACCGAAATCCTGCCGGCGGCCAATCTGGCGGCGGACAAGCGCAAGGGCTTCGAGATCGACCCCGCCGTGCAATTCGCGCTGCGGCGGCGGCTGCGGGAAAATCCCGATCAAGGCCGGTTGCTCGGCCATTGGCACAGCCATCCCAATGGCCGCGCCATGCCTTCCGCGATGGATGCGGCGATGGCCTATGAAGCGGATTTGCTCTGGCTGATCTCGCCGGTGCAGGATGGCCGGGCCGGCGCGCCGGCGGCTTTCCGGCCGCGGCAAGCGAGCGGTTTCACGCAGGTCGATTTGCAGATTGAGGAAGCATGATGGATTTCCGTTCCGACAATGTAGCCGGCATGGCGCCGGAAATCCTGGCCGCGCTGGCGGCGGCGAACCAGGGCAACGCATCCTCTTATGGCGCCGACGATCTCAGCGCGCAATTGGATGCGGCGTTTTCCAAATTGTTCGATACGGATTGCCGGGTGTTTCCGGTGGCTACCGGCACGGCGGCGAATGCCCTGGCGCTGGATGCGCTTTGCCCCGGCCATGGCGCGATCTATTGCCATGAACAGAGCCATATCGCGGTGGACGAATGCAACGCCGTGGAATTCTACACCGGCGGCGCGCGGCTGCTGCCGTTGCCCGGCGATAACGGCAAGCTCGCCCCGCAGGCGCTGGCGGCGCATCTGGCGCTCGGCTGGCGCGGCGTGCAGCATCATCCGCAGCCCAAGGCGATTTCGATCGCGCAGGCCAGCGAATGCGGCACGGTCTATGCGCCCGGCGAAATCGCGGCGCTTTCAAGCATCGCCCGCGCCCATGGCCTGCTGCTGCATATGGATGGCGCGCGCTTCGCCAATGCGGTGGCCTCGGGCAATCATCACCCCGCCGATCTGAGCTGGCGCGCCGGCGTGGATGTGCTGGGCTTCGGCGCCACCAAGAATGGCGCGCTGGCGGCGGAAGCCGTGATCTTCTTCAAGCCGGACCTGGCCGAGGCTTTTCTCTATCGCCGCAAGCGGGCCGGGCATCTGTTCTCCAAGATGCGATTCCTGTCGGCGCAATTGCTGGCGATGCTGGAGGATGATCTATGGCTGCGTCTGGCGCGCAACGCCAATGCCCGCGCCCGCCAACTGGCCGATGGCCTGGCCGCCTTGCCGGGCATCCGCATCGCCTATCCGGTGGAAGCCAACGAGGTCTTCGCGCATCTCACGGAACAGCAGGTGCAGGGCCTGCAAGCGCGCGGCGCGCTGTTCCATCCCTGGGACGAGGCGGCGCGGCTTTATCGCTTCGTCTGCGGCTTCGATAAATCCGAAGCCGATGTCGCGGCCCTTCTGCGCGCGGCGGCCGAAGTCTGAAGCGTGCGCTGGGCGTTGCGCGCCCAGGCGGTGCTCCAGGGCGGCTGCGGGCTGAAGCGTTCCACCAGGAAATCCACGAAGGCGCGCACTTTCGGCGCCAGATGCTTGCGTTCGGGATAGACCGCGTAGATCGGCCAGGTCTGCGGCGCCAGCCAGGTATCCAGCACCGTCACCAGCCGGCCTTGCGTGATATCCGCATGCACCGCGAAGTCGGAAGCGTAAGCCAGGCCCAGGCCGCTGCGCAGAAAGCGATACAGCGCATCGCTGGAATTGGTGGCGATCACGCCGGGCAGGGTGATGTAGTCGATACCGCCCGCTTCGTTCTGGCCGTCCTCTCGTCTGATCGGCAGGCGGTTGAGCAGATCGGTGCTGGAGGAATGCAGCATG
>JAYSEE010000275.1:0-4730 GCA_041914045.1 Ferrovibrio sp. | reverse complement strand
GCCATGCTGGCTGCCAAGGATTTCAAGGACGGCAAGAAGATCGCGGCGGCCCTGCCCAAGATCACCGATCCCAAGGGCGAAGCGATCACGCTGAGCGCCGACGACTTGAAGAAAGCCGTTAAGCTGCTCTCGGAAGGCAAGTCGATCCGCTATATCGGCGCCACTGGTGCGATGACCTTCGATCAGTTTGGCGATGTCAGCACGCCCTTCGTGGGCTGGGCCGTCGAAGGCGGCAAGCTGGTGCAGAAGAAGGATATCAGCGCGCAAGACGTGGCCGAAACCAAGGCCAAGACCGGCACCTGATCCGTCCGCCCAAGCAACGGGCCGGTGCGAATCGGCCCGTTTTTTTATCCACCCCGTTTTCCATCCGCAATGCTGCCGCGCATCGAACTCAAACCGAGCCTGGCCATACCCCGCCTGATCCGCGGCACCTGGCAGATTCATGAACGCGCCGGTAAGCTCGATGAGCCGGCGATCATGGCTGATTTGCTGGCCGGCTTCGATTTAGGCTTTACCACGATAGAAGCATCCGACAGTTATGCCGGCGTGGAAGAATGCCTCGGCCGTTTCCGTATCCATCTGCTGCGGCAACGCGGCGCCGAGGCTTTGCGGACCCTGCGCATCCATACGCGCGTCACGCAATCCGGCCCTGAGCCGCTTTCGGCTGAAGCCGTCGAAAAATCGGTCCTGCGCTCAATGCAATGCCTCTGCGTGGCGCGCCTCGATCTGGTGCAATTGCAATGGTGGAATCTCGCTCTGCCGGACTGGCGCGAAGCCGCCGCTCATCTGCGGCGCTTGCAAGCCGATGGCCTGATCGCCGATATCGGCCTGACCAATTTTCCGACAGAGCCGACGCGGCAATTGCTGGCCGATGGGCTGCCTCTGCTTTCCAACCAAGTGCAGATTTCCCTGCTCGATCCGCGCGCGAATAATGGCTTGCGGCAGACATGCCGAGAGCATGGCATCGCGCTACTCGGCTATGGCCCATTGGCCGGAGGCTTCTTGAGCGAGGCTTGGCTAAACCAGCCTGACCCTGGACCGGAGCCGAACGAAGCCAAGCCTTTCGGCAAAGTCTACCGGCAATTGATCGAACGCTTCGGCGGCTGGGATTGGCTGCAAGCCTTGCTGCGGGTCTTGCATAGCTGCGCGCAACGCCATCGCACCGGCATAGCCGGCATCGCGCTTGCCTGGGGGCTGGCCGAAAGCGGCGCCGCCGCCTTGCTGGTAGGCATGTCATCGCCGCAGCGCGCGCTTGCCTATGCCGATGCGGCGCGTTTGCGGCTTGAGAAAGCGGATATAGCCGCCATCGCCGATATATTGGCGCAACGCGGCCCGATCAGCGGCGATGTGGCCGATATCGAACGCGGCGAAATGCTGGCCGCCATCCAGGCCAGCTATCAGGCCCCTTGATCGGAGCCCGCGCCTAGGGCTTCGCCACCTCGCCGCCATGCAGGGCGGAAATATCGTGGCGCAATTCCCAAAGCTCGGGAAAGAACAGATAGCCCATGGTGGCGCTGAGATAATCGCGGCCATAGGTGCCGCCGGTGCCCTTGGTGCGCATGCCGATCTGCCGCCGCACCATCAGGATGTGATTATGCCGCCAGGATTGGAAGCGCCGATCCAGCTCCATGGCGTTTTCGGCCAAGGCGAAAAGCTGCGCATGCTGCCAGCGCTTGTCGTAAATCTCCAGCAGGCCGATGCCCGAGCGCTTGATCGCATCGAAAAAGGCCTGCCGCAGCGTGACCGGATATTGCTCGATCATGCCCGGCCAGGCCTTGCGCACGCTCTCGACATAGCTGTCGCCGCCCAATTCGCAAAGCCCGCAGATCACCTCCACCTCGCGGAATTGCCGCGACTGCATGCCGCTGGCGCCGGTGAGATAAGGCCGGAATTCATGGAAATCGGGCGAAGACAGGGTTTCCAGCACGGTCCAATGGCCATCGGCCAGCCGCATGATTTCGCCGAGCCGCTTGAGCAGCCAATTGGCCTCCGGCAGCCGATCCTCCTGCAGCATCGGGATGATGCGCTTGAGATCGAAAATCACATGCTTGAACCAGATTTCCAGCGCGTGATGGGTGGTGAGGAAAATATGCTCTTCCGGATGCGGCGTGATCGGCTGCATGGCCGAAAGCAAGGTGTCGAGCTGCAGATGGGTGATATAGCTGAACTGATCCTTGTTCGGCGCGGCCTCGCCGGGCTTGGCAGCATCCTGGGGCGTATGCGACATCGGGCACCTATACAGCCTGATCGGAGAAATTATTTTATATTTAAAATATATCAGAAAACCTGCGGCCAAGACAGCGCAAATATTCCGCGGGATGCAACAATATGCATCCCCGGATGCGAATGCGCTTGCAGCGTCTTATGCCGAGCGGGCGGACGCCGCGATAGCCTTGCCTGCGCAATAGCCGAAAGTAAGCGCCGGCCCTAGCGTGATGCCAGCCCCGGGATAATGCCCCCCCATCACCGAGGCCATATCGTTGCCGCAAGCATATAATCCGGCGATGGTCTTGCCCTCGCCATCCAGCACCCGGGCATCCACGTCCGTCCGCAAGCCGGATGCCGTGCCGATATCGCCGGGATATACCCTGACGGCATAGAACGGTGCAGCAGCGAGCGGGCCGAGATTGGGATGGCCGGCCGTTTTCTCCGGGTCGCCGTAATAGCGATTATATTCTGAACTGCCCTTGCCGAATTCCTTATCCTCGCCGGCTTCCGCCGCCTGATTGAAGCGGGCTACGCTGTCGCTGAGCGCCGTCGGGTCAACTTGCAGCTTGGCGGCCAGTTCGGGCAGGCTTTGCGCCTCCACCAGATAGCCGTCGCGGATCAGATGGTCTCTCGGGCGCTTGCCGGGCAAAGCCAGACCAAGGCCCCAAACGTCGATGAAAGCGCGATCGCAGATCAGGAATGCGGGAATGCTTGGCACGCTTTCATGCGAGCGATACATCCCGCGTACGAATTCGTGATAGCTGGCGCCCTCGTTCACAAACCGCTTGCCGGCGGAGTTCACCGCCATCAAGCCGGGTTTGGCGCGGTCCCATATCAGATGCGGAAACCGCACTTCACTGCCATCGGACTTCCGCCACAGCGAAACCGGCGCCCAAAGCCCGGCATCGGCCGGCGCGTCGATGAAATCGGCGCCGATGCCGCGCGCCATGCGGATGCCGTCCCCGGTATTGTCGCGCGGCGCCATCGACCACATGCCGCCGGCCTTGGGAAAACGCTCGCCGCGCAATTCGGCGTCCCAGGGGAATCCGCCGGTCGCCAGAACGACAGCATGGCGCGCCCTGAATTCCGTTTGCTTGCCATCGACCAGAGCTTGCACGCCGACGACGCGACCGTCCTCGCGCAGCAATTGCCGCACCTCGGCCTGAGTCTGAATTTGCACGCCCTTGGCACGGGCGCTTTTCAGCAACCGCGCCGCAAGCGCATTGCCCATCAGCAAACGCGTGCCGCGCGAATAGCCGCTGGCGCGATCACGGAAATAGCTGAGCACCAGCTTCATGCCATGCTTCCAGGAGGCGAGTGACTGGGTGACTTTAAGCAGATGCTTTACGTCAACCACATTCACCATCATGCCGCCAAGTACGGTGAATTCCTTCAGCGGATCGCGCAGCAGCTTGAAATCATCGCCCAACAACCGACCATCATAAGGCTCCGGATCCATCCGTCGGCCGGCCTTTGCCGGCCGCGATGGCGACCGCGCTGCCGCCCTGATGCGCGAACATGTGCGCTTTGCGGGGAAAGTATTGGTTAAATCCTTGGAACAGGCCCCCCTCCAACCCGGCGTAAGAAGCCTTGGGCTCATATCGCACGGCCCCCTGCCGCAGGAAAAATCCCGTTAGCGGCCGATCCACCAGGCTGAAAGCGCCTGCTGGGCCGCCCCTGCGTCCAATTAAATATGCGCGCCTGAGTTTTGACGCATTGCGGGTATTGTCGACATTTGTGCTATCATATTCGCCGGTTTTGCAGATTCAAAAGCAACGCGACCAATGAAAAGCACGAAGAAAAAAACCAAGACCAGCGAACATCCCAATGAAGACGTGCTGACGGTTTTGCGCGACCGGATCGCCTCGCAGGATCTGGCGCCGGGCAGCAAATTGCGCGAGGTCGATCTCGCCGAAGAATTCAAGGTATCGCGCGCCCGTATTCGGGAGGTTTTCTCCACCCTGGCGCAGCGCGGATTGATCGAGCGCATCCCCAATCGCGGAGCGGTGGTGATGCGGCTGGAACCGAAACAGGTGTTTGAGATTTACGACCTGCGCGAAGTGCTGGAAGGCTTGGCCGTCCGGCGCGCCACGGAAAATACCCCTCTCGGCTCGTGGAACGAAATGCTCGACCGCTTCGGCCCCAAGGCCGAGACCATGATTCGTGCCGGCGAATTGGAAACCTATGCCGAGTTGATCAATTCATTTCGCCGAGAAATCATTAATCACTGCGACAGCCCGATGCTGAAATCCATGCTCGATTCACTGTTCGAGCGCACCGGATTCCTGGTCCGACGCCTGATTCTCGTGCCCGGTCGGGCATTGGAAGGCCTGCAGGAGCATCGCGGCGTATTGACCGCGATGAATGCAGGCCATGGCGAGGAAGCCGAGCGCTTGAAACGCGCCAATATCCGCAATGCACGGGAATGTTTTCGGCGCTATCAGAAAATGGTGCTGTAGCGCCGAACATTCACGCTGCGCTGGCGGCGGCCTTCTGCGCGGCCAGCACATCGGCCACCAGCC
>JAYSEE010000274.1:0-4762 GCA_041914045.1 Ferrovibrio sp. | reverse complement strand
TCCGCAATCGCGGCCAGCAGACCGCGCGGCTGGGCGGCGAGCCGATGAGCCCGATCGATCCCGATCCGCAGCAATGCCGCTTCTACAGCCGCTGCCCGAAACGCCAGGATATCTGCCGCAGCAGCATGCCGACGCTCGAGATGCCGGAATCGGCCCCGCGCGCCGCCGCCTGCCATTTCCCGAATGGCGGCTAAAGCCTTCAGCCGACTTTAGCCGCGCTCTTTTCCGCTTCGGCGCGGGCTTCGGTGCGCAGCTTCACTTTATCCGCCTTCCCCACCGGCAGCATCGGCAGCCGTTCCGTGAAGACGAAGCGCTTCGGGATTTTGTAATTGGCGAGCCGCCCCTTGCACCAAACCCGCAAGGTTTCGACTTCCAACTGGCTGCCGGATGTGAGCACCACATAGGCCCAACCCACTTCGTCGTAAAGCGCATCCGGCACCCCGACGACGGCGCTCATCTCGATTTCCGGATGTTCTTCCAGCGCGAGTTCGATTTCACGCGGATAGACATTATAGCCGCCGGACTTGTAAAGCTCGCTGCGGCGGCCGACGAATTCGAAATTTCCGTCTTCCCGCACGCGCGCCGTATCGCCGGTGCGCAGCCAGCCATCGGCGGTGTAGGCATCGGCGGTGGCTTCCGGGCGATTGAAATATCCCGCCATGGAATATTTCGCCCTTACCTGAAGTTCTCCGGTTTCGCCGGGCCGGCAGATCGTGCCGTCATCGTTGCTGACCCTGACTTCGCCCTCGGGCTGCGGCGAGCCGATGGTTTTCGTCATGACCTCCTGCAATCCGGGGCCCTTCTTGGCATAAGTGACCGAACCGCAGGTTTCCGTCATGCCGTAAGTGAGGCCGACATTGCATTTCGCCTTGAACAGCAGATCGACCAGTTCACGCGGCATGGCGGCGCCGGAATAGACCAGCCATTGCAGATTATCGAGCGTGGCCGGATCGAAATCCGGTTCGTTGACGATCAATTGAAACATCGTGGGCAGCAGAAACACCGCATTGACATCGCCGCTGGCGAAGGCTTTGACGAAATCCTCCGGCCGGAAGCGCTCCATCAATGCGGTCGTGCCGCCGCCGACGAAAGCATAAAGCGAGAGGAAATGCATGCCGCCGATGTGATTGATCGGCAGCGGATTGATGATTTTCGGATAAGGCGCGGCCGGGAATTGCCGATTTTGCGTGCGGCTTCGGGTGAGCAAGGATCGCTGCGGCAACAGAACGCCCTTGGGCCTGCCGCTGGAGCCGGAGGTATAAACCAGAAGCGCCGGCGCTTCGCTGCCGACCTTGTCGATGGCGGAGCGATAGACCGCATCATCCGCAAGCTGCGGCATCCAGCCTTGCTCGGCATCGAGAACAGCCGTGAGTTCCACGACCCGCCGAATGCCGAATTCCGCCGCCAGCGCCGCGGCATCGGAGCGATAATCGCGCCCCTCGAACATAGCGACGGTGAACAGCAAATCCGGGCGCGCATCGCCCACCAGATATTGCAATTCCGGCATCTGATAGCGCGGATTGAGGCCGAGCCAGAGCGCACCGATCCTGGCGGCGGCCAGGAATGTTACGAAAGCATCCACGCGCGGCGGCGACAGAACGGCAACCCGCTTGCCGGCCGAAATGCCATAGGCCAGCATCGAACGCGCGCAGCGCTCGACAGCCGCCGAAAGCTCGGCATACGTGAGCGTTCCGTAAGCATCGCGCAGCGCGAGGCGGTCCGGAAAATCGGCGGCATGCCGATCCAGGTAATCGCCGATGCGCAGAGCCTCTTGAGGATCGATCATCATTTCCTCCCGGCCGCGCGCGCCTTCTTCAACGCTTCGCGCGCTTCGGTTCCTTCCGGATCGGTCATGCAGACCAGCATCATGTCCATATCGGAGAAGCTGGCATTCTCGCCGAAAGCGGTGGCATGGCCATTGATGGATTTCTTTATCATCTGCACGGCAAGGCGCGGCAGGGCGCAAACCTCTTCCGCCAGCTTCAATGCCGCATCGAGCGCCTTGCCGGGTTCGGCCACCTGGTCCGCCAGGCCCCAGCTCTGGCATTCCTGCGCAGAATGGCGGCGGCAAAGGATGGACAATGTCTTGGCGCGCGCCGGGCCGATCAGGCGATTGAGGCGCGGCAATGTATTCCAGCCGTAATTGAGGCCAAGTTTAGCCTCCGGTACATAAGCGAAGGCGTTGCTCGCCATCACCCGCCAATCGCAGGACACGGCCATCGCCAGACCGCCGCCGACGGCGCCGCCTTCAATCGCCGCAATGGTCGGCTGCGGCAATTTCTCGATCTCGGTGCAGAGACGGCCGCCGCCCTCGAGGCTGCGAGCGACGACATTGACATCGGACACCTCGCCGATTTCATCGAAAAGCGAGAGATCCGCGCCAGCGGAAAAGAAGCCGCCCTCGCCCGTGAGAATGACGGCCTTGACCGACACATCATTGCGCAATTCCGCCACCGCCGCTGAAAGGCCGCTGATGACGCCATCGCTGATGGCATTCTTCTGCGCGGGGCGATTGATGGAGAGTATGGCCACGGCATCGTTGCCGGGCGCGCGGTATGCCTTGATCATTATGCCCGCTCCCTTTCATGTTCGTTGATATCGATGATCAGCTTTCCGGTATGGCTGCGGCGTCCGATCTGTTCGAACGCGTCCGCCAACCGGTCGAGCGGATAAGATGCCGCCACGCGGGGATGCAGCAATTTCTGCCGATACATCCGATCCAGTTCGGCGAAAGCTTTTTGAGTGGCGGCCTGTCTGAGCGATTGATACGGACCCCAGAAAAAACCGCAGACATCGATATTCTTCACCAGAATATGGTTGGCGGGCAGTTGCGGCACCTCGCCTGAAGCAAAACCAGCAAGGATGAGCCGGCCCTCGAAACGCAAGCAGCGCATCGCCTGGCGCGCCACCTCGCCGCCGACCAGATCCAAAACGATATCGATGCCTTCGCCCGAAGTGATCTTGGCGACGGCGGAACGGATATCGTCATCGCCAATCGCGGCATGGGCGCCGGCCTGCAACAACTCGGCCCGGCGCTCTTCCCCTCGGGCAACGGCGATCACTTTCGCCCCGGCTGCATGCGCCACTTCCACGGCCGCGCGGCCCACGGCACCGCCCGCTCCGGTGACCAGCACGGTTTCGCCGGCCTGCAAGCGGGCGCGATCCACAAGCGCCGCATAGGCCGTGCCGTATGGAATATAGAAGCCCGCCGCCTGACGGATGGACATGCCATCGGGCACATGGGCCGCCCGCTTGGGATCGACCGAGGCGATTTCCGCATAGGCTCCGCTCTCGACTTGAGCCATCACGAGATCGCCCGGAGCGTAACCGGCCACATCGCCGCCCACTTCGATCACCCGCCCGCATAATTCGGCGCCCGGAATGAAAGGCGGTGCGAGTTTTTCCTGATACGAACCGCCGATGGAAAGCATATCCGCAAAATTCACCCCGGCGGCCGCAACGCTCACCAACATGCGATCCGGCTGGATCGTCGGCCTGGGGGCATCGCGCACGAGCAAGGGCTGCGGCCAGCCATGATTATCGCAGACAATCGCTTTCATGGTTTTCACATCGTCGAAGGCAGCCACAGAATCACCTGGGGAAAGATGATCATCACCGCAATGATGATGATATGCGCCAATACATGCGGCCAAACGCCGGCGAATACCTGCTCGACGGGCTGATTGGTTTTCTTCGCGACGACGAAAACATTCAGCCCGACCGGCGGCGTAACCATCCCGACTTCGGCCAGCAGGATGACGATGATGCCGAACCAGATCGGATCGAAGCCGAGGGAGACCACGACCGGCAGCACGATCGGAACCGTAAGGATCAGGATCGATATCTGATCCAGGAAACAGCCAAGGACGAGGTAAAGCACGACGATGCAGGTGAGGATCAGATAAGGCGAGATATCCGAGCCGCCGATGAAGGAAACCAAGCCCTGGGTTATCTGCGTAACGGTGACGAAATAACCGAATATCTGCGCGCCGATCACGATCAGCCCGATCATCGAGGTGGTCATCACCGTGCTCAACAGGGCATTGCGCACCGTGGCCGCCGAAAGCTTGCCGGCTATGGCGGTGAAAACCACCGAGCCCAAAGCGCCGAGCGCCGAAGCCTCTACCGGCGTTGCAATGCCAAGATAGATCAGGCCGGTGACGAGCAGGAAAAGGCCGATGAATGGACCCGCCACATACAAGGAGGCGAATTTTTCCTTCCAGCTATAGCTCTGCCGCCTGGGCGCCAGGCTGGGTTTCCACCAAAGCAGCGCCCAGATCGTAAAGATGATGGTAAGCGTTACCAGAATGCCGGGAACGATGCCGGCAACCAGCAGTTTCGCTACGCTGGCCCCGCTCAGCAGGCCATAGAAGATGATGGCTACGCTGGGCGGAATCAGCATCGCCAAGGTGCCGGATATCGAGACGATGCCGCTTGCGAAGCGATTCTCGTATCCCTCCTTGATCATGGCCGGGATGCTGGTGGTAGACAATGTTGCCGCGGCGGCGGTGCTGGAACCCGAAATCGCACCGAAGGCCGCGCCCGTCAATGCCGTCGCAACGCCTAGACCAGCCGGCAAACGCCCGGTCCATTTTGCGATCGAGGCGAAAAGCGTACTGGATATTCCGCTGGCCACCATAAATTCCGCCATCAGAAGAAACATCGGGATGGTCAGAAATTCATAAGACCCGATAGCGGAAGCCGGGGCGGTGGACAGAATGCCGCCAAGCATGGCCATGCCGCCGAACATGAACAGGCCGAC
>JAYSEE010000273.1:1099-4807 GCA_041914045.1 Ferrovibrio sp. | reverse complement strand
TCGCGCAGCATCTGTTCCAGCGCGCTCATCACCATCGGGCCGCGCCAGATCATCGGCGTATCCTCGGCCACCAGATAACCCATCGACATAGTGGGCATGCCCCAGCCCACCATTGGTTGCAGCCGTTTGCCGTCGGGCGATTCCGGCTTGCCGCTCAGGCCCAGCAGGCGCGGCACCGAGGGACCGTACACATCGGCATCCAGCAGGCCCACCTTGCGGCCCAGCCGCTGCATGGCCAGGGCTAGATTCACGGCGGTGGTGGACTTGCCCACGCCGCCTTTGCCCGAGGCCACGGCGATCACATTTTTGATACCAGGCAGGTCCAGTTTCTGCCCTACGGTGGGCTTGGCGGCGGTGCCATGGCTATGGCCATGGGTATGCTGATGTGGTGCTTGATTACCGCGATGCGCTGATGTCTGGCCCTGGCTTTGGCCTGGCCCCTGGCTTTGGGCGGTCAGCACCACGGTGGCCGAGGTTACGTCCGGCAGCGCCAGTACGGCCTGTTCGCAGGCTTTGCGCAATGGTTCCTTGGCGGCGCCTTGGGCAGCCGGCACCTCCAGCACGAAGCCGACATTGCCGCCTTTCACAACCAGGCCGGAAACCATGCCGAGATCGACCACATTCCTGCCATGATCGGCGTCCACAACACCGCGCAGGGCTTCGAGAATCCGCGCTTCAGCAACCCCGGTCATGCTTGAAATCCCCGTAATCGTTCCAATATTCTCGCTTGCCGATCCGCTGGCGGCAAAGCCGCCGGCAAGAGGTGATATATCGCGTCGTTACGGCCGGGGCAATTCGGCCCGCAAAGACGCCAAAGGCGGGGGTGGCGGCAGCTTAAGATGGCGCATGCTCCCCGCATCAACAGGTGCGGGCCGGAGCGGGTCCGCTAGCGGAAGGATTTAAGATGCCCTGGAGCAATCAAGGCGGCGGCGGTTGGCAAGGCGGCGGCGGCGGGCGTGGACCCGGTCGCGGCCCCTGGGGCCAGGGCCCGCGCGGCAACGGCCCCTCGGGCAATGGCGGCGGCGGCGGCGGCTTCGGCGGCCCCAATCCCCCCAATCTCGAGGAATTGCTGCGCAAGGGGCAGGACCGCATGCGCAACCTGCTGCCGGGCGGCGATATTTCCGGCCGCGGCATCCTGCTGCTGATCGTCGCGGCGCTGGCGGTGTGGATGGCCAGCGGCATCTACCGCGTGGATACGAACGAGGCCGGCGTGGTGCTGCGCTTCGGTCGCTTCGCCTACATCACCCAGCCGGGCCTGCGCTGGCATTGGCCCTGGCCGGTGGAAAGCGCGCTCACGCCGCGCGTCACCACCGTCAACCGCGAAGAGATCGGCTTCCGCACCATCGGCGACATGGGCGGCCGTTCCGGCCAGCAGCGCGATGTGCCGGAGGAAAGCCTGATGCTGACCGGCGACGAGAATATCGTCGATATCGATTTCACCGTGCTGTGGCAGGTGAAGGATCCGCAGCAATTCCTGTTCAACGTGGCCGATCCGGCGCGCACCATCAAGCAGGTGGCGGAAAGCGCCATGCGCGAAGTGGTGGGCAAGAACCAGATTCAGTTCATTCTCACCGATGGCCGCACCAAGATCGCCGACGATACCCGTCTGCTGTTGCAGAAGGTGCTGGACGATTACGGCGCGGGCATCACCATCAACCAGATCGCCCTGCAACGCACGGAACCGCCGCAATCGGTGATCGATGCCTTCCGCGATGTGCAGGCGGCCCAGGCCGACCGCGAGCGCACGCAGAACGAAGCCGAGGCTTATCGCAACGACATCCTGCCGCGCGCCCGCGGCGAGGCGCAGCGCCTGTTGCAGCAGGCCGAAGCCTATAAGCAGGAAACCATCGCCAATGCCCAGGGCGAGGCGGCGCGTTTCGTCTCGGTCTTCAACGAATACAAGGTGGCCAAGGAGGTGACCGCCAAGCGCATGTATATCGAGACCATGGAGCAGATTCTGCGCGGCACCAACAAGGTGCTGCTGGATAATCAGTCCGGCGCGGGCGGGCAGGGCGTCGTGCCCTATTTGCCGCTTCCCGAATTGCAGAAGAAGAAGTGAGACCGGCCATGAACCGCATCATCATTCTCGGCGGCGCGTTGGCGGTCATCGCTTTCGGCCTGTTCCTCTCGCTGTTCACCGTGCATCAGGCGCAGACCGCGCTGGTGGTGCAATTCGGCGATCCGCGCCGCGTCATCCTCGAGCCGGGCCTGCATTTCAAGGTGCCCTTGGTGCAGGACGTGATCTATTTCGACAAGCGCATCCTGGGCCTCGATGCCCAGCCGGAGGAGATCCTCACCACCGACCGCCGCCGACTGGTGGTGGACAGCTTCGTGCGCTACCGCATCGTCGATCCGCTGCTTTATTACCAGACCGTGCGCACGGAATCGCAGTTGCGCGGCAACCTGTCGCCTTCGGTGGCCAATGCGCTGCGCGGCGCCTTCGGCAAGCTGGATGCCATCGCCATCGTCTCCGGCGATCGCCCGGCCGCCATGCAGGCGGTGAGCGTGGTGCTGGACGAGAATGCCAAGCGGCTCGGCATTGATATCGTGGACGTGCGCATCAAGCGCGCCGATTTTCCCGAGGCGATCAGCCAGGCGATCTTCCGCCGCATGCAGACCGAACGCGAGCGCGAGGCCAAGGAACAGCGCGCCACGGGCGCCGAGTTGGGCGAGAAGATCCGCGCCGATGCCGAACGCCAGCGCACCATCCTGCTGGCCGATGCGCGCCGGCAGTCGGAAATCCTGCGCGGCGAGGGCGAAGCCACCCGCACGCGGATTTTCGCACAGGCTGCGAACCAGGATCCGGAATTCTATGGCTTCTACCGTTCGTTGCAGGCCTACGGCAAGGCGCTGCAGCAAAGCGATACGACGATGGTATTGTCGCCGGATTCGGAATTTTTCCGTTACTTCAATGAAAGCCCCGGATCGCCGCGCGCCCCGCGCAAGTGATCCGGCTGCGTAATCAGGCCAGGAGGCTGCCATGAGTCTGTTCGAGCCCGGTTTGCGGCATCGCTTTTTCGCTGCTGTTCTGGCCGTCGGCCTGACGGCAGCTTTCATCCAGCCGAGCGCGGCGCGCGCGCCGGACGGCGATTTCGCCGATCTGTCCGAGCAATTGCTGCCCAGCGTGGTGAACATTTCCACCACGCAGACGGTGAAGAACCGCGCCAACGGCCTGCCGGAAGGCATGCCGCAATTTCCGCCGGGCTCGCCCTTCGAGGAATTCTTCAAGGATTTCTTCGACCGCCAGCAGCGCGGCCAGGGCGGCGGCGGCACGCGGCCGCGCCAGGTTTCCTCGCTGGGTTCGGGCTTCATCATTGATGCGCGCGGGTATATCGTCACCAACAACCATGTGATCGCCGAGGCCGATGAAGTGCGGGTGATCCTGCATGACAATACCGAACTGCCGGCCAAGATCATCGGGCGCGATCCGGAAACCGACATGGCGGTGCTGAAGGTGGAATCCAAGCAGCCGCTGAAGCCGATCGCCTGGGGCGATTCCGGCAAGCTGCGGGTGGGCGAATGGGTGCTGGCCATCGGCAATCCGCTGGGCTTGGGCGGCACCGTCACCGCCGGCATCGTTTCCGCGCGCGGCCGCGATATCGGCGCCGGCCGTTACGACGATTTCATTCAAACCGACGCCTCGATCAACAAGGGCAATTCCGGCGGTCCGCTGTTCAACCGCAATGGCGAGGTGATCGGCATCAACAC
>JAYSEE010000273.1:0-1089 GCA_041914045.1 Ferrovibrio sp. | reverse complement strand
ACGGCGATCTTCTCGCAATCCGGCGGCTCCATCGGCATCGGCTTCGCCGTGCCGTCCAACATGGCGCGCCCGGTGGTGCAGCAATTGATTGATTTCGGCCGCACCAAGCGCGGCTGGCTCGGCGTGCAGATTCAGTCGGTCACCGATGAGATGGTGGAAGACCTGGGGCTCGACAAGGCGCGCGGCGCGCTGATCGCCAAGGTGATTCCCGGCGGCCCGGCCGAAAAGGCCGGCATGCAGTCGGGCGACGTGATCGTGTCGATCGATGGCAAGCCCATCGCTTCCACCAATGCGCTCACCCGCGCGGTGGCGGAAACCGCCGTGGGCAAGGCGGTGGCGGTGGAGGTGCTGCGCAAGGGCAGGAAGCAGTCCTTGCGCGCCACCCTGGGCGAGCTGGAAGCCGCCATGGCCTCGGCGGAAGCCGCGCCGGCCAAGAGCAACGATGCCAAGCCGCGCCCGGCGCGCGGCGAAACCGCGTTGGCCGATCTCGGCGTGCGGGTGGCCCCGCTGAATGCCGATACCCGCAAGCGTTTCGACATCAAGGACGATGTGCGCGGCGTGGTGATCGTGGATGTGGACCAGGATGGCCCGGCGGCCAAGCGCGATGTGCGGGCCGGCGACGTGATCGTGGAAGTGGCGCAGGTGGAAGTGCGTAGCCCCGATGAAGTGAACGAGATGCTGAAATCCCTGCGCGATTCCAAGCGCAAGGTGGCCTTGCTGCAAATTCTGCGCAGCGGCGAGCCGCGCTTCGTTCCGGTGCCGATGAAGTCTTGAGGCGAATGCGGGTCTGTAATCCAGCAGGCGCGGTCTGTTTCAGACCCGCACCACTTTGCCTGGATTCAGGATGTTGTCGGGATCGAAATCGCGCTTGATGCGTTGCATCAGCTCGATTTCCAGCGCCGATTTATAGTGGGTGATCTCATCCACCTTCATGCGGCCCAGGCCATGTTCGGCGCTGATCGAGCCGTTAAATCCGTGGGCGATATCGTGGATGATGGTGCTCACCTCATCCCATTTGGCGAGGAAATCCTCGCGTTTCCAATCCACCGGCTGCGATGGATTGAAATGCATGTTGCCGTCGCCGATATG
>JAYSEE010000272.1:0-4816 GCA_041914045.1 Ferrovibrio sp. | reverse complement strand
CGATCCGACGCGCGGCATGATGCGCCATGTCGCCGCCGGCATCGCCTATCGCGCGGTGCGCAACCGCGGCACCATCGGCGGCAGCGTGGCGCAGGCCGATCCCGCCGCCGACTGGATCAGCACCCTGCTGGCGCTCGATGCCCGGCTGCAGATCGGCAATGGCCGCGGCAGCCGTCTGGCCGCCATCGACGCTTTCATGCAAGGCGGCTTCAGCACCGATTTGGCCGAGGATGAACTGATCGAGCGCGTGATCGTGCCGCGCCTGTCGGCCGATGCCGTCTGGAGCTATTACAAGATCTGCCGCAAGACCGGCGAATTCGCCAAGGCGATCGGGGCCGTGGTCTGCGATCCGGCGCGCGGCGTAGCGCGCGTGGTCTGCGGCGCCATCGAAAGCACGCCGATTCTGCTGGCCGAGGCTATGGCGCGGCTGGCGGCTAAAGACCGCGACGGCGCCATCGCCGCCGTCGATGCCGAGATCGAGCGACGCCTGGCCGCGCGGCCGCCCGAAGCGCGGCAGATGTATAAAACCGCAGTGAAGCGGGCTCTCGCCCGTCTGGGAGAGATGCAGCCGTGATCCGGATTTCGCTTGAGGTGAATGGCGAGGCTTGCGAAGGCGCGGTCGAACCGCGCACGCATCTGGCCGATTTCCTGCGCCAGCAGGTCGGGCTGACCGGCACGCATCTGGGCTGCGAGCAGGGCGTCTGCGGCGCTTGCACGCTGCTCATCGACGGCCAACCGATGCGTTCCTGCCTGTCCTATGCGGTCAGCTGCGAGGGCAGCAGTGTGCGTACTATCGAGGGTTTCGACGGCGATGCGCTGATGGCCGAGCTGCGCGAGGCCTTCTCGGTGCATCATGGCCTGCAATGCGGCTTCTGCACGCCGGCGATGCTGATCACCGCGCGCGACATCATCCTGCGTTTCGGCGATGCCGATGAGGCGATTATCCGCCGCGAGCTGAGCGGCAATATCTGCCGCTGCACCGGCTATATGGGCATCGTCGCCGCGATCCGCGCGGTCGCCAAGGGCCGCCAGCCGGTGCCGGCCGGGCAGCCGGCGCCGGTTGTTTCCAGCGGTGCGCAACTGCCGATCGACCAGCCGAAATCGGCCGCCGCACCGAAGGCGGCCGCGATGCCGGTTGCGCCGGGCGGTCCGGAATTGCGCCAGAGCATCGTCATTGCCGCCGCGCCGGCCGAGGTCTGGGCGGCATTGACCGATATCGCGCGGGTTGGCGGCTGTCTGCCCGGCGCGGTGATCGACAGCGCGACGGGCGACGATGTGCGCGGCCATCTGGCGGTGAAGTTCGGGCCGATCCGCGCCCGCTTCGCCGGCGAAGCCAAGGTCGAGCGCGACGAGGCCGCGATGCGCGGCCGCATCGCCGGCGGCGGCCGCGATGCCAAGGGCGGTTCCAGCGCCCGCGGCGTGGTGACCTACAGCCTGCGCCCGGCGGAAAACGGCATGACGACCATCGACCTCGCGATCAGTTATCAGCTTACCGGCGCGCTGGCGCAGTTCGGCCGGTCCGAATTGGTGGCCGATTTCGCAGGCCGCATGGCGTTGGCTTTCGCCCAGAATCTCAGCGCGATGCTGCAAGGCGGCGGGGCTGCGTCGGCCAAAGCGGCCGACATCAACATCCTGGCGCTGGGCTGGTCGGTGTTGTTGGCTCGGCTGCGCCGGCTGTTCGGCGCGCGGTAGCCGGGGTCAGAATTTTTCGCGGGGCGGCACCAGATCGGTGGCCAGGTCGCGCAGCAGCGCCTTGCCGGGCAAGGGTTCCAGCGTCATGCGGCCTTCCCGTAGGCGCGAGGTGCAGGCATAAGCCTTCTCGCCGTCAATCAGCATCACGCATTCCTTGCACACATTGGCGTTGATGCAGGCGTAGCGGAAAGCCAGCGAGGAATCCTGTTCGCGGCGGATTTTCATCAATGCGTCCAGCACCGAGGCGCCATTCTCGCAGACGACGGTGAAGTCCTCGAACCGGGCATCGGCCGCGCCGGTGCCCCGGCGGATATGCAGGATGGTCTGCGGCTGCTTCATCTCATGTTCCGTGGATCGCGAGGGGCTCGACCGCCAATTCGCCGCCATTCAGGCGGACGGCCAGGTTGCGGGTCCAGTTGTCCTGCATCAGGGGATGATCGTCGCGCTGATGCGCGCCGCGGCTTTCGGTGCGCCGCAGGGCCGCCAAAGCGATGGCTTCGGCGGTGCGCAAGGCGGCGCGCAAATCGTACCACGACAGCAGCCGCATGTTGAAGGCGGCCTCGCTGCCGACCGCGATGCCGGCCAATGCGGCTTGCATGTCGCGCAATTCGGCCAGGGCCGCGCGCAGGCCGGCATCGTTGCGGAACGGCCCGACCTTGTCCCACATCAGCACGGGCAGGCGGCGTTCCAGAGCTGCGACGGCATCCTCGCCGCCATTCGGCTGGCGCAGCAGGCCAGCCAGGGTATCGGCGGCCTGGGCTAGGCCGGCGGCGGGCAGGGCGCGGCTGGTATGGCCGGTGGCGGCATGGGCCGCGGCGGCCTGGCCGGCGACCCATCCGAACACCAATGCCTCGGGGATGGCGTTGCCCGACAGGCGATTGGCGCCGTTGGCGCCGCCGACCGCCTCGCCGGCGGCATAAAGCCCGGCTATGCCGGTTTCCATCGCCGGATTCACCCGGATGCCGCCCATATGGTAATGCGTGATCGGCGCCACTTCGACATCCATGCGCGTCAGGTCGATGCCGTTGGCGCGCAGCTTGTCGATCACCGGGCCGAAGGCGGCCACCAGCTCCGCCTCGGGCAGGTGCTGGAAGCTGAGATAGGCGCCGCCATGCGGACTGCCCCGGCCGGCCGCCGCCTCGCTGAGGATGGCGAAGGTGGTGAGGTCGCGCGTGGTGGTATAGGCGCCCGAATTGCTGCCCTGTGCCCCGGTATCGTAGCGGCCGATGAAATCCTCGCGCATGCCGTTCAGCAACCGGCCGCCCAGCTTGTAGCGGAACGGATCCCACATGATCGGGTCCATCCCCACCAGGCGCGGCGCCAGATGGCCGATGGGGAAGAATTGCACGAATTCCATGTCGATCAGCTCGGCGCCGGCCTGCAGCGCCAGGGCATAGGAATGTCCGCCCATATTGGCGCTGGCGCTGTTGCGGCGGTACAGCTTGGTCAGGCCGCCCGCGGCGATGATCGTCGCGCCGGCCGCGATGGCTACGGGCGCACCGTCAGCCATCAGATAGCCGGCGGCTCCGCGGCAGCCGTCGCCGTCGCACAGCAGGTCGGTGACGATGAGGTTGGAAACGCGGCGGATGCGGCCATGCCGCGCCACCTGTTTGCGCAGGGTGGCGGCGATGGCTGGTCCGGTATTCAGCACATCGACATAGCAGCAGCGTTTGCGGCTGTGGCCCGGCGCCATCACCTGAGCGATGTTGCCGGCGTCATCGCGCGCCCAGCCGACCTGCCAGCGATCCATCTCGCGGATGCGGTCCGGCGCCTCGCGGCACAGCAGTTCGGCCAGCGCCGGATCGCACAGCCCGCGACCGGCCTTCAGAGTATCCTGCAGATGCAGTTGCCAGTCGTCGGGTTCGGCTTCGGCCAGCGCGGCGGCCACGGTCATCTGCGCCATGATCGTCGCGCCGCCGCGGCCGACCAGACTCTGATCGGCCAGCAGCACCTGCGCGCCGGCATCGGCGGCGGCGATGGCGGCATACATGCCGGCGCCGCCCGCGCCGATCACCAGAATGTCGGTTGCGGTTTGGCGCGGCTCAGGCATGGCCGCCCGATTTGCCTTGCCGCCAGGGCAGCGCCAGCCTTTCGAGGGCGTTCAGCATGGCGATCAGCAAAAAGCCGACCAGCGACAGGATGAAGATTGCGGCGAATACGCGCGGCGTGTCGAAACTGCCCTGGGCGCTGAGGATGATATAGCCCAGTCCCTTCTGCGAAGAGACGAACTCGCCGACGATGGCGCCGACCAGGGCCAGCGACATGGCCACCTTCAGGCCGGCGAACAGGCTGGGCAGGGCGCAAGGCAGCTTGATGCGCCACAGCACCTTCAGCCGGCTGCCATGCAGCACGCGGGCAAGGTCTAGGATGTCGGGCGAAACCGAGCGCAGGCCGAGCGCGGCGTCGATGACCACGGCAAACACGGCGATCAGCGTGGTGATGGCGATCTTCGGTTCCGCGCCGGTGCCCAGCCAGATGATGAACAGCGGCGCTATGGCAACCTTCGGCACGCTGTTGAGCGCCACGAAAAGCGGAAAAACCATGCGTTCGAATGGCGGCGATTCCACGATGGCGACGGCGAAGGCGATGCCCGCCGCGACGGCGGCGACGAAGCCGGCGAAGGTGATCGCCAGCGTGTAAAGCGTGTTCTCCAAGAACCACAGCGGAAAGGCGGCGATCTCGCCGAGGATCAGGCTGGGCGCCGGCAGCAGGATTGGCCGCACGCCGAACAGATCGACCAGCGCCTCCCACAACAGCAGGAAGATCGCTGCGGCGGCGATGGGCGAGAGGCTGCGGCGCAGCCGGTCGGAAAATATGGCAAGCGGTTTCGGCCTGGGGCGGCCTCCGCGTTGAGGGTTAATCGTGGATCAGGCCCATCGTCTCGAAGATGCCGCGGATCTGGCGGACATAGCCGGAGAAGGCGGGGCTTTCGCGATCCGCCAGGCGGCGCGGATAAGGAATCTCGATCGGAATATCGGCGGCTATGCGGCCGGGGCGGGCGGAAAAGACCAGCACGCGCGAGGACAGGAATACCGCTTCGCTGATGCTGTGCGTGACGAAAACAGTGGTCTGGCGGAATTGGTGGGAAGTGAACTGGCGGAAGTGGTGGCGACGGCGCAAACAG
>JAYSEE010000271.1:3155-4842 GCA_041914045.1 Ferrovibrio sp. | reverse complement strand
AGGCCCAGGCCGATATCGACCGCATGGCCGGCGACCTCGCCGCCATGAACAGTCTGGGCAACGAAGTGGCGGCCGATTCCGCCATGGCCACCTATCTGCTGCAAACCACCAAATCCACTTACTCGATCTCCGGCGCCATCGACGAGGATCATCGCCAGCTTGCCGTGCTGGAAGATGAAACCTCCAAAACCGTGGTGCAGATCGACCGCCTGCTGGGCGAGCTTTCGGAAGACGTGGCGCGCCAGACCGCCTATGTGGGCACCGAGCGCGGCAACCTGACCACTTTGTCCACCGCCATCAAGACCGGAGAGGCCCTCGGCCCGGCGCTGGGCACCCGCGCCTTCGCCGCCGCCACCATGGGCCCCAATGCCGGCAGCCAGCAGTTGGCTTTCGCCGGCCAGGGCGGCGCGGTGCTGAACGATGGCCGCGCGCCGCTAGTGGTGATTCGTTTCGACCGCGCCGACGTGCCGTATCAGCAAGCGCTGTACAATGCCGTGTCGCAGGCCTTGCAGCGCCGCCCGCAGGCGCAGTTCGACGTTGTCGCCGTGGCCGCCGGCCAGGGCAATGCCGCCCAGGTGGCCAGCAACCAGAACCAGGCTCGCCGCAATGCCGACCGCGTGGTGCGCAGCCTGGCGGAAATGGGCCTGCCGGCCAGCCGGGTAACGGTGACCAACACCGCCAACCCGCAGATCCCGGCCAACGAGGTGCACGTCCTGGTGCGCTAAGCATCAGGATTGGAGACGCGCCTGGTGCGCTGAACCCTTCTTCTTCAGCTAATAAAAAACCCCGCCGGAGCCGATCCAGCGGGGTTTTTCTTTGCCCTCGCCCGGCGCCCCTCGCGGGGCGCCGGTTGGCGCTTGCTATCTTACTGCCAGGTCAATCTTACTGCCAAGCCAATCTACTGCCAAGACAGGGCAGCCAGATCGTTCACGAAGATCGGGGCATTCACCCACAAACCCTTCAGGCCGGCCTTGGCCACCGTGATGCGCGGCAGGTTGTAGAGGAACACATTGACCGCATCATCGGCGATCTGGCGCTGCATATCCTGCAGGACCTTGGTGCGAACCGCCGGGTCGAGCGTCGAATTGGCGGTATTGACCAGCCCCTGGGTCTTGGCGCTGTCATACTGCCAGTAATAATTCGGCTCGGCATATTTCACGTAATCGTTCGGCTCGACATGGCTGATGATGGTGAGATCGTAGTTGAAGTTCTTGAACACGACATCGAGCCACTGGGCCCATTCCATATTCTCGATCTTCGCGGTGATCCCGACATCGGCCAGCATCGCCGCCACCAATTCGCCGCCGCGGCGGGCATAGGCCGGCGGCGGCAGCTTCATGGTCAGCTCGATCTTCTCGGCGCCGGCTTCCTTCAACAGGGCCTTGGCCTTGGCCACATCGTAAGGATACTGGCCGGTGAGATCGACATAGGCCGGATCATGCGGCGGGAAATGGCTGCCGATCGGAATGCCATAGCCGAAATTGATGCCCTCGATGATCGCCTTGCGGTCGATGGCATGGGCCAGAGCGCGACGCACCCGCACATCGCTCAAGTAGGGGCGCTTGTTGTTGGTGGAAACCATGGTCTCGCCTTCGGTCGAGCCCACGGTCACCTTGAAGCGCTTGTCCTTCTCGAATTGCGGCACATTATCGCCGGTCAATCCGATCGGCACGCCGTCCAGATCGCC
>JAYSEE010000271.1:0-3145 GCA_041914045.1 Ferrovibrio sp. | reverse complement strand
CTTCCGATCTATCGCCGGCCAGCAGAGCCGCCACCATGGCGGCCGGATCGGAGATGAAGCGGAAGGTGACGTTCTTGATCTTCACGTCGGCGCCCGGCGCGGCTTCCAGGGTGACGGAATCGCCCTTCACCCATTTGCCGAACTTGTAGGGCCCGGTGCCCACCGGATTGGTGGCGTTGGTGGCGCGGCTTTCCGGCCCGGTGATCACGGCGGTATTCTCGCCCAGGCTGAACAAGAAGGTCGGATCGGCCTTCTTCAGCTTCAGCTTCACCGTGGCGGCATCGGGGGTTTCGATGCTGGCGATATTGGCGAACACCGCCTTGCGCTTGTTGGTGCTCTTCGCATCGGCATAGGCCTCGAACGAGCTCTTCACATCGGCGGAATCGAAAGCCGTGCCGTCATGGAACTTCACGCCGGTCTTCAGCTTGAAGGTGAATTCCGTCATGTCCGGCGAAACGGTCCAGCTGGCGGCCAGCATGGGGGCAACCTGGCCGTTTTCCAGAATCCGCGTCAGGCCCTGGAAGATATTGATATGGGTGATTTCGCCGATCGCGGCGGCCGGCGCCACGGTGGGGTCGAGGCCCGGCGGCTCCAGCACCATGGCCAGCACGGCGGCATCCTTGCGCGCCTGGGCGGCGGCCTGGTCGGCGCCGAAAGCCTGGGGCAGAGCCAGGGCGCCGATCAGCATCGCCCCGGTGCCAAGCTGTTTCCAATTGAACATTAGTACCTCCTTGTTATGACTTGCTCGCTTTATTCTCGCGCTACTTTGCGCGCCGTGTCCAGCGCTCCGAGCGGTTCGGCCTGCCAGACCGCCCGCCCCACCGCCCGGGCGACGCAATCCGCCGCAATCGAACCGATCCGCGCAATCAGCAGCGGCAACGGGCTACCCCCGGCCTGCTGATCCGGCCAATTGGCGGCGGATAGCGAAAACAGCGTGTCGCCATCGAAAGGCGTATGCACCGGACGGATGGCGCGGGCCAAGCCGTCATGCGCCATGGTGGCGACATGGCGCAAAGCCGCTTTGTCCAGCGCCGCGTTGGTGGCCACCACGCCGATGCAGGTATGGCCGCCGATCCGCGCTTCCGCCGGCAGCGTGGCCGGCACCTCGCGCGGCGGCAGGGCCGGCAAAGCGCCGAATTCTCCGCCCTGCTCGAAGGGCGCGGCCCAGAAGCCCTTGTTGCCGGGCGTCAGCGCGCTGCCCACCGGATTGGCCGCCACCAGAGCCGCTACGATCAGGCCGTCATCCTCCACCCAGGAAGCGCAGCCCAGCCCGCCTTTCAGCTTGCCGGCCGCCGCGCCATAGCCGGCGCCGGCATTGCCCAGCGCCACCGCATCGGCCGAAGCGGCATCGCAAGCCGCCAGCGCCAGCCGGCGATAAGGCGTTTCGCCCGCGTCGTCTTTCGGCCAATCCTTGTCGCCGCCATTCATCAGATCGAACAGGATCGCCGCCGGCACGATCGGCACGGTCACATTATGCACGGCCAGCCCGCGCCCCTGGCGGGCCAGCCATTGCACCACGCCGGAAGCGGCATCCAAACCATAGACCGAACCGCCGGCCAGGCAGATCGCATCAATGGCCGGCACCATCGCCTCGGGCCGCAGCAATTCGGTCTCCCGCGTGCCAGGTCCGCCGCCGCGCACATCCACGCTGGCCGCCACCCGCATCCGCGGCAGGATCACGCTCACGCCGGTCCGCGCCGCCGCATCCTCGGCCTGGCCGACCAGCAGGTCCGGAATATCCGTCAAAGAATTCTTCGGCCCCGGTCCCGCCATGCTTCAACCCGTCTTGTCGTAAATGAAATACCGTTGCTTGGGGATATCCACCGGCGGCTGGCGCGGCAGCAGCGCCGGATGCTCCAGCGGCTGGTCCGACAGCAGGATGCCGCCCGCCATCATCAGCCCCGGCAGCAGGCGCGACATCAGCGCCACCTGCAGGCGGTTGGCCTCGGCATCGCCCAGGCCGGCATCGTAATGCACCAGCACGGCCTCGGCCGGATGCGCCTGCGCGAAGGCCGGCAGGCTGTCGGCGAATTCGCCCAGCAACAGCCATTCGCCTGCCGGTTTGGAAGCCGGATGGGCATGGTCGGCGCGGTCGAAAGCATAGATGGCGCGACCGGGCAGCTTCTCGCGCAGATGATCGAAGGTGCGGCCATTGCCCAGGCCGATTTCCAGCACCAGCCCGGGCCGGCCGGCCGCTTCCGCCGCCGCCCAATCCAACAGCGCGCGCTGCGCCGTCATGCGCCGGATGAAGCTGTCCAGACGGCTCACGTCTTGCCGTTCAGCTTCGCCGTGACGGTGCGCAGATCGGCCGTGGTGCGCTCCAGGCGCTGAGCCAGCACGCGCATGATCTCGATGGCGATCTGCGGGAAATCGGTGACCAGACGGAAGAACAGATCCTTGGTGATGCGCAGGGTCACCAATTCCGAAGCCGCTTTCACCGTGGCGGTGCGCGGCACGTCGCACAGGATGGCGATCTCGCCGACGAAATCATTCTGCTTCAACCGCGCCACGGTGAGCGGGCCCGAGGGCGTATCCACCACTACATCGGCCTCGCCGCCGAAAATCACATAGGCGGCATCGCCGGGATCGCCCTGATGGAACACCGTGTCGCCGGGCTTGTAGGTGATGCGCTGGCTGGTGAAGGCCAGCAGCTTCAGCTTGGCCGGTTCGATCTTGGCGAAAAGCGGGATGCGGCGCAGCAATTCCACTTCTTCATTGATGCTCATGGCGAAAATCCTCTCAACGCGGCCAGACCGACAGCCTTATCCGTGCAGCAGCTTCTTGAACGCTTCGTTGCCGGCTGCCAGATCGGCGTATTTGCCGCTGCCGACCACCCGGCCCTCGGCCATCACCACAACCATATCGAAGCCTTCGGCCTCGCCGGCGCGCTGCAAGGACCAGATCAAGCCGGCTTCCTTGCGCTGTTCCAGCAGGTTATGCAGCACTGCGGCATGACTGCGGGGATCCAGCGGCGCGGTGCTTTCCGACAGCATCACCCAATCCGGCTGTTTCAGCAATGCCCGCGCGATGGCCAGCTTCTGACGCTGGCCGGCATTCAGGCGCGAGCCGGAGATGCCAACGTCGAAATTCAGACCCACTTCGATGATCGGTTCGCGCAGATTCAGCTGCACGATCACATCGGCCA
>JAYSEE010000270.1:0-4852 GCA_041914045.1 Ferrovibrio sp. | reverse complement strand
ATGGGCGTGGTGATGGATATTTCCGACCGCGTGGTGGTGCTGGATTACGGCCGCAAGATCGGCGACGGCCCGCCCGATGAGGTGAAGCATAACCAGGAAGTGATCGACGCCTATCTCGGCGTGCAGCATTAGGCGGAGCGGCAGGCATGGCATTCTTCCTGGAAGTTCTGATCGGCGGCCTGATGGCGGGCGTGATGTATTCGCTGGTGGCGCTCGGCTTCGTGCTGATCTTCAAGGCCTCGGGCGTGTTCAATTTTGCGCAGGGCGCCATGGTGCTGTTCGCGGCGCTGTTCTTCGTCGGCTTCATCGAGCTGGGCCTGTCGATCTGGCTGGCCTTGCCGCTGACCATCTTGGTGATGGTGGCGCTGGCCTGGGCGGTGGAACGGCTGGTGCTGCGCCATCTGGTGAACCAGGAAGGCATCATCCTGTTCATGGCCACCATCGGCGTGTCGTATTTCCTGGATGGCTTCGGCCAGACCATCTGGGGTTCGAATGTGCGTCAGCTGGATGTCGGCCTGCCCACCGATCCGATCTTCCTGATGGATGGCGACATCCTGATCCAGGCCTTCGATCTCTGGGCCGCTTTAGTGGCCGGTTCGCTGCTGGCCGCCCTGGTGCTGTTTCAGCGCACCAGCGTGGGCCGCGCGCTGCGCGCGGTGGCCGACGACCATCAGGCGGCGCAATCGGTGGGCATTCCGCTCAACACCATCTGGATCATCGTATGGAGCATCGCCGGGCTGGTGGCTTTGGTGGCCGGCGTGATGTGGGGCTCCAAGCTGGGCGTGCAGCCGGCCATCGTCAGCTTGGCGCTGAAGGCCCTGCCGGTGCTGATCCTAGGCGGCTTCACATCCATTCCCGGCGCCATCATCGGCGGATTGATCATCGGGGCCGGCGAAAAGCTGGCGGAAATCTATATCGGGCCGCTTTTCGGCGGCGGCATCGAAAACTGGTTCGCCTATGTGCTGGCGCTGGGCTTCCTGCTGATACGGCCGCAGGGCCTGTTCGGCGAACGCATCATCGAACGTGTGTAAGGGCGGAGACCGACATGCTGTATCGTGAATCCGGCCAGTTCAAAACCAGCTATCCCGCCGATCAGGCGATCTTCACCATCCGGCAGGACCGCTGGTTCTTCGCGCTGCTGATGCTGGCCGCCTATATCGGCATTCCGCTGGTGGCGACCGATTATCTCTATACCGCGCTGATCATCCCCTTCCTGTGCATGGCGCTGGCGGCTTTGGGGCTGAACATCCTTACCGGCTATTGCGGGCAGGTTTCGCTGGGCACTGGCGCCTTCATGGGCGTGGGCGCCGTGGCGGCCTGGAATCTGGCCTTCCGCGTGCCGGAGCTGAATCTGCTGCTGGTGCTGGTGCTGGCCGGCCTGGTGGCCGCCGCCGTGGGCGTAATCTTCGGCCTGCCCAGCTTGCGCATCAAGGGCTTCTATCTGGCGGTGGCCACCTTGGCGGCGCAATTCTTCCTGCCCTGGCTGTTCACCAAGATCGGCTGGTTCACCAACTATAATTCCTCCGGCGTGATCACCGTACCGCGCATGACCCTGTTCGGCTGGGAGATCAACACGCCGATGGAAAAATACCTGTTCGCGCTCGGCGTGGTGACGATCCTGGCATTGGCGGCGAAAAATCTCGTGCGTTCCAATCCCGGCCGGCGCTGGATGGCGATCCGCGACATGGATATCGCCGCCGAGATCATCGGCATCCGGCCCATCGTCGCCAAGCTGAGCGCATTCGCCGTCTCGTCCTTCTATATCGGCATCGCCGGCGCGCTGTATCTGTTCGTCTATCTCGGCTCGGCCGAACCGGACGGCTTCAACATCAACCTTTCGTTCCAGGCCCTGTTCATGATCATCATCGGCGGCCTGGGCTCGATATTGGGCAGCTTCCTCGGCGCCTTCTTCATCCTGCTGGTGCCGATTTTCCTCACCCGCGTGCCGCCGATGATCGGGCTGGACATGTCGACCGCCGCCATCGCGCATACCGAATTCATGGTGTTCGGCGCGCTGATCGTGTTCTTCCTGATCGTGGAGCCCCATGGCCTGGCGCGGCTGTGGCAGATCGCCAAGGAGAAGCTCCGCATCTGGCCATTCCCGTACTGACGAACCGCAATCCGCGTTTGGTAAGCGTTTTCTTGTCTGTTAATGTTTTTGCAATCCGCCCGGCACAGGGCGGTCTATGGGAGGAAAGACCATGATGATGAAGAAGCTTGGCCTGGCCATTGCGGCCGGCGCGGCTCTGCTCGGGGCGCATGTCGCGGCCTCGGCGCAGGAGCAGTTGATCCCGTCGATGGTGTATCGCACCGGGCCCTACGCCCCCTCGGGCATCCCCACCGCCGATGGCTTCCACGATTATATCGCGCTGCTCAATGCCCGCGATGGCGGCCTGAACGGCGTGAAGCTGAAGGTGGAGGAATGCGAAACCCAGTACAACACCGAACGCGGCGTGGAATGCTATAGCCGCCTGAAGGCGCAGGGCGGCACCATTTTCAGCCCCTATTCCACCGGCATCACCTATGCCCTCACCGATCGCGCCGGACCCGACAAATCGGTGATCTTCTCCATGGCCTATGGCCGCGCCTCGGCCATGGTGGGCCAGTATTTCCCCTGGGTGTTCAATGCGCCGGTCACCTACTGGTCGGGCGCCTCAGCGGCGATCCAGTTCTTCGCCAAGGAAGCCGGCGGCAAGGACAAGCTGAAGGGCAAGAAGATCGCCCATGTGTTCATCGACATCCCCTACGGCAAGGAGCCGAATCCGGTTCTGCAGAACTATGCCGACGAACTCGGCTTCAAGCTGGAACTGGTGCCGGTGCCCGCCCCGGGCCTGGAGCAGAAGTCGATCTGGCTGCAAGTGCGCCAGATGCGGCCGGATTACGTGTTCCTCACCGGCTGGGGCGCGATGAACGCCGTGTCGCTGAAGGAAGCGGCGGCGGTGGGCTTCCCGCGCGAGAAGATTCTCGGCGGCTGGTACACTTCGCAGGATAGCGACACCGTGGGCGCCGGTCCGGCGGCCAAGGGCTTCCGCGGCCTCACTTTCCATGCCGCCTCGCGCGATCTGCCGCTGCTCAAGAGCATCAAGCAGCATGTGGTCGACAAAGGCATGGCGAGCCAGAACGGCAAGCATATGGGCGAAATCGGCTATCTGCGCGGCGTGCTGAACGCCGTGTTCACCACCGAGGCCCTGCGCACCGCGCAAGGCAAGTTCGGCAACAAGGTGATGGATGGCGAGCAGTCGCGCTGGGGCTTCGAGAATCTCGACCTCACCGCCGCCAAGCTGAAGCAGTTGGGCCTGGAAGGCTTCATCCAGCCGATCAAGATCAGCTGCGACAACCACCAGGGCGACGGCAAGATGCTGGTCGTGCAGTGGGAAGGCGACAAGTGGAAGCATGTCAGCGACTGGATCGCGCCCGAAAACCAGAAGCTGATGCCGCTCTATCTCGCTGGCGCGGAATCCTATGCCCGCGAGAAGAACATTACCGCGCAGAATTGCGCAAAGTCATAAGCGTGCAGAATTGCGCGAAGTCGTAAACTGAATGGCGACCTCTCCCGTTTCCGAACGGGAGAGGTTTCGCCGCAATGACAGGTCGCCACATGACAGCAGCCGCAGCCGCTCCCGACGCACCGCTTCTCAGCGTCAACAACATCGAAGTGATCTACAATCATGTGATCCTGGTGCTGAAAGGCGTGTCGTTGCAGGTGCCGCAGGGCGGCATCGTGGCTTTGCTCGGCGCCAACGGCGCGGGCAAGACCACCACCTTGAAATCAATTTCCAATCTGCTGCGCGCCGAGCGCGGCGACATCACCAAGGGCCATATCGAATATCGCGGCAGCCGCGTGGAAGCGCAGGATCCCGCCAGCCTGGTGAAGCAGGGCCTGATCCAGGTGATGGAAGGCCGGCATTGCTTCGCGCATCTGACGGTGGAGGAGAATCTGCTCACCGGCGCGTATACCCGCTCCGATGGCGGCCGCGCGGTGGCCGAGGAGCTTGAGAAAGTCTACACGTTTTTTCCGCGTCTGAAGGTGCGCCGCAAATCCATCGCCGGCTACACCTCGGGCGGCGAACAGCAGATGACCGCCATCGGCCGCGCGCTGATGAGCCGGCCCAGCATGATCCTGCTGGACGAACCCTCCATGGGCCTGGCGCCGCAACTGGTGGAAGAGATTTTCGAAATCGTGAACCGGCTGAACAAGGAAACCGGCGTCAGCTTCCTGGTCGCCGAGCAGAATACCAATATCGCGCTGCGCTATGCCGATTACGGCTATATCCTGGAAAACGGCCGCGTGGTGATGGATGGCGAGGCCTCGCATCTGCGCGAGAATTCCGATGTGAAGGAATTCTATCTCGGGCTCGGCGCCGGCGGCCGGCTGAGTTTCCGCGACACCAAGCATTACCGCCGCCGCAAACGCTGGCTGGCCTGATTGGAGTTTTTACGATGTCCGATTTTTATGATGCGAAGGAAACCCGCGACCCCGCCACGCGCCAAGCCGAGCAATGGGCGGCCCTGCGCGGCCAGATCGCGCATGCCCAGGCCAACGCGCCGTATTTCGCCGAAATCCTCCAGGGCGTGAACGCGGCGGATATCAAGACGCCCGCCGATCTCGCCAAACTGCCGGTGACGCGCAAATCCGACCTGCATGCGCGCCAGAAGGCGATGCCGCCGCTGGGCGGTCTGGCCGCCGCCGCGATGGCGAAGCTGAAGCATGTCTATCAATCGCCGGGGCCGATCTACGAACCGGATGGCTTTGATGCCGATCACTGGCGCTTCGCCCGCGCCATGTGGTGCGCCGGATTGCGCCCGGGCGATCTAGTGTTGAATTGCTTTTCCTATCATCTCACCCCGGCCG
>JAYSEE010000269.1:0-4866 GCA_041914045.1 Ferrovibrio sp. | reverse complement strand
GTGCTGGATATCTCGGGCGACGGCCCCAACAACGATGGCGGCCGGGTGGATATTGCGCGCGACATGGCGCTGGCCGCCGGCATCGTGATCAATGGCCTGACCATCATCAACGACAAGCAGAATACCTGGGGTTTCCCCACCCTGAAGGATCTGGACGCCTATTACGAAGGCTGCGTCACCGGCGGCCCCGGCTCCTTCGTGGTGGTGGCCGAGGGTTTCGACACCTTCCACGAAGCCGTGCGCCGCAAGTTGATCCTGGAAATCGCCAGCGCCCCGGTGGTGCCCAACGACTGGCTGCAATTCGGCCCGCGCGCCCGAATTATGCCGACGCAGACCAAGGGCTACGACAAGGGCTGCGATATCGGCGAACGCCAGAGCCAGGAATTCTGGCGCCGCCGCTGGGACCAGTAAACCTCTCCCGCCCTCCCGTCCGGGCACCTCCAGTCCGAGACTGGCGAATTTCATGCCTCTGCCTTGGCGCGGCCGATTTTTTGCCGTATTTCCAGGCGATCAATTGGCGGGCCAGGAGGAGCGAGCCACCCCATGTCTGTTAATAACCTGTCTGCGAGCAACCCGTTCGCCCGCCCGGATTTCCCCTTCGCCTTCCGCCTGGTCACCGAAGCCGCCGCCCTGGCGGCTTATGATTGGGTCGGCCGCTCCGCCAAGGAAGACGGCGATGGCGCGGCGGTGGATGCCATGCGCAAGGCGCTGGGCGAGATCGGCATCAACGCCATCGTGATGATCGGCGAGGGCGAGAAGGACAATGCGCCTCTGCTCTATCGCGGCGAACGCATCGGCCAGAAGGAACCCGAAATCGAAATCGCCGTGGACCCCATCGAGGGCACCACCAACATGGCCAACGGCGTCGACAATTCCATGGCGGTGATGGCGCTGGCCCCGCGCGGCGCGATGTTCGATCTCGGCCCCAGCTTCTACATGGACAAGCTGGTGCTGCCGGCCGCCGCCAAGGGCAAGGTGGCCCCCGCCCTGCCGGTGAAGCAGCGGCTGGAAGCCTTGAGCGACGCTTTGCGCAAGCCGATCCGCGAATTGCGCATCTTCGTGCTCAACCGCAAGCGCCATCATGCCATGATCAAGGAGATTCACGCCGCCGGCGCGCGCACCATGCTGCAGGAGAACGGCGATGTGGCCGGCGCTTTCATGGCGTTGCAGGATGGCCAGCCGGTGGATGCGCTGTTCGGCACCGGCGGTTCGCCGGAAGGCGTGATCACCGCGATCTTCGCGCGCGCGATGGGCGGCGAATTCTTCGGCCGCGTCGATCCGCAAAGCGACGACGAAGCCGAGAAGGTGCGCGCCTTCGGCCTGAATGCCGATACCTGGCTGGCCGGCAGCGCTCTGGTGAAAGCCGAGCATGCGCTGTTCGTCGCCAGCGGCATCAATTCCGGCCCGGTCTGCCAGGGCGTGCGCTTCGAGGGCAATCACGCCATCCTGCACACGCTGATCCTGGATGCCGCCACCGGCGCGCGCTACGACCTGACCAGCCGCCTGCCGCGCGCCTGAAGCGAACCCCGTCCCATGTCGATCCAGGATATCGCCATCGCGCCCTTCGCCGGCCAGAAGCCAGGCACCTCCGGCCTGCGCAAGAAGGTGCGCGATTTCCAGCAGCCCGGCTATCTGCAAGCCTTCGTGCAGGCGATCTTCGACAGCCAGCCGGCCTTGCGCGGCGGCACGCTGGTGCTGGGCGGCGATGGCCGCTTTTTCAACCGCGAGGCGGCCGGCATCATCCTGCGCATGGCGGCGGCCAACGGCGTGGCGCGCTGCATCATCGGCAGCGGCGCATTGCTTTCCACGCCGGCCGCTTCGGCGGTGATCCGCGCCCATAAGACCCAAGGCGGCATCATCCTGTCCGCCAGCCATAATCCCGGCGGCCCCGAGGGCGATTTCGGCATCAAGTTCAACAGCGGCAATGGCGGCCCGGCGGCCGAAGCCGTCACCGAGGCGATCTATCGCGCCACGCAAAGCATCGCGCGCTATCGCATCCTGGATTGGCCGCTGCCCGATCTCGACCGCGTAGGCGAAACCAGCTTGGGCAGCATGCGGGTTTCGGTGATTGATCCGGTGCACGACCATGCGCAGGTTCTGCAAAGCCTGTTCGATTTCGACGCCATCCGTGCGCTGCTGCAAAGCGGCTTCCGCATCGCCTTCGACGGCATGCACGCCGTCACCGGCCCCTATGCGCGCCGCCTGCTGGTGGAACTGCTCGGCGCGCCGGAAAGCAGCCTGCTGAATTGCACGCCGCTGCCCGATTTCGGCGGCGGCCATCCCGATCCCAATCCCGCCCATGCGGAAGAACTCACCGCCTTGCTGAATGGCAGCGACGCGCCGGATTTCGGCGCGGCGTCCGACGGCGATGGCGACCGCAACATGATCCTGGGCCGCAATCTGGCCGTCAGCCCCTCCGACAGCCATCCTGGCCGCCAATGCGCATTTGGTGCCGGGCTACAAGAACGGCCTGGCCGGCATCGCGCGCTCGATGCCCACCAGCCGCGCCGCCGATGCGGTGGCCGCCCGGCTGGGCCTGCCGTGTTTCGAAACGCCGACCGGCTGGAAATTCTTCGGCAACCTGCTGGATGCCGGACGCATCACGCTGTGCGGCGAGGAAAGCTACGGCACCGGCTCGGATCATGTGCGCGAGAAAGACGGCCTCTGGGCCGTGCTGTGCTGGTTGAACATCCTGGCCGCGCGCAAATTGTCGGTCGCCGAGATCGTGCAGGACCATTGGCGGCAATTCGGCCGGCATTACTACAGCCGCCACGATTACGAAGCCGTGCAGAGCGATCTGGCCGCCGATTGCATGGCGGCGCTGACCAAGGCGCTGCCCGGTCTGCCCGGGCAAACAATCGGCGGCATGGCGATCACCGCGGCGGATGAATTCAGCTACACCGATCCGGTGGATGGCAGCGTCAGCCGCAATCAGGGCCTGCGCATCATCTGCGGCGAACAGGCCCGCATCATCGCGCGGCTTTCCGGCACCGGCACCGAAGGCGCCACCGTGCGGCTGTATTTCGAAGCCTTCGAGCCCGATCCGGCGCGCCATGCCGAGGATCCGCAGGCCCGCCTGCTGCCGCTGATCGGCTTTGCCGAAAGTCTGCTTGGCCTGCGTTTGCGCACGGGCCGCGCCGGCCCCGATGTGATAACCTGACGGTCGGATAATCCGAGGCGCGCATGGATCAGCTTCCGCCCATCGACAGCACGCCGGCCTGGCAGGCCTTGCAGGCCCATGCCGCCGAGATGGCGAACCAAAGCCTGCGCGGCCTGTTCGCCGCCGATGCCGGGCGTTTCGACAGCCTGTCCTGGCGGCAGGATGGCCTGCTGCTCGATCTCTCGCGCCAGCGCATCACGCCGCAGACCCTGCGCCTGCTGCTCGATCTGGCCGAGGCGGCGCAACTGGTCGAATTGCGCGACGAGATGTTCGCCGGCGAGCGCATCAACCTCACCGAAGACCGCGCGGTGCTGCATAGCGTGCTGCGCCTGCCAGATCGGAAGAGCCTGCCGCCGGGCAGCGCGTTCGATTTCGAAGGCGAGGATATCGCCGCCACGGCGCAGGCCGAACTTGAGCGGATGACGGCCATGGTGGCCGCCATCCGCGAAGGCCAATGGCTGGGCGCGACGGGCAAGGCTTTCCGCACCGCGGTCAGCATCGGCATCGGCGGCTCGGATCTCGGGCCCCGCATGGCGGTGGAAGCCCTGGCGGCCGATCATCAGCCGGGCCTCGCCGTGCGGTTCGTCAGCAACGTGGACGGCGCCGATCTGGCGCGCAGCCTGGCCGGCCTCGATCCGGCGGAAACGCTGTTCATCGTCGCCTCGAAAACCTTCACCACCCAGGAAACCATGGCCAATGCCGCATCCGCGCGCGCCTGGCTGCGGCAGGGGCTGGGCGATGGGGCGGATTGGCCGGCGCATTTCATCGCGCTGTCGGCCGCGCCCGCCGAGATGGCGAAATTCGGCATCAAGCCGGATCGCCGGCTTACCTTCTGGGATTGGGTGGGCGGCCGCTATTCGCTGTGGTCCGCCATCGGGCTGCCGATCGCGCTGGCTATCGGCATGGCGAATTTCCGCCAGTTGCTGGCCGGCGCCCATGCCATGGACCGGCATTTCCAGACCGCGCCGCTGGAACGCAATCTGCCGGTGCTGATGGCGCTGGCCGGCATCTGGAACATCAACTTCCTGGGCCATACGGCGCTGGCCGTGCTGCCCTACGACCAGGGCCTGGCCCGCCTGCCGGCCTATCTGCAGCAGGCCGATATGGAGAGCAACGGCAAGCGCGTGGATCGCTGGAGCCGGCCGGTCGGTTACGCCACCGGCCCCATCGTGTTCGGCGAACCGGGCACCAACGGCCAGCACGCTTTCTATCAATTGCTGCACCAGGGCACCCAGCCGGTGCCGGCGGATTTCATCGTGCCGCTGCAAAGCCGTTTCCAGTTGAGCGAGACCGACAGCCAGCATCACGCCATGCTGCTGGCCAATGCCTTCGCCCAGGCCGAGGCGCTGGCCATGGGCCGCCCGCTGGCCGAGGTGATGGCTGAATTGCGCCAGAGCGGCCAGCCGGAATACGAATCCCGCATGCTGGCGCCGCATCGCAGTTTTCCCGGCGACCGCCCCAGCACCACCTTGCTGCTGCCGCGCATCGACCCCTTCACTTTGGGGCAGCTGGTCGCCCTGTATGAACACAAGATTTTCGCGCAAGGCGCGGTATGGGGCATCAACTCTTTCGACCAGTGGGGGGTCGAACTGGGCAAGCGGCTTGCCAAGCCCATCCTCGAGGAGTTGACGGACCCGAAACGCCAGCCGCATCATGATGCGGCAACCAACGCGTTGATCGGGGCCGCCCGCACAGGCAGCGTCGAC
>JAYSEE010000268.1:0-4907 GCA_041914045.1 Ferrovibrio sp. | reverse complement strand
TGCCGTGCCGAAAGCGCCATGCACGAAAACCAGCGGCGGATTGCCTGAGGCAGCCGGCGGCATCATTTCGATGGCATGCAGACGGAAACCGTCGGCCTGGATTATCCGCCCGGCAGGTGGGAAATCGCGTTCGGCCTTGGCCGCCAGCAGCCAAGTGGCGGCGGCCAGGCCCAGAATGCCCAGGCAGATAATGGCGGGCAGGAGCAGCAGGATGAATCTCATCGGGCGCATCCTGCGGGATCGCCAGGGCTTTGACCAGGGCTTTGAAAAGTGACGCGGCGGCAGGATTGCGCGGCTGCCCGGGGCAGGCTTAAATCCCGGTCATCGGGAAATGCTGCATTCGGAGGAAGCAATCATGTCGGTACCCGCGGTTTTGAAGGGGCGGCTCAGCCTGCCGGTGATCGGTTCGCCGATGTTCATCGTTTCCGGTCCCGAATTGGTGATCGCGCAATGCAAGGCCGGCATCGTCGGCTCGTTTCCGGCGCTGAATGCCCGGCCGGCGGAAGTGCTGGAGCAATGGCTGCAACGCATCACCTCCGAACTGGATGCCTATCGCGCGCAGAATCCCGGCAAGCCGGTGGCGCCCTTCGCGGTGAACCAGATCGTGCATCATTCCAACGATCGCCTGATGCACGACATGGAAGTCTGCGTGAAATACAAGGTGCCGATCATTATCACCTCGTTGCGCGCGCCCAACGAAGTGGTGCAGGCGGTGCATTCCTATGGCGGCATCGTCCTGCATGACGTGATCAATGTGCGCCATGCCAAGAAGGCGCTGGAAGCCGGCGTGGATGGCTTGATCCTGGTTTGCGCCGGCGCGGGCGGCCATGCCGGCACGCTGTCGCCCTTCGCCCTGGTTTCCGAAGTGCGCGAATTCTTCGATGGGCCGATTGCGCTGTCCGGCTCGATGAGCAACGGCCGGCAGATTTTGGCTGCCCAGGCGATGGGCGCGGATTTCGCTTATATGGGCACGCGCTTCATCGCCACCCAGGAAGCCAATGCGATGCCGGAATACAAGCAGATGTTGGTGGACAGCGCCGCCAACGACATCATCTATTCTTCGCTGTTCACCGGCGTGCATGGCAATTACCTGAAGCCCAGCATTGTCAAGGCTGGCATGGACCCCGACAATCTGCCGGAAGGCGACAAGACCGCCATGAGCTTCGGCTCCGGCGGCACCTCCAAATCCAAGGCCTGGCGCGATATCTGGGGTTCGGGCCAGGGCATCGGCTTGATCCACGATGTGCCGCCGGTGGCCGATCTGGTCGCCCGCATGCGGCAGGAATACGATGCTGCCAAGGCGGAAATGCTGGCCGGTTCGCCGGCCTTGTTCGGCCAGGCGGCGGAGTAACGCAGGCCGATCCGGGCGAAAGGCGCGCGGCGAAACGCCGCAGCCTTTCGTCTAGCATGCGTCGTTGCCGGGAAACGCTATAAAGCCGCGCATAAGCGGCGCGTGACAGGGAGGGAAAGCCATGCAGGGGCGCTATAAGGCTGAATATGCCGCGGCGAAAGCCGATCCGAATGGCTATTGGGCCAAACAGGCCGCGCGCGTGGCCTGGAGCAAGCCATTCGAGCGCGTGCTGGACGACAGCAATCCGCCCTTCTATCGCTGGTATCCCGGCGGCGAAACCAATACCTGCTTCAATGCGCTGGACCGCCATGTGCAGGCCGGCCATGGCGAGCGTATCGCGCTGATTTACGACAGCCCGGTCACCGGCAATATCAAACGCTTCAGCTATGCCGAATTGCGCGACGACGTGGCCAAGCTGGCCGGCGCGCTGCTGGCGCTGGGCGTGCGCAAGGGCGACCGCGTCATCATCTATATGTCGATGACGCCCGAGGCGGTGATGGCCATGCTGGCCTGCGCCCGCATCGGCGCGGTGCATTCGGTGGTGTTCGGCGGCTTCGCGCCGCGCGAATTGGCCACCCGCATCGACGATGCCAAGCCGGTGCTGATCATCGCCTCCTCCTGCGGGCTGGAGCCGGGCCGGGTGGTGGAATACAAGCCGCTGCTCGATCAAGCCATCGAGATTGCCAGCCACAAGCCGCGCGCCTGCCTGATCCATCAGCGCCCGATGTACGAAGCGCCGATGCTGGCCGGCCGCGATCATGATTTCGCGGCAAGCGCGAAGGCCGCGCAGCCCGCCGATTGCGTGACGGTGGCGGCCACCGATCCGCTCTATGTGCTCTATACCTCAGGCACCACCGGCATGCCCAAGGGCGTGGTGCGGCCCAATGGCGGCCATCTGGTGGCGTTGGATTGGTCGATGGAGCATATCTACGGCGTGAAGCCCGGCGAGGTGTTCTGGGCGGCATCCGATGTCGGCTGGGTGGTGGGGCATTCCTATATCGTCTATGCGCCGCTGATCCATGGCTGCACGAGTTTGCTCTATGAAGGCAAGCCGGTGGGCACGCCCGATGCCGGCGCCTATTGGCGGGTGATCCAGCAGCATAAAGTCGTGACGCTGTTCACCGCGCCCACGGCCTTCCGGGCTATCAAGAAGGAAGACCCCAAGGCGGAATTGTTGAAGCAATACGACCTGTCGCAATTCCGCGCGCTGTTCCTGGCCGGCGAACGCGCCGATCCCGATACCGTGCATTGGGCCGAGGATATCCTGGGCAAGCCGGTGATCGACCATTGGTGGCAGACCGAAACCGGCTGGCCGGTCTCGGCCAACTTCATGGGCTTGGAATTGCTGCCGATCAAGCATGGCTCGGCCACCTGCGCGGTGCCGGGCTTCGATGTGCAGGTGCTGGATGATGACGGCCATCCGGTGGCCCAGGCCGGCGATATCGGCAATATCGCTATTCGTTTGCCGCTGCCGCCGGGCTGCCTGCCCACGCTGTGGAACAACGACGAGGGCTTCAAGAAAAGCTATCTCGCGCGCTTCCCCGGCTATTACAACACCGGCGATGCCGGCTTCATCGACGAAGACGGCTACATCTACATCATGAGCCGCACCGACGACATCATCAACGTCGCCGGCCATCGCCTGTCCACCGGCGGCATGGAGGAAGTGCTGGCCAGCCACCCGGATGTGGCGGAATGCGCCGTGGTGGGCGCGGCCGACATGCTGAAAGGCCAGGTGCCTTTGGGCTTCGTGGTGCTGAAAGCAGGCGTGACCAAGCCGGAGGATCGGATCCTGCGCGAATTGGTGGCCCTGGTGCGCGAGAAGATCGGCCCGGTGGCGGCCTTCAAGCAGGCGGTGATCGTGAAGCGTCTGCCCAAGACCCGCTCGGGCAAGATTCTGCGCGGCACCATGCAGAAGATCGCCGATGCGCAGGATTTCCGCATGCCCGCCACCATCGACGATCCCGCCATCCTCAGCGAGATCGAAGCCGCGTTGCAGCCGGTGGGCTACGCCAAAAAGGCCTGATCCTATCCGCCGGCCCTCCCTCGCGGGGGCGAATGCGGATAGACTCGGGCCATGAATCGTCTGCAAAACTGGCTGTCCGGCATCGCGGTGTATCGCGATCGCCGGGTGCTGGCCATCCTGGTGCTGGGTTTCGCCTCCGGTCTGCCATTGGCGCTGACCGGGCAGACCTTGCAGGCTTGGCTCACCGAAAGCGGCACCAGCCTGCAAGCCATCGGTCTGTTCGCCTCGGTGGGCACGCCCTATGCGCTGAAATTCCTCTGGGCGCCGCTGGTGGATCGGCTGGAGATTCCCGGCCTCACCAAAAAGCTCGGCCGGCGGCGCGGTTGGCTGATCTTCGCGCAAATTCTACTGATCCTCGCCATTCTCGGTCTGGCCGGCGCCGATCCGCGCGAGGCGCTGTATGTCACCGCGCTCTGCGCCGTGGCGGTGGCTTTCGCATCCGCCACCCAGGATATCGTGATCGACGCCTGGCGCGTGGAGATACTGGAAGAGCGTAAGCTCGCCGCCGGTGCCGCCTGCATCGTGTTCGGCTATCGCGTCGGCATGCTGGTCTCGTCGGCCGGCGCGCTCTATCTCGCCGGGCCGCTGGGCTGGCAAATGGTCTATGCCATCATGGCGGCCTTGGTGTCGCTGGGCGGCCTCACAGTGCTGCTGATCGGCGAGCCGGTTTCGCGCCCGCGCGCCGATGCCGAGCGGCGCTTCCGCGAGGTTTCGGCCTGGCTGGAAACCCGGCCGCATCTGCGCGGCTGGATCGCCAAATTCGCCGCCTGGCTCTATGTCGGCGTGGCCGGGCCTTTCCTGCAATTCGCCAGCCGGCGCGGCTGGGTGGCGGTGCTGCTGTTCGTGCTGCTGTTCAAGCTGGGCGACAGTCTGGCCGGCGCGCTGGCCACCAGCTTCTATCTCAAACTCGGTTTCAGCCGCGAGCAGATCGCCGAGGTGAGCAAACTCTACGGTTTCGCCGCCACAATGCTCGGCCTATTCATGGGCGGCTGGCTGATGCAGGCGGCCGGGCTTTACCGCTCGCTGTGGATTTGCGGCATCCTGCAAATGGGCTCCAACCTGCTGTTTGCCGTGCTGGCGCTGCGCGGCGCCGATCTCTGGTTCCTGGCGCTCACCGTGGGCGTCGAGAATCTGGCCGGCGGCATGGGCACGGCGGCGCTTGTCGCCTATCTGTCGGCGCTCTGCAACGTGGCCTACACCGCCACGCAATATGCGCTGTTGTCCTCGCTGACGGCGGTGGCGCGCACATTCCTGTCGTCTTTCGCCGGTTTTCTGGCGCAATCGCTGGGCTGGCCGGCGTTTTTCGTCGCCACCGCGCTGGCGGCTTTGCCGGGATTGCTGCTGCTGGCCTGGCTCACCCGGCAAGGCGCGGAAACCCGGGTAACGGCCAACGCGGATTGATTGAAAACCGCGATTATCCATATCTGGTTCGAATATTGCCCTGCCGACACAAGATATTTTTATCGGCTTGCTGATTTCGCGCACCCGTCACGGAATTGACATATTTCCGCAACAGGCTATAGCGATGGT
>JAYSEE010000267.1:0-4907 GCA_041914045.1 Ferrovibrio sp. | reverse complement strand
GGTGGAATTCTTCCGCGCCGAGCCGCCGGGCGAGGGCTGGGATGGGGTTTTTGTAGCCACATCCAAGTAATAAATGCTGAAAAACAGGAGAATTTATATATTCACATAAAAAAGAAGTATAAAATAATATTTATTTATGAATTTATGTAAAACTCAATTGACTATGGTGATTGAGTGTAAAATATTACTTCCACGGTGAGACGGTCGTCCTTTCGGCTGGTGGCTTACCGTTGGAGCGCCTAAATGTCGTTTTTTCCTGCTTTTATCGATTTTCGCCGCCGACCCGTGCTGCTGCTGGGCGGGGGCGAGCCGGCTGCGCGCAAGCTGCGCCTGCTGCTGAAGGCCGAGGCCGCCGTCACTCTGGTGGCCCTCCAGGCGGTGGCGGAAATCGCCGCCCATGCCGAGGCCGGCCGGATCAGCTGGAAGCGCGAAGCCTTCCGGCCCGAACATCTGGATGGCTTCCGCTTCGCCATCATCGCCGCCGATGAGCCGGGCGTGGCCGAGGCCGCCGCCGTGGCGGCCCGGCTGCGCGGCCTGCTGATCAATGTGGTGGACCGTGCCGACCTGTCGGATTTCACCGTGCCGGCCATCGTCGAACGCGGCGACATCACCATCGGCATCGCCAGCCATGGCGCGGCCCCCATGCTGGCCAGCCGCATCCGTAGCCAGATCGAGGCTTTGCTGCCGGCGCGGCTGGGCGAACTGGCGAAACTGGCCGGCGATTTCCGCAATGCCGTGAAGCGCGTGCTGCCCGATGCGGAGCAGCGCCGGCTTTTCTGGCGCCGAGTATTCGATGGCCCGGCGGCGCAGCAGGCTTTGGCCGGCGATCATGCTTCGGCGCGCGAAACCATGCTGCGGCAGCTCAATGGCGCGCAGCAGGCAGCAGAGGGCATCGTGCATCTGGTGGGCGCGGGGCCGGGCGATCCCGACCTGCTCACCATTGCCGCGCAGCGCGCGCTGATGGATGCCGATGTGATTTTCCATGACGACCTGGTGGCCCCGGCCTTGCTGGAGCGCGCCCGCCGCGATGCCGAGCGCGTGCCGGTGGGCAAGCGCATGGGCCGTCATTCGACGCCGCAGGACGCAATCAACGCGCTGCTGCTGCAAGCCGCGCGCGCAGGCAAACGCGTGGTGCGGCTGAAGGCCGGCGACCCCTTCGTGTTCGGTCGCGGCGGCGAGGAAGCCGAATATCTGGAGGCGCATGGCATCAGCGTAACCGTGGTGCCCGGCATCACGGCGGCGCTTGGCTGCGCGGCCGCCGCCGGCATACCGCTTACCCATCGCGAGCTGTCGTCGTCGCTCACGCTCGTCACCGGCCATAACAAGCCGGGCAGCGAGGCCAGCGAACTGGATTGGACCCAACGCGTCGGCCCCGGCCATACGCTTGCGGTGTATATGGGTCTCAGCCAGGCCGAGAGCATCCGCGCCCGTCTGCTGGCGCGCGGCGTATCGCCGGCTTTGCCGGTGGCCTTGATCGAAAACGGCTCGCGGCCCGATCAGGTCGTCTCCGCCGGCGCGCTGGCCGATTTGCCGGCTATGGCTTCGCGCCATGGCGATGGCCCCACTTTGTTGATCATCGGCGATGTGGCGGCGAAGGCCCGCGTCACCGAAATTCCGCAGCACCAGCGCCGCATCGCGTAAGGAACAGCCCCATGGCCAAAGCCCCCAAACTGGTCGGCAATCCGCAAATCGTCACCGCCAACGATCTCGCCAGCGGCGATGTGGTCTATCTCACCAAGGTGAACAGCTGGACCCGCGCCATCGAGAATGCCGCCATCGCGCCCAGCCTGGAGCATAGCGCCGCTTTGCTGGCCGAGGCCGAGGCGCAGGCCAAGCGCAATATCGTGGTAACGCCCTATGCCGTGCCGGTTACGCTGGAAACCGGCAATCCGCTGCCGGTGCAGTTCCGCGAACGCATCCGCGCCATCGGCCCGACGGCCGGCATCGGCGCTGGGGAGTGACGACGATGTATGCGTATGACGATTTCGATGCAAGCCTGGTGGCCGAGCGCGTGGCGCAGTTTCGCGGCCAGGTGGCGCGCCGCATCAGCGGCGAGCTGAGCGAGGATGAGTTCAAGCCGCTGCGTTTGCAAAACGGCCTGTATCTGCAATTGCATGCCTATATGCTGCGGGTGGCGATTCCCTATGGCACGCTGTCCTCCGCGCAGATGCGCCAGCTCGGCGTGATCGCGCGGCGTTTCGATCGCGGCTGGGGGCATTTCACCACGCGGCAGAATATCCAGTTCAACTGGATCAAGCTGGATCAGGCCCCCGATGCCCTGGCCGTGCTGGCCGAAGCGGGCCTGCATGCCAACCAGACATCGGGCAATTGCATCCGCAACACCACGTCGGATCAATTCGCCGGCGTGGCCGCCGATGAAATCGAGGATCCGCGCGTGTGGTGCGAGATCATCCGGCAATGGTCCACCTTCCATCCGGAATTCGCCTTCCTGCCGCGCAAGTTCAAGATCGCCGTCACCGGCTCGCCGAACGACCGCGCCGCCGTGCGCGTGCATGATATCGGCCTGCGCATGGTGAAGAATGCGCCCCAGGGTGAAGCCGGGGGCGAGGTGGGCTTCGAGGTGATCGTGGGCGGCGGCATGGGCCGCACCCCGATCATCGGCAAGACTCTGCGCAAATTCCTGCCCAAGCAGCATCTGCTCAGCTATCTGGAAGCCGCCTTACGGGTCTATAACCGCTATGGTCGGCGCGACAATATCTACAAGGCGCGCATCAAGATTCTGGTGCAGGAACTCGGCCTGGAAGCCTATCGGCGCGAGGTCGAGGAGGAATGGGCCGCCATCAAGGACGGCGCATTGCGCCTGCCCGCCGAGGCCATCGCGCAGATCGCCGAACATTTCGCGCCGCCGCGTTATGCCCAGCGCCCGGCGCGGCCGGCGGCTTTCCTCGAAGCCTTGCGCGGCAATGCCGATTTCGCCCGCTGGCATGGCCGCAACGTGGCCAAGCACAAGCAGCCGGGCTATGCCATCGTCACCATCTCGCTGAAAAGCGAAGGCCAGCCGCCGGGCGACGCCACCGCCGAGCAGATGGATGCGGTGGCCGATCTGGCCGAGCGGTTCAGCCTGGGCGAAATCCGCGTGACGCATGAGCAGAATCTGGTGCTGCCCCATGTCGCCATCGAGGATTTGCCGGAAGTCTGGCGCGGGCTTTCCGCCCATGGTCTGGCGATGGCCAATGTCGGCCTGATCTCCGATATCATCGCCTGCCCGGGGCTGGATTATTGCGCGTTGGCCAATGCGCGGTCGATCCCGCTGGCGCAATCCATCGCGCTGCGCTTCAACAACTGGCAGCGCGCGGAAAGCATCGGCGAATTGAAGATCAAGATTTCCGGCTGCATCAATGCCTGCGGCCATCACCATGTGGGCCATATCGGCATTCTCGGCGTGGATAAGGCGGGGCAGGAATTCTACCAGCTCACGCTGGGCGGTTCGGCTTCCGACGATGCCGCCTTGGGCGATCTGCTTGGGCCCTCGTTGGATACCGAAGCCACGGTGGAGGCGGTGGACAGCCTGGTGGAAACCTATCTCAGCCTGCGTCAGCCGGAAGAACGCTTCCTCGATACTTATCGCCGCGTCGGTCCGGCGCCGTTCAAGGAGAAGGTCTATGCCGCTCATTAAAAACGGCCAAGTGGTGCCCGAGGATTGGGGCTATGCGAGCGACGAAGCGCCGCTGCCTTCCACCGGCGCGGTCTTCGTCAGCCTGGCGCGCTGGCAGGCGGAGCGCGACGCGTTGCGCGGCCGCAATCAGCCCATCGGCGTGGTGCTGCCCAACGATGCCGATCCGAAAGCCATCGCGGAAGACCTGCCGCAGCTTTCGGCCATCGCCCTGGTCTTCCCGAAATACACCGATGGCCGCGCCTATAGCCAGGCCCGCCTGCTGCGCGAGCGCTATGGCTTTACCGGCCAGTTGCGCGCCACCGGCAATGTGCTGCGCGATCAAGTGCTGTTCATGCAGCGCAGTGGCTTCGATGCCTATGAAATCGCCCAGAAAGAAGGGGCCGCCGAGGCGTTTCGTGCCGCGCTGGCCGAGATGACGCTGTTCCATCAGCCCACCGGCGATGGCCGCGCCACCATCCTGCAACAGCGCCTGGCGCGCCGCCATGAAGGCCGGAACGCCGCCTGATCATGGCATTGGCCGAGATTTCGGAGGCCGAGGTATCGGAGACGGAGACCGCTCAAGAGCTATTGGAGCAGGCCATCCGTGCGGAATTCCCGGGCCGCATCGCCCTGGTCTCGTCCTTCGGCGCCGAGGCCGCCGTGCTGCTGCATATGGCGGCGGCCATCGACCCGGCCATTCCGGTGCTGTTCCTCGATACCGGCAAGCTGTTCGATCAGACCCTGGCCTATCGCGATGCCCTGGCGAAGCGTCTGGGCCTGAGCGATCTGCGGGTGCTGCGGCCCGATCCGGCCCTGCTGGGCAAGCATGATGGCGATGGCACGCTGTGGTTCCGCGATGCCGATGCCTGCTGCTTCCTGCGCAAGGTGGAGCCGCTGCGGCGCGGCCTCGCGCCCTTTGCCGCCTGGATCAACGGGCGCAAAAGATTCCAAACTTCCGAGCGGGCCGCCATCCCGTTACGCGAAACTGACACGGATGGGCGTGTAAAGTTCAATCCGCTGGCCGGCTGGGGCCCGCGGGACCTGGCCGTTTATATGGCCCGCCATGGTCTGCCGGCGCATCCGCTGGTGGCGGAAGGCTATGCCTCCATCGGCTGCGCGCCCTGTTCGGCGCCCTCGGCGCCGGACGGCGATGCCCGCTCCGGCCGCTGGCAGGGTAGCGGCAAGACCGAATGCGGCATACACACTGGCTTGGCCAGCCCTTTACCTTTCGCGGGCATTGCAGAAGAATAAGACATTGGATTGATGCGGTATCATGAGCGACGATCTCGAC
>JAYSEE010000266.1:0-4911 GCA_041914045.1 Ferrovibrio sp. | reverse complement strand
AAAGCCGTGGTGGCCAGCACTTTGGCCAGCGAGCCCAGCGCCAGCGCCAGGAAGGAGCCGGTGAGCGGTACGGCGAAAACCAGCCGCGCCAGGATCATCAATCCGAAAAAGCTGAGAAACGCGATAATTACATAGGGCAATTGCTTGCCCAGCAGGAATTCCAGCTTGCTCACCGGCGTGGATTGGAAATTGGCGATGGAGCCGCTTTCCTTTTCCTTCACGATGCCGAGCGCGGTCATGATGGCCGGGATCAGCACCAGCAGCAGCACGATCACGCTGGGCACGATGGCGTTGGCGCTTTTGAAGGCCTGATTGTAGCGGAAGCGGGTTTCGATGCCGATCGGATAGAAGGCCACGGCATGGCCCTTGCTGCGCAGCAATTGATCGGCCAGATAGCTCGCCGCCAGGCCGCTCACATAGCCGCGCGTGGTTTCGGCGCGGAACGGCATCGCGCCGTCCAGCCATACGGCGATTTCCGGCGTTCTGCCGCGCAGCAGGTCCTTGCCGAAATCGGCGGGAATTTCGATGGCCAGCGTGAGTTCGCCATTTTGCAGGCGGCGATCCAGGTCGCGCGCCGAAGCGATCGGCGGCTTTTCGATGAAATAGCGCGAGCCCTGGAAGCTTTCCAGCAATTGCCGGCTTTGCGCCGATTGATCCTGGTCGAAAGCGGCGAAAGGCAGTTTCTCCACATCGAAGGAAATGCCATAGCCGAAGGTGAGCAGCAGCAGCGCCGGCCCCAGCAGCGCAAAGGCAAGCCGCAGCGGATCGCGCAGCACTTCCAGCGTTTCGCGCAAGGCATAGGCCCAGAGCCGGCGCAAATCCAGCAGGCGCGGTTTGGCCGGCGGCTTCGCGGGCATAGCCGGGGCGGCGGGCGCATCCTGTTCCGCCGCGCCCATGCCGGCTTCCTGCAGGATTTCGATAAAGGCGTCTTCCAGGCTGGCCTTGCCGCGTTCGGCGGCCAGGTCGGCGGGTTTGCCCACGGCCAGCACGCGGCCGGCATGCATCAGCGAGATGCGGTCGCAGCGCTCGGCTTCGTTCATGAAATGCGTGGAGAGGAAGATCGTCACGCCGTCGCGGCGCGACAGCGTGATCAATTCGCGCCAGAAATCGTCGCGCGCCACCGGGTCCACGCCCGAGGTGGGCTCGTCCAGGATCAGGATTTCCGGGCGATGGATGATCGCCACGGCAAGCTGCAGGCGCTGGCGGATGCCCAGCGGCAGGTTTTCCGGCCGGCTATCGGCGGCGTCCTTCAGGTCGAAGCGTTCCAGCATCTCCGCCACGCGCGCATTGATGCTTGCGCGGGGCAGGCGGAATAACTGCGCATGCAGGCGCAGATTCTGCCGCACGGTGAGTTCGCCATAGAGCGAGAAGGATTGCGACATATAGCCGACGCGCCGCCGCGTCGCCATGTCGCCGGCATCCAGCTTCTGGCCGAAAAGCTGCGCGCTGCCGGCGCTGGCCGGCAGCAGCCCGGTCAGCATTTTCATGGTGGTGCTCTTGCCGCAGCCATTCGAGCCGAGGAAGCCGAAGATCTCGCCGCGGCCGATGCGGAAGCTCACATTATCCACCGCCGTGAAGCCGTTGAAGCGGCGGGTCAGCCCTTCCGCCTCGATGGCGGGCGGGCCGTCGGTTTCCACGCGCGGCGGAATTTCCGGCGGCGCGGCATCCTTGCCGGCACGGCCGGGCATCAGCGCGATGAAAGCACGCTCCAGGCTGGTCGTCCGGGCCTGCTGCTTGATTTCGGCGGGGCTGCCGGTGGCGATCACCTTGCCGCCATGCAGAGCGGCCAGCCAATCGAACCGCTCGGCTTCTTCCATATAAGCGGTGGCGACGACCACGCTCATGCCCGGCCGGCGCAGCCGCATGCGTTCTATCAAGGCCCAGAATTGCCGGCGCGACAGCGGGTCGATGCCGGTGGTGGGTTCGTCCAGGATCAGCAGATCGGGATCGTGAATCAGCGCGGCGCAAATGCCCAGCTTCTGCTTCATGCCGCCGGAAAGTTTGCCGGCCGGCCGGTCGTGGAAATGCGCAAGCCCGGTGGCTTCCAGCAATTCGGCGATGCGGGTTTCGCGTTCATCGCCATCCTGGCCGAACAGCCGGCCGAAGAAATGCAGATTCTCCGCCACGCTGAGCGTGGGATAGAGATTGCGCCCCAGGCCTTGCGGCATATAGGCGATGCGGGCGCAGATGGCGCGGCGCGCGGCGGCATCGCCGATATCCTCGCCCAAGGCCCGGATGCCGCCTTGCTGAATGCGGGTGATGCCGGCGCCCAGGCCCAGCAGGGTGGATTTGCCCACGCCTTCCGGGCCGATCAATCCCGCCATGCAGCCGGCCGGCACGATCAGGTCGACGCCATCCAGCGCCAAGGTTTTGCCGTAGCGATGCGAGACGCCGGAAAAACCCAGGGCTGCGGTATTCAGCGCGGCCGCATCGCTCATTGCGGCAGTTTCACCGCCAGTTCGGCGGGCCAGGCGGCATTGCCGTCGCTGCGCACATAGCCTACGCCGCGAATGCCCACCTTCACCTGCGCTTCGTATTGCTTCAGGATTTGCGGGGCGATGCGCAGCTTCACGCGAAACATCAGCTTCTCGCGCTCATCGGCGGTCTCCACCGCCTTGGGCGTGAATTGCGCCTCGGCGGCAACGAAGCTGACATTAGCCGGCAGCATGTATTCCGCCGCCGGATCGAGCTGCAGCCGCGCCTCGTCGCCGATGCCAAGCCGGCCGGCCACGCGGGCAGGCAGGAAAACGGTCATGTACACATCGGACAGGTCGAGCAAAGTGGCCACCGGCGCGCCGGCCGCCACCACTTCGCCGCCCTGCACCAGTTTGTATTCCACCCGGCCGCGACGCGGCGCTTTCAATTCGGCATCGGCCAATTGCGCGCGGATGCGGGCAAGATCGGCGCGGGCCGCTTCGGTGGCGGCGATGCTTTCATCCTGGCTGGCATTGGCGGCGCGCAAGGCGGCCTCGGCGGCATGCAGCTGGCTGCGGCGCAGATCGAGGCTTTGATTGGTGCCGAAGCCCTTGGCATTGAGATCGGCGGCGCGCTGATATTCCTGTTGCGCCAGCAGCAATTCGCTCTTGCGCTGGGCGATGGCGGCCTGCGCCGCCAGGGTGGCGTTTTCGGCGCGGCGGATTAGCGCCTCTGCGCCGCTGCGCTGGGCTTCCAGCTCGGCGGTATCCATGCGCGCCACGATGGCGCCGGCCTCCACGGTCTGGCCTTCCTGCACCAGCATCTGCGCGATGCGGCCGCCGTATTTCGCCGCCACCAGAACCTGCTCGGCTTCGATGCGGCCGTTGGCCAGGGCCACATGCGGCGGCAGCTTCTTGCCGCTCAGCTTGCTCCACAGATTGCTCAGGCGTTCGCTCAGCTTCGCGCCCTCGCTTTGCGCCTGCGCGGCTGGCGCGGCGGCGGCAAGGAGCAGCAGGGCGGAAAACAGGATCAGGCTACGGCGCAACAAGGGTATCTCCGGGAAGGCGGGTCAGGGCGGCGGATTTTTTATTTGCCGAGATCGAGCAGGATGCGGAAAGCGGCCAAGTCGGTCACCACCACCAACAATAGCAGGATCAGCAGAATGGCGAAGCGGTGGATGTCGCGCGACAAACTGCCGCGCCGCCGCAATACGGTGCGCACGCTGCTGGAAAAGGCAATCGTCAGCACCTCGCGTTTGCGGCCTTCGCTGAATTGCCACACTTGCAGCATGCCCAGGGTCAGGATCATCGCCGCGCCGGCAAACAGCAGGAAATAAGCCAGGAAGCGCGCGATCATGGCGGCCACCGGCGCCAGCGCGCAGATCGCCACGATGCTCAGCGACAGCAGTGTGAAATATTCCAGCACGCGCCATTGCTGGCGCTTGGCGAACAAGATGTTGCGGCCGCTTTCCTCGAACAGCATGCGGTATTCCGCATGGGTGGTTTCGTCCAGATCGCTGGGCTGATTGGGCTCGGCGCGATCCTCGCCATCTTCTCCGCGCGGTGCGGGAGCATGGGCTGCCTTGGGCGGCGGCGCATGGCCGGCCGCTCCGGCTTGGCCGGGCTGGCGGGGAGTGGGGGTGATTGCCATGGCGTGCCTCCTTGCCTGCCGGCGGGCCTGTTATCGGCCCATCACATAACTGCCCGGCGCATCGCCGATCGGCGGATAGCCGGCTTCGGCGCGGCCGGCTTGCCGCGGCGCCGGGGCCAGCTTGCCGGAATGCCCCGCCAGCCAGGCCTGCCAGGCCGGCCACCAGGAGCCTTCATGCACATCCTGCCGCTCCATCCAGGAGGCGATGTCGATCTCGCCGTCATGGCGGGTGCGATGCTCCATGCGGTAGCGCCGCTTCGACCGGCCCGGCTCGCTGACGATGCCGGCATTATGGCCGCCGCTGGTCAGCAGCAGAGTGATGTCGGTATGGGTCAGGCGGTCGATCTTGAACACCGAGCGCCAGGGCGCCACATGGTCTTGCTCGGTGCCCACGGCGAATATCGGCGCATGGATATTGCCCAACGAAACCAGCCGGCCATCCAGGCGATAGCGGCCTTCGGCAAGATCGTTGTTGAGGAACAGCCGGCGCAGATATTCGCTATGCATGCGATAGGGCATGCGGGTCTGGTCGGCATTCCAGGCCATCAGGTCGTTCAGCTTGCCGCGTTCGCCCATCATGTATTCGCTGAGCATATGCGACCAGATCAGGTCGTTGGAGCGCAGTAATTGGAAGGCTCCGGCCATCTGCTTGGTGTCGAGATAGCCTTGCTCCCACATCATGTCTTCCAGGAAACGCACCTGGCTTTCATCAATGAACAGCGTGAGTTCGCCGGCTTCCTTGAAATCCACCTGCGCCGCCAGCAGGGTGATGCTGGCGATGCGCTCGTCGCCGCGCCCGGCCAGGGCGGCGGCGGCGATGGACAGCAGCGTGCCGCCCAGGCAATA
>JAYSEE010000265.1:0-4958 GCA_041914045.1 Ferrovibrio sp. | reverse complement strand
ATCCGACAGGTGGGCGATATCGGCCGCATGGTGGACGAATTCTCCGCCTTCGCCCGCATGCCGCGTCCGGTCTATCGGGATGAGGATTTGAGCCAGATCCTGCGCCAATCGGTGTTCATGCAGCAGGTGGCGCGCACCGATGTGGCCTTCGAAAGCCGTCTGCCGGCCGAGCCGGTGGCTTTGCGCTGCGATGCCAGACAATTGGCGCAGGTTTTCACCAATCTGTTGCAGAATGCGCTGGACGCTATAGACGGCCGCGAAAAACCGGCCGAAGGCGAGAGCCTGCCGGCGGGCCGCATCGTCATTGATCTGCGCCAGGCCGAAGGCGAAGCCCAGCTTTGCATCGTCGACAACGGGCGCGGCCTGCCGCCCGATCTGGCCGGCAGGTTGTTCGAGCCTTATGTCACCACCCGGGCCAAGGGCACCGGCCTGGGGCTGGCGATCGTGAAAAAGATCATTGAGGAGCATGGCGGCGGCATCACCCTGGAGGATGCCCGGCGGTTTGACCCCGACGCGAAAAGTGGTAGCGTGGCGCGAATCAGGTTGCCGCTGGCCGCAAAACCAGCGGCGGAAACCGAGCCCGGCGGCAGTCAGCCTACGCAAGATGATGTGATGCGCGACAATGCGGTGCGCGACAATGGGGCGCGAAACGATAATGCGAACGGCCCGGATAGGCTGCGCACGGAACAGCAGCCTGGGGAACGGCAGCGGGCGATTGGCTTGAGCGGTCATGGCGCGTGATATTCTGATCGTCGACGATGAAGCCGATATTCGCAACCTGATCGGCGGCATCCTGGAGGATGAGGGTTTCGAAACCCGCATGGCGGCGGATTCCGATGCCGCCCTGCGCGAGATCGAGGCCCGTCGGCCCAATGCCGTGATCCTGGATATCTGGCTGCAAGGCAGCAAGCTGGACGGCCTGGAAATCCTCGACCGCATCACCCGCGACCATCCCAATGTGCCGGTGGTCATCATCTCCGGCCATGGCAATGTGGAAACCGCCGTTTCGGCCATCAAGCGCGGCGCTTACGATTATATCGAGAAGCCGTTCAAGAGCGATCGCCTGCTGCTGCTGGTCGACCGCGCCCTGGAACAGGCGCGGCTGAAACGCGAGAACGAGGAATTGCGCCATCGCTCGGGCAGCCCGGCGGAGATGGTGGGGCAGTCCGGCCCGATCCAGGCTTTGCGCCAGGCCATCGAGCGCGTGGCCCCCAGCAATAGCCGCGTGCTGATTTCCGGCCCGCCCGGTTCCGGCAAGGAATTGGCCGCGCGACTGCTGCATGCCCGGTCGCGCCGCGCCGGCGGGCCCTTCGTGGTGCTGAATGCGGCGGCGATGACGCCCGAGCGCATGGAGCCGGAATTATTCGGCATCGAAGAGCAGGGCGGCAACGGCCAGCGCAGCCATCGCGTCGGCGTGCTGGAGGAGGCCCATGGCGGCACCCTGTTCCTGGATGAAGTGTCCGACATGCCGCTGGAAACCCAGGCCAAGATTCTCCGGGTTCTGACCGAACAGAGTTTCGAGCGCGTCGGCGGGCGCAGCCGGGTGCAGGTGGATGTCCGCATCGTCAGCGGCACCAGCCACGACCTTTCCGCCCGCGTGTCGCAGGGGCTGTTCCGGCAGGATCTGTTCCATCGCCTCAACGTCGTGCCGTTGAAGGTGCCGGCCTTGCGCGAGCGGCGCGACGATATTCCGCTGCTGGCGAAATTCTTCGTCAAGCTGGAGGCGCAGCGCCAGGGCGTGCTCGAGCGCGAATTGGCCGAGGATGCGCTGCTGGCGCTGCAAACGGCGGAATGGCCGGGCAATGTGCGCGAATTGCGCAATGCCGTGGCGCGGCTGCTTATCATGATGCCGGGGAATCAGCGCGGCGTCATCCATGCCGACATGCTGCCCACCGATCTGGGCGCCACGCCGCCCATCGCGCTGAGCCCGGAAACCACCACCGAAGTGATGGGCCTGCCGCTGCGCGAGGCGCGCGAGGTTTTCGAACGTGAATATCTGCTGGCGCAGATCACCCGCTTCGGCGGCAATGTATCGCGCACGGCGGGTTTCGTCGGTATGGAGCGTTCGGCGCTGCATCGCAAACTGAAAGCGCTGGGCGTCGCCAATCTCGATCGCAACGGCTGAGGATACGCCATGCCAGGAGTCTGGCGATGAAAGTGATCGTATGCGGCGCCGGTCTGGTCGGCACCACCATCGCACGGCAATTGGCCGCCGAGGGCAACGAGGTCACGGTTATCGACCAATCGGTGGAGCAAGCGCATAAGCTGGCCGAAAGTTACGATCTGCGCGCCTTGGTGGGGCATGCTTCGCATCCCGATCTGCTCGACAGGGCCGGCGCCGCCGATGCCGATATGCTGATCGCGGTCACCTATGCCGACGAAGTGAACATGGTGGCCTGCGAGGTGGCGCATGCGCTGTTCAATGTGCCCACCAAGATCGCCCGCATCAGGGCGCAAAGCTATCTGCGGCCGGAATGGTCGGACTTGTTCAACGGCGAGCATATTTCCATCGACCACATCATCTCGCCCGAGATCGAGGTGGCGCGCGCCATCCATCGCCGCATCCTTACGCCCGGCGCTTTCGATATGATTCCGTTCGCCGGCGACCGCCTGCGCTTGATCGGCGTGCGGCTGACGGAAGATTGCCCGGTGTTGAACACGCCCTTGCGCCAGCTCACCGAACTGTTTCCGGGTTTGGAGATCAATGTGTGCGGCATCGCGCGCGGCGACGAGGTGATCGTGCCCGAGGGTGACGATCAATTGGTGGCCGACGATGAAATCTATTTCGTGGCGGTGACCGATCATGTGCCGCGCGCCATGCGGCTGTTCGGCCATGAGGAGCGCGAGGCGCGCCGTCTGGTGGTGGCCGGCGGCGGCAATATCGGGCTGTTTCTGGCGCGCGAGATCGAGGCGCAGCAAGGCGCCGTCAAGCTGAAGGTGATCGAAGGCAACCGGGCGCGCGCCGAGTATGTAGCGGGCCAGCTGAGCAACAGCGTGGTGATTCAGGGCGATACCCTGGATATGGATATCCTCACCGAAGCCAAGGTGCAGTCGGCGGAAGCCATTATCGCCCTGACCAACGACGACGAGGTGAATATCCTGGCGTCATTGCTGGCCAAGCGGGCCGGTTGTCAGCGCGCCATCACGCTGGTGAACAACCCGGCCTATGAAAACCTGATCGGTTCGCTGGGCGTGGACGTGGTGGTCAATCCGCGTTCGACCACGGTTTCCTCGATCTTGCAGCATGTGCGGCGCGGCCGTATCCGCGGCGTGCACAGCCTGCGCGATGGCGGCGCCGAGGTTATGGAAGCGGTTGCCGTTGAATCGAGTTCGCTGCTCGGCCGCCCGATCAGCGAGTTGGATCTGCCGGCCGGGCTGATGATCTGCGCGCTGATCCGCAAGGATGAAATCCTGATCGTGCGTTCGGATACCGAGATCGAGACCGGCGACCGCATGATCCTGTTCGTGCGAAAAGAGGCGGTGAAGAAGGTGGAGAAGCTGTTCTCCGTCCGCCTGGAGTTCTTTTGAGATCGGAGTTTCTCAGCGATGTCGCGCGTTGTGTATGTGAGTGGCCGCTACATGCCCTATGCCAAGGCGGCTGTGCATGTCGAGGATCGCGGTTTTCAGTTCGCCGATGGCGTTTATGAAGTGATCGCCATTCTGGGCGGTCGGCTGGTCGATGGCGCCGGCCATTTGCAGCGGCTGGAACGCAATCTGGATGAATTGCGCATCGCGCATCCGATGAGCCGCGCCGCCATGCTGGTGGTTCTGAACGAAACCATCCGCCGCAATCGCGTGCAGGATGGCTCGATCTACCTGCAAATCACGCGCGGCGCTGCCCGGCGCGATTTTCCATTCCCCGCTGGGGTGCGTCCTACCGTGGTCGCCATCACCAAGGCAATGGACATGAGCAAGGCGGCCGCCAAGGCCGCGCAGGGCGGGGCCGCCATCCTGGCGCCGGATCAGCGCTGGGCGCGCTGCGATATCAAGACCGTGGCTCTGCTGCCTGCCGCGCTGGCCAAGCAGGCGGCGCGCGAGCAGGGGGCCTTCGAGGCCTTTCTGGTGGACCGCGACGGCTTCGTTACCGAGGGCTCTTCTTCCAATGCCTGGATCGTCACCCGAGACGGCGTGCTGGTGACGCGCGATCTCGGGGTTTCGATCCTCAGCGGCATCACGCGCGGCGCGATTCTGGCTCTGGCCGAGGCGGAAGGCCTGGCGGTGGAGGAGCGCGCCTTCCGGCCCGAGGAGGTTTTCGAGGCTCGCGAGGCTTTCACCACCTCAACCACCGCTTTCGTGATGCCTATCACAAGTCTGGATGGCCGCCCCATCGGCAATGCCGCGCCGGGCCTGCTGGCCACGAAATTGCGAACGCTTTATGCGGTTTATGCGGAATCCGAGGCGCAGGGCGGGCAGCCCGGCAATGCCTATCGCGCGCCCCCGAAGGGCTGAAAGCCCCGGCCTGCGGCGATAAGCGCCATTGTTTTGCCATCATTAAAGGCTAAATATAGCCCCGTGATGCGGCGCGGGCGGCAGACCTTGCTTGTCCGAAATTGGTCCGCATCCGACTTAAACAAAGCAAACCCGCCATAGAGCGACGAACAAATGATAACGACAAAAAGAAAGGCCCCAACGATGGCTGCCGAAAAACCTCAGAACGTGCAAGACGTTTTCCTCAATCACATCCGCAAGACCAAAACTCCGGTGACGGTGTTCCTGGTGAATGGCGTGAAGCTGCAGGGGATCATCAGCTGGTTCGATAACTTCTCGGTGCTGCTGCGCCGCGATGGACATATGCAGCTTGTCTACAAGCATGCGATCTCCACCGTGATGCCGTCCGGCCCGATCCAGCTGTTCGACCCGGCTGCCCAGGCGGGCGGCGGCGCGGCCCAGGATGCGGGCCACTAAAGTCTGAATTGACCGCGATCGACTCCGCTTCGACCACGCCGCCCGATACCTCG
>JAYSEE010000264.1:0-4970 GCA_041914045.1 Ferrovibrio sp. | reverse complement strand
CAGCTGATCTCGCCATGCTCCTGGCGCGCCTCGTCGACTCCCACGATGCGCACCGTGCGTTCCATGTCGGCTTCGTCGATATAGGTGACGGTCGCGCCGAAAAAAACCTGTGCGCGATTGGTCTGCAAATTAGGATCCACCGGCTCGGCGATTTCCAGCCGCTTGCGCAGGAAGCGAACGCGGCGGTCGATTTCACGCAGGCGGCGCTTGCCATAAAGGTAATCGCCATTCTCCGAACGGTCGCCATTGCCTGCGGCCCAGGAGACGATCTCCACCACCTTCGGCCGCTCCGCGTTCCAGAGCTGCGCCAGTTCGTCGCGCAGCCGCTGCAGCCCTGCCGGCGTTATGTAATTCTTTGCGCCGGCCGGAAGCGCCGGACCGGCTTCCGCCTCGTCGTCCGCTTCCGCATCGGTTTCTTTGGTGAATGCCTTGCTCATGGCGCCCTCTGGCCCAGCATCTCAGTCCCGCATCGTCCGCATGCGGGATAAACCGGATGCCGCAAAATGAAATGGCCAACCAAGTTATCTACTTGATCGGCCATTAAAATTTCGATGGGGCGAGAGACGGGACTTGAACCCGCGACCCCCAGAGCCACAATCTGGTGCTCTAACCAACTGAGCTACTCCCGCCACGGCGCAGGCTTACTACTCCGGGATGATCGCCGGGTCAAGGCCGCCGCGCCGGCGATGACGCGGATTATCCGACTGGATTTTCAATTTATGCGCGTTTAATCAATAACTTGTCTCCAAACAAGCCCTTGCCCATGGGGGCCGGAAACAGCAAATTATAGCCATGGCTGAATTCTGGCTCATCCTTGGCGCGCTCATCATTGGCATCCCCGGTGCGGTATTCATCGTGCTGCAAGTGATAGCCGCGCATAAACGGCAAGTCATGGCCTATGAGTGGAGCACCGCCGAAGTGGCGCGGCGCGGCCAGCGGCTGGATCAGCTTGAACGCCTGACCAAAGATGCGCAGAAGAAGATCAACGATCTGACCAAGGACAACACCGTGCTTCGCGCGGAGGTGGCAAAGCTGGAACGCTTGGCCGGCCAGGCGATCACCGGCCCTGCCCCGGAAGACAAAAAATTTCAGGCCGGCATCACCAATGCCGACGTGCGCCGCGCCCAGATGATGGGGCAGAAGCACCGAAACCTTGATGATAAATGGGGCGAGATCAATTACGAGGATGTATTCGCCGCCGACGAGGAAGGCGCGCGCAAAAAATTGCTGCGCAAATATCCGCCGGAGCGCGGCTTCGTGATCAGCAGCCTTACGCTGGCGCGAGACTAAAATCCCGCGTAGCCAATACCCGCAGATCCAAACTGGTCTGCCGGTCGATTTCGCCCAACGGCGCCAGCGTCCAAGTCCATTCCCGTTCGGCCGCCGGCGGCGTGATGTCGAACAGCGCGCTTTCGCTGAGCACCGCCTCGCCGGCGCGATTGCGAAACACCCGGCGAAAATCGCTGACCAATCCGACCGGGCAGGACAACGCACGCAGCCCCGTCAGATGCGCCCGCACCAATCGCCGGCCGTAATCCTGCCGCTCGGCGAGGCCGACGCCATGGCGCTCCAGCCATTCCAACGGCAGCAACGGCAATTGCGAGAGCAGATTCAACGACAGCACCAGCGCGGGCGCGGCATCATCCAAGGCAATCTTTGCTGGCGGCTCCGGCAAGGTCTGTCCGGGTTGCCATGCCGCCAGCGCTCCCACCACGCCGGTCGTATCGAACAGGCGCGGTTCGCAACGCGGCAATGCCGCCGCATCGCGCCAAGTCCGGCGAGTGAAGCAAATATCGGCCAGCAGCACTTTGTCGAAACGCGCCGCCAAGACGGCCAGCGGCGCATCATCCAGCAGGCCGGCGCCCAATACCCAGCAAATGCCGCCCGCAGGCAAGCCGATCAGCAGGTTTTCGACGAAAGCGCGCGTATTGGCATGATGGGGCGCCCAGGCCTTGCGGCAACGCCCTGCCCTGGACCAAAGCCCGACCTGGGAGCGTGCATAACCCAGTTTGCGGGCCGGCGGCGCGCAGCGCATGCCTGCCAGTTGCAGCCATTCCAGCAGCAAAGTTCAACTCTCCGGTCTTTTCGGCATCAGCTGCCGAAGCGGGCCGCCGCCTGTTCCGGGGTATAATAGCCGCGTTCGATATCGCGGGCGATGGCCGTCTTGTCGCGCTGTTTCGGATCGCCATAACCGCCGCCGCCCGGCGTGGAAACCCGCAGCCGGTCGCCGGGCTTGATGACGATATCCTGATCCTTCGACAGATGCGGCGGCACATAGGCCCGCACGCCATCGGCGGCCTGATGCTCCACCACCACGCGGTTGAGGCCGCCATCCTCGCCGCCCAGCGCGCCGCTCGGCCCGACGCGGCCATGATCCATCACCATGCTGGCGCGCGCCTCGCCGCGCCGCAGCCGGATGCTGTAATTCACCCCGAAGCCGCCGCGATATTTGCCGGCCCCGCCCGATCCTTCATGCAGCGAAAATTCCTCGAACAACACCGGATAATACTGCTCCATCACCTCGATCGGCGTGGTCTTGGAAATGCCGATGGTGGAACAGCCGTTGCTCAAACCATCGCCGCCATACCAGCCGCCATAGCCGCCGCCGGAAATCACATACATCACATAGGCGCGGTTGCGCTCGGGATCGTAACCGCCCAGCGCCAGATTGCCCGAAGTGCCGGCCGGCGCGGCGAACAGCATATCGGGCATCGCCGTCACCAGCGCATTGAATACGGCCTCCGCGATGCGTTGGCTCACCTCGGCCGCGCAACCGGAAACCGGGCGCGGGTATTTGGCGTAAAGAAACGTGCCGTCCGGATCGACAATCTTCAACGGCTCGAAGGTGCCGGCATTGATCGGCACATCGGGAAAGATGTGCTTCATCGCCAGATAGATCGAGGATTTTGTGGTCGCCAGCACCGAGTTCATCGGCCCTTGGCAAGGCGGGCTGGAACCCGACATATCGAAGGTCAATTCGTCGCCGCGTTTCTCGATCTTCATCTCGATGCGCAACGGCTCGTCCACCACGCCGTCGGAATCGACGATTGCGCCGCCGCGATAGATTCCATCGGGAATCTGCGCGATGCGCGCCCGCATGCGCTGGCTGGCGCGGCTTTTCAGCTCGGCTATCGCAGCCTCCACAGTATCGGCGCTGTAACGATCCAACAGCGCGGTCAGCCGCTTTTCGCCGATGCCCAAGGCAGCGGCCTGAGCCTTGATATCGCCGATGCGCTGATCCGCCACGCGGATATTGGACAGGATGATGGACAAAATCTCCTCATCCAGTTCGCCCTGTTTGTAGAGCTTCACCGGCGGCAGCCGCAGGCCTTCCTGCTCCACCTCGGTGGCATTGGCCGAAAAGCCGCCCGGCACCATGCCGCCGGTATCCGGCCAATGGCCGGTATTGGCCAGCCAGGCGAACAGCTTGCCGCGATAGAAGAACGGCTTGACGAATTTCACATCCATCAAATGCGTGCCGCCCAGATAAGGATCGTTGACGATATAGATATCGCCGGGCTTGGGATCGCGCGCCCGCTCGATCACCGCCTGAGTGGAGAATTGCATGGTGCCGACGAAAACCGGCAGGCCGAGATCGCCCTGCGCAATCAATTCGCCGGTATCGCGATGATAAATGCCGTCCGAACGGTCCAGCGCTTCCGAGATGACCGGCGAGAATGCCGCCCGGCAAAAGGCCAGGTCCATTTCGTTGCAGACCTGCTGCAAGCCATTCTGGATCACCACAAGGGTGACAGGATCGAGTTCGCTCATGGCGTCACCGTCACGATCAGATTGCCCAAGGAATCCACATCCACCGCGTTGCCCGGCTCGATCACCGCCGTGGTATCGAGCTGCTGCAAAATCGCCGGCCCGGCGAAATGCGCGCCGCGCGGCAGCCTTTCGCGGTCATAGACCGGCGTATCCTGCCAACCGCCCTGTTCGAACCAGACCTCGCGGCTGCCGATCCTGGCGCCGGCCACAGCATCGGCCGGCTTCGCCATCAGCAGGCGATCCAGGGTCAAGCGCGGCCGGCGGCCGATCACCGCCGTATGCAGGTTCACCAACTGCGCGCGGATCTCCGGCAATTCGACGCCGAAGCGCTGCCAATAGGCCGCTTCGAAAGCCTCCTGCAATTCCGCCTTGCCGATATCCAGATGCGGCACCGGTACGCTGAGCAAATGGCTCTGACCCTGGAACTGCATATCGGCGCTATGCAGCACCTGCACTTCTTCCACCGCCACGCCATCGCGCGCGATGGTGGCGCGGCCTTCCTCGATCTGGCTTTCCAACACGTCGCGAACCAGCGCATCCGGCAGGTTCGCCACCGGCTTGTTCACCGTGCGCACATAATCATGACGCAGATCGGCCACCACGCAACCCAAGGCATTGGTGATGCCTGGCCGCGCCGGCAGCAGCAGCTTCGGGATGCCCAGTTCGCGCGCCAGCGCCGCCGCATGCAAAGGCCCCGCGCCGCCGAAGGCGAACAGCGCGAAGTCGCGCGGATCGTGGCCACGGCTGAGCGAGACCATGCGGATCGCGCCGGCCATCTTGTCATTGCCGATGCGCAGGATCGCGGCGGCGGCCTGCTGCCAATCCATGCCCAGCGGCTTGCCGACATGCTCGTATATCGCGTCGCGCACATCCTGCAGGGAAACCGGGCTTTCCACCGACAGCAGACCGGCCGGATCGAGCCGGCCCAGCGCCAGATTGGCATCGGTGATGGTCGGCTGTTTGCCGCCACGGCCATAACAGATCGGACCGGGCCGCGCGCCGGCGCTTTCCGGCCCCACTTTCAGCATCCCCGCTTCGTCGATGCCGGCAATCGAACCGCCGCCGGCGCCGATGGTATGCACATCCACCATGGGCACATGGATGGGCATGGCATATTCGAGTTCGAGTTCGGACGAAACCTGCGGCACGCCATCCTGGATCAGGCCAACGTCCGAAGACGTGCCGCCCATATCGTAGGT
>JAYSEE010000263.1:0-4973 GCA_041914045.1 Ferrovibrio sp. | reverse complement strand
GTTCGCTCATTTCCAGCCGCTTGATTTCGTCGCGCAGGCGGGCGGCTTCCTCGAATTCCAGATTGCCGGCGGCGTCGCGCATGCGCTTGTCCAGATCGGCCAGATAGGCCTTCAGGTTATGGCCCACCAGATGGCCGTCCTTGGCATGCTCCACATCCACCGTGTAATGGTCATGCTCATACACGCTTTGCAGAATGTCGCCGATCTGCTTGCGCACGCTTTCCGGCGTGATGCCATGCTCGGCGTTATAGGCCTGCTGCTTGGCGCGGCGGCGGGCGGTTTCATCCAGCGCGCGCTTCAGGCTGTTGGTCATCTTGTCGGCATAGAGGATCACGCGTCCATCCACGTTGCGGGCGGCGCGGCCGATGGTCTGGATCAGCGAAGTCTCGCTGCGTAGGAAGCCTTCCTTATCGGCATCCAGGATGGCGACAAGGCCGCATTCCGGGATATCCAAACCCTCGCGCAGCAGGTTGATGCCGATCAGCACGTCGAAGGCGCCGAGCCGCAGATCGCGCAGGATTTCGATGCGTTCCAGCGTGTCGATATCCGAATGCAGGTAGCGCACTTTCAGCCCGGCATCGGTGAGGTATTCCGTCAGGTCTTCCGCCATGCGCTTGGTCAGCGTGGTCACCAGCACGCGATAGCCCTTGGCAATCGTAATGCGCGCCTCGCTCAGCAGGTCGTCCACCTGATGTTCGACGGGGCGGATTTCCGTCACCGGGTCGATCAGGCCGGTGGGGCGGATCACCTGTTCGGTGAACACGCCGCCGGTGCGCTCCATTTCCCATTTGCCGGGCGTGGCGGATACGAACACCGTCTGCGGCCGCAGGCGCTCCCATTCGCGGAAACGCAGCGGCCGGTTGTCGATGCAGGAGGGCAGGCGGAAGCCGTATTCCGCCAGCGTGGCCTTGCGCCGGAAGTCGCCGCGGAACATGCCGCCGATCTGCGGCACCGTCACATGGCTTTCATCCACGAACAGCAGCGCATTATCCGGCAGATACTCGAACAGGGTGGGCGGCGGCGCGCCCGGCGGCCGGCCGGTGAGATAGCGGGAATAATTCTCGATGCCGGCGCAGGCCCCGGTGGCGATCATCATCTCGATATCGAAGGTCGTGCGCTGTTCCAGGCGCTGCATTTCCAGTAGGCGGTTCTGCTTGGCCAACTCGTCCAGCCGCAGCTTGAGATCCACCTTGATCTGCTCGACGGCCTGCTGCAGCGTGGGCTTCGGCGTCACGTAATGGCTGTTGGCGAACAGCTTCACGGCTTCCAGCGTGGCGGTGCGCTCGCCGGTCAGCGGATCGAATTCCACCACGCTTTCCAACTCGTCGCCGAACAGCGAAAGCCGCCAGGCGCGGTCTTCCATATGCGAGGGAAAGATTTCCACGCCATCGCCGCGCACGCGGAAAGCGCCGCGCTGGAAGGCGGCATCGTTGCGACGGTATTGCAATTCCACCAGCCGGCGCAGCAGGGCGTCGCGGTCGATGATCTGCCCGGCCTTCAGCGGCAGCGTCATCTCGGAATAGGTTTCCACCGAGCCGATACCGTAGATGCAGGAAACCGAGGCCACCACGATCACGTCGTCGCGCTCCAGCAGGGCGCGGGTGGCCGAGTGCCGCATGCGGTCGATCTGCTCGTTCACCGCCGAATCCTTTTCAATATAGGTGTCGGTGCGCGGCACATAGGCTTCGGGTTGGTAGTAATCATAATAGGAGACGAAATACTCCACCGCGTTGTTGGGGAAGAAGCTTTTCATCTCGCCGTAAAGCTGGGCGGCCAGGGTCTTGTTCGGCGCCAGCACCAGGGCCGGCCGGCGGGCGCGGGCGATCACCTGGGCCATGCTGAACGTCTTGCCCGAGCCGGTGACGCCCAGCAGCACCTGGTCGCGTTCGCCGCCCTGCACGCCCTCGGTCAGTTCGGCGATGGCGGTGGGCTGGTCGCCGGAAGGCTGATAGGGCGCTTGCAGGTCATAGGCGATGCCGCCCTGGCTTTTTTCCGGGCGCTCGGGGCGATGCGGCACGAAATCCGGGAAATTCGCATCGGCGAAAATGTCCGGATCCTCGATCTGGCGCTCGACGGTCGATGCTGTAGCAGGCTTGGCCATGGCGGGAATATGGCGCGGGCCGGGGCGGCTTGCCAGTGCCTGCCGCCTTCTGGCCCTTTCTTCGCCGCAATTGCCTGGGTATATCTGTGGGAAAGCAAGGAAAAATACCATGACAGTGATCGTTACCGGCGGCGCCGGCTTCATCGGATCGGCCCTGGTTCGGCAGTTGAATGCGGCGGGCGAGTCGGTGGTGACGGTGGATAAGCTCACCTATGCCGGCAATCTGGATAATCTGGCCGGCCTGCCGCATCCCGAGCTGCATCGCTTCGAGCGCATGGATATCTGCGACCGGGCGGCGATCCGCGCGCTGTATGCCGAGGTGAAGCCGAAAGCCGTGTATCACCTTGCCGCCGAAAGCCATGTCGACCGTTCGATCGACAGCCCGGCGCCGTTCATCGAAACCAATGTGAATGGCAGCCTGGTGCTGCTGGAAGCCGCCGTCGAACACTGGCGCGGGCTGGACGAAGCCGGCAAGGCCGGCTTCCGGCATTTGCAGGTCTCCACCGACGAAGTCTATGGCGATGCCGAGCCGGATGCCTTCTTCACCGAGGCCAGCCCCTATAAGCCGAATTCGCCCTATGCCGCCAGCAAGGCGTCGTCGGATCATCTGGCCCGCGCTTTCGGGCGCACCTATGGCCTGCCGATCCTGGTGACCAATTGCGGCAACAATTACGGGCCGTATCAGTTTCCGGAAAAGCTGATTCCGTTGATGATTCTGAATGCATTGGATGGCCGCGCCCTGCCGGTCTATGGCAAGGGCGACCAGATCCGCGACTGGATTCATGTGGACGATCACGCCGCCGCCTTGCGCCAGGTGATGGCCAAGGGGCGGGTGGGCGAGACCTATCTGATCGGCGCGCGCGGCACCCGGCGCAATCTGGAGATCGTGCAGACCATCTGCGCGTTGCTGGACGATTTCGCGCCGCAGCCGACCGGCCGCAAATATGGCGAGTATATCCGCTATGTCACCGACCGGCCGGGGCATGACACGCGCTATGCCATTGACCCGGCCAAATGCGAGACCGAATTGGGCTGGAAGCCGGCCTATGATGTCGCCTCCGGCCTGCGCCAGACGGTGAAATGGTATCTGGAGAACCGCGTCTGGTGCGACCGCGCCGGCAAGCAATACGACCGCGACCGCATCGGTCTGGCGGCAGCAAAAGGATAAGCCATGAAGGGTATCGTGCTGGCCGGCGGCACCGGCTCGCGTCTGCATCCCGCCACTTCGGTGGTGAGCAAGCAATTGCTGCCGGTCTACGACAAGCCGATGGTGTTCTATCCGCTCACCACGCTGATGCTGGCCGGCATCCGCGAGATCCTGATCATCACCACGCCGCGCGACCAGGCCGCCTTCAGCGCCTTGTTGGAAGACGGCAGCCAATGGGGCGTGAATATCCAATATGCCGTGCAGCCGGAGCCGAACGGCATCGCCCAGGCCTTCCTGATCGGCCGCGATTTCCTGGCCGGCCAGCGCGCCGCCCTGGTGCTGGGCGACAACATCTTCTACGGCGAAGGCTTCGGCGAGATTCTGCGCCGCGCCGCCAAGCGCGAGCATGGCGCCACGGTGTTCGGCTATTGGGTGGCCGATCCGGAGCGTTATGGCGTGCTGGACCTGGATGCGGCAGGCGGCGTGAAGGCGATTATCGAAAAGCCCGATCCAGCGCCCACCAACTGGGCGGTGACGGGTCTGTATTTCTACGACAATCAGGTGAGCGACATCGCCGCCGCGCTGAAGCCCAGCAAGCGCGGCGAATTGGAAATCACCGATCTCAACAACGCCTATCTGGCGCAGGGCAAGCTGAGCGTGGAGAAATTCGGCCGCGGCTTCGCCTGGCTGGATACCGGCACGCCCGACAGCCTGCTGGATGCGGCCAATTTCATGGCCACGGTGGAAAAGCGCCAGGGCCTCAAGATCGCCGTGCCGGAAGAAGTGGCGTGGCGGCTCGGCTTCATCGACCGCGCCCAGGTCGAACGCCGCATCGCCTATTACAAGAACAACGCCTATGCGCAGTATCTCAGCCGGATTCTCAATCAAGCCGGCTGAGACGGCATAAGCTTCAGGCGTTGCGCTTCTGCCACCAGGCGATGAACTCGCCGACGATGCCTTTGCGGAAGGCCATCACCACCACCACGAAGATCGCGCCCTGGATCACCAGCACGTATTCGCCGAAGCCGGCGAGATAATTCTGCATGGTGATGATCACGGCGGCGCCGAGGGCGGGGCCCAGGATGGTGCCCATGCCGCCCACCAGGGTCATCAGCACCACTTCGCCCGACATCTGCCAGGTGACATCGGTGAGCGAGGCAAGCTGGAAGACCAGCGCCTTGGTGGAGCCGGCCAGGCCGGCCAGCGCCGCCGAGAGCACGAAGGCCAGCAGCTTGTAGCGATCGACCTGATAGCCCAGCGACACGGCGCGCGGCTCGTTCTCGCGGATCGCCTTCAGCACCTGGCCGAAGGGCGAATGGATGGTGCGGTGGATCACCGCGAAGCCGATCACGAACACCGCCAGCACCACGTAGTAGAAATGCAGGTCGGTGGCGGTATCGACGATGCCGAACAGGTCGCGGCGCGGCACGGCCTGGATGCCGTCTTCGCCGCCGGTGAATTTGGCCTGCACGCAGAAGAAAAACACCATCTGCGCCAGCGCCAGGGTGACCATGGCGAAATAGATGCCCTGCCGGCGGATGGCGATCAGGCCGGCCAGCAGGCCCAGGGCCGCCGCCACGGCGGTGCCGGCCAGGATGCCGAGTTCGGGCGTGAAGCCCCAGGCCTTGACGGTATAGGCGCTGATATAGGCGGCGCCGCCGAAGAACATCGCATGGCCGAAGGAGAGCAGGCCGACATAGCCGATCAGCAGGTTGAAGGCGCAGG
>JAYSEE010000262.1:0-4975 GCA_041914045.1 Ferrovibrio sp. | reverse complement strand
GGCCTGTCCGCCGGAAGACGGCAACGGCCTCTCCATGGAGATCAAGGGCCGCGATTTGATGAACGGCGTGCCGAAGGAACTGGTGATCAACCAGCGCCAGATCGCCGAGAGCCTGGCCGAGCCGGTGGGCGCCATCGTCGAGGCCGTGAAGGTGGCGCTGGAGCATACCGCGCCGGAACTGGCCGCCGATATCGTCGACAAGGGCATCGTGCTCACCGGCGGCGGTGCGCTGCTGGGCAATCTGGATCTGGTGCTGCGGCATGCCACCGGCCTGCCGGTCACCATCGCCGACGAGCCGTTGAGCTGCGTGGCGCTGGGCACCGGGCGCGCGTTGGAAGAAATGAAGACCTTGAAGCACGTGTTGTACAATCCGGCTTACTAAGGCCGGTTGCTGGCAACTGATCGCGGGGACTGGACGGCGGGAACATGCGGCCCAGGACGGGACGAGGAATGGGACGGGGAATGCGGTTGGCGGCGCCGATCAAGGCGCTGCTGCAACGCTTCGCTTTCCTGTTGCTGCTGGCCGTCGGCGTCGGCTTGATCCTGCTGGGCCGCATCGACCGTCCGGCGGTGGAGCGTTTCCGCGCCGTGGTGGTCGATATCTTCGAGCCGGTGCTGAGCGCGGTTTCGCAGCCGGTGGCTTTCGTCGGCAATATCGTCGGCGCCATCGACGATCTGTTTTTCGCCCATGAGGAAAATGTGCGGCTGCGCGCCGAGAATGCGCGCCTGCTGCAATGGCAGGATGTGGCCCGGCGCCTGGAGCAGGACAATGCCAGTTTGCGCCGGCTGCTTTCCGCCGGCCCCGATCTCGGCCATAGCTTCGTTACCGGCCGGGTGATCGCCGATGGCGGCGGCCTGTTCGTGCGCACCGCGCTGATCAATATCGGCGCCAAGGATGGCGTGCGGAAAGGCCAGGCGGTGATCGGCGAAGGCGGCTATGCCGGCCGCGTGGCCGATCTGGGCCAGCGCGCCGCGCGCATCCTGCTGCTCACCGACATGAATTCGCGCCTGCCCGTGATGCTGCAGGAAGGCGGCCATCGCGCCGTGCTGTCGGGCGACAATTCGCCCCAGCCCAAACTGGAATATCTGCCGGCCGGCGCCAAGCCGCAGGTCGGCCAGACCATCGTTACCTCGGGCGATGGCGGCCAGTTCCCCGCCGGCATTCCGGTGGGCGAGATCGTGCAAGTGGGCGAGGGCGGCATCCGCTTGCGGCCCTTCGTCGATCTCGGCCGCATGGATTTCCTGCGCGTGGTGCAGTTCGAGGAAACCCGCCTGGATGGCGAGGATGGCATCCGCGATCCGTCGCGGGCCTCCGCAAGGCGGCCATGAAGATCGGTCTGGCGCTTGCCGGTCGCCGGCTGCGCGGCCTGCTGCCCGTACTGTCCTGCCTTTTGCTCGCCATCATCGGCGTATCGCCGATGGATATGCCGCATTTCGGCTCGGTCGGGCCCGTGCTGGCGCTGATGGCGGTATTCTACTGGAGTATTTTCCGCGCGGATCTGATGACGATGCTGGGCGCTTTCCTGATCGGTCTGGTGGTCGATCTGCTGTCTGGCGGTCCGATCGGGCTTTATGCCGTGCTGCTGCTGCTCACCCATGCCTTGGCGGTGTCGCAGCGCCGGGTATTCCTCGGTTCGTCCTTCCTGGTCAATTGGTGGGGCTATGGCATGGTGGCGCTGGGCTCGGCCATTATCGGTTGGCTGGTGGCGTGCTTGCTGAACTGGCAGATGCACGATCCGCGCCCGCTGCTCACGCAGCTTGGCTTGTCGCTCGGGCTGTATCCGCTGGTCTATTGGCTGCTCAGCTGGCTGGAGCGCCGCTGGCTGCGCAATGCGCTGCCGGCCTGAGGCGACGCCATGAACCGCCGCGACAATGACCAACAGCGGGTTTTCTCCCGCCGCGCCTTGATGCTCGGCGCGGCCAAGCTGGCGCTGTTCGCCGGCCTGGCCGGACGGCTGTATTATCTGCAAGTGCTGCAGGCCGATAAATATTCCCTGCTGTCGGACGAAAACCGCATTTCCATGCGCCTGCTGCCGCCGCGCCGCGGCCGCGTGCTGGATCGCAACGGCGTCGAACTGGCTTCCAACCGTCGCAACTATCGTGTGCTGATCGTGGCCGAGCAGGCGCGCAACGTGGATGCCACGCTGAGCGCCCTGGCCGAACTGGTGCAGCTCGACGAGAGCCAGAAACAGCGCGTGAAGCGCGAGATCGAACGTCGGCGCAAATTCGTGCCGGTGGTGGTGGCGGAGAACCTGAGCTGGGAGGATTTCGCCAAGGTGAATCTGCACAGCCCGGATCTGCCCGGCGTGCAGCTCGATGTGGGCGAAACCCGCGATTATCCCATGGGCAATATCTTCAGCCATGTGGTGGGCTATGTCGGCGCGGTGTCAGAGCAGGAAATCGGCGAGGATCCGCTGCTGGAGCTGCCGGGCTTCCGCATCGGCAAAAGCGGCGTGGAAAAATTGTTCGATGCCGGTCTGCGCGGCCGCGCCGGCCATAGCCAGATTGAAGTGAATGCCTATGGCCGCGCCATTCGCGAGCTGGAGCGGACCGATGGCCAGGCCGGCGACGATGTTGTGCTGACCATTGATGCCGAGCTGCAACGCTATGCCATGGAACGGCTGGGCGAGGATAGCGGCGCGGCCGTGGTGATGGATGTGCATACCGGCGACGTGCTGGCGCTGGCCTCCAATCCCGGCTTCGATCCCAACTGGTTCAATGTCGGCATCACGCAGGCGCAATGGCGCATGCTGAATGGCGACAAATACAAGCCGCTGATCAACAAGGCCGTGCAAGGCCAATACCCGCCCGGCTCCACATTCAAGATGGTGGTGGGGCTGGCGGCGCTGGAAGCCGGCGCCATCACGCCCGATACCCGCGTCTTCTGCCCCGGCCAGATGGAATTCGGCAACAACACCTTCCATTGCTGGAAGAAGGGCGGCCATGGCAGCATGAATCTGGTGCAGGGCTTGGAAGAAAGCTGCGACGTTTATTTCTACGAAGTCGCGCGCCGCATCGGCGTCGACAAGATCGCCGAGGTGGCCAAGCGGTTGGGCCTGGGCGAAGTCACCAAGATTGATCTGACCGGCGAACGCCGCGGCCTGATTCCCACCCGGGCCTGGAAGCAGGGCGCGCTCGGCCAGGCCTGGGCGCAGGGCGAAACCCTGGTGGTGGGCATCGGCCAGGGCTATGTGCTCAGCACGCCGTTGCAGCTTGCCGTCATGGCGGCGCGGCTTGCCAATGGCGGCTATGCCGTGCTGCCGCGCATCGTGCGCGGCGATGGCGCTTTCGGCCCCACAACGGAAACCCGTCAGGCGCATCAGCTTTACGCGTCAGGCAATTTCAAGCGCGAGCATCTCGATCAAGTGCTGGAAGGCATGATCCGCGTCACCTCGCCGCCGCGCGGCACGGCGCAGGGCGCGCGCATCACCCAGCCGCAATACGCCATGGCCGGCAAGACCGGCTCCAGCCAGGTGCGCCGGATCTCGCGGCTGGAGCGCGAAACTCGCGTGCGCAAAAACGAGGAGAAGCCCTGGGAAGAACGCGACCACGCGTTGTTCGTGGCCTATGCGCCGGTTTCCGCGCCGCGCTATGCCTGCGCGGTGATCGTCGAGCATGGCGGCTCGGGCGCCAAGGCGGCGGCGCCGATGGCGCGCGATATTCTGCTGCAAACCCAATTGCGCGATCCCTCGCGCAAACAGCCGCCGCAGGAGCGGCCGCCGGGCTCTACCGCCGATCTTGGTTCTGGCGGCTCCGCCGCCGGATTTGCTTCAGGCGGCTCCGCCGCCGGATTTGCTTCAGGCGGCTCCGCCGCCGGGGGACGCCAGGCCAAACCCGCCGCCGCGAATTCGGGGGGCTGAAATGCGCCAGGGCCATTTTCACGACCGCTTCAACAATCCCAGCCTTGGCCGCAAGCTGCGCGACATCACCTGGGGCCTGGTGCTGCTGATCGCCGCGATTGCCAGCGTCGGCTTCATCCAGCTCTATTCTGCGGCCGGCGGCGATATCGACCCCTGGGCCGACCGCCAGATGGCGCGTTTCGCCATCGGCCTGTTGATCGCTGTGGCCATCGCGGTCACCGATATCCGCATCTGGCTGCGCATGGCTTATCTGTTTTATGCCATCGCGCTGGTGCTTCTGGTGGCGGTGGAATTATTCGGCCGCATCGGCATGGGCGCGCAGCGCTGGCTCGATCTCGGCGTTCTGCATATTCAGCCGTCCGAGATCATGAAGATTTCCATCGTGCTGGCGCTGGCGCGCTATTTCCACGGCCTCAGCCACGAAGATGTGGGCCGCATCCGCTGGCTGTTCTTGCCGCTGGCCCTGGTATGCGCGCCGGTGATCTTGGTGATGAAGCAGCCCGATCTGGGCACCGCCATGCTGCTGTTGATGACCTCCGGCGCGGTGTTTTTCTTCGCCGGCGTGCGCTTGTGGAAATTCGCGCTGATTATTGCCGCTGGGTTGTCCGCGCTGCCCATAGCCTGGAACCTGCTGCATGATTATCAGCGCAAGCGTGTGCTCACCTTCCTCAATCCCGAGGAGGACCCGCTCGGCTCGGGCTACCATATCCTGCAATCCAAGATCGCGCTCGGCTCGGGCGGCTTCATGGGCAAGGGGTTCCTGCAAGGCAGCCAGAGCCATCTCAGCTTCCTGCCCGAGAAGCAGACCGACTTCATCGGCGCGCTGGGCCTGATCGGGCTTTATATCCTGATGCTGGCCTATGGCTATGCCATCGCGCTGCGCGCGCGCAGCCAGTATGGCCGGCTGGTGGCTGGCGGGCTTACCGCCATGCTGTTTCTTTACGTTTTCATCAATATCGCCATGGTTTCCGGGGTGGTGCCGGTGGTCGGCGTGCCATTGCCCCTGGTTTCCTATGGCGGCACCGCGATGATGACCCTGCTGATCGGCATCGGCCTGCTGATCAATGTCTACGTTCACCGCGACGTGGAAATCCCCAGGCATATGAGCGGCTTCT
>JAYSEE010000261.1:0-5013 GCA_041914045.1 Ferrovibrio sp. | reverse complement strand
GGCCGGCAAGCATGTGCGCGATGTGTATCTGGGGGCCAAGGGCATCCTGGCCGTGGCGCGCAAGGGCACGCTGTTCGTCGATAGCTCCACCATCGACGTGAAGACCGCGCGCGAAGTGATCAAGGCGGCGGAGGCCGCCGGCATGCTGATGCTGGATGCGCCGGTTTCGGGCGGCGTGGGCGGCGCGGAGAATGCCGCGCTCACCTTCATGGTGGGCGGCAGCGATGCGGCCTTCGCCGCCGCCAAGCCGGCATTGGAAAAGATGGGCAAGAAGATCGTGCATGCCGGCGGCGCCGGCAACGGCCAGGTCGCCAAGGCCTGCAACAACATGGTGTTGGGCATCACCATGACGGCGATCAGCGAGGCCTTCGTGATGGCGGAAAAGCTGGGCCTGGCCCCGCAGGCGATGTTCGATATCGTGTCGGCCTCCTCGGGCGGCTGCTGGGCCTTGGCCAATCATTGCCCGGTGCCGGGTCCGGTGCCGACTTCGGCGGCCAATCGCGATTACAAGCCGGGCTTCGCCGCCGATCTGATGCTGAAGGATTTGAAGCTGTCGCAGGAAGCCGCGCGGGCCGCCGGCGTCACCACGCCCCTGGGCGCGGAGGCCACGGCGCTGTATTCCGAATTCGTCAATGCCGGCAATGGCGGGCTGGATTATTCCGCCATCATCAAGCTGGTGCGCGGCGAGAGCGCGTAAGCATGCTGCAGCTCGAACGCCGCGATCGACTGGCTTTGCTGCGCTTCGATCGCGGCGATGGGCGCAATGCGCTGTCGGTTGCCGCCATGCAGGCGTTGCGCGCGGCCTTCGATGCGCTGGCGCAGGACCCGCCGGTGGCCTTGGTGCTGACCGGGGCGGCCAGCGTGTTTTCCGTCGGCTTCGATTTGAAGGACCCGGCGGTCGCCAATCTGGCCGAGGCTTCGATCCCCGAACGCATGCAAGGCCCCTTGGCGGGTGCAACCATGTGCAAGGCGCTGGCCGGGCTGGAATGTTACACAATCGTGGCGGTGGAAGGCTATTGCCTGGGCGGCGGGCTGGCCTTGTCGGCGGCGGCCGATCTGCTGATTGCCGGCGAGGGCGCGCGGCTGGGTCTGCCGGAAGTGGATCGCGGCATGAATCTGAGTTGGACCGCTTTGCCGCGCCTGATCGCTCGCGCCGGGCCGGCGGCAGGCAAGCGTTTGTCGATCTTGGGCGAAGTGATATCGGCGGCCGATGCCAAGGCGCTCGGCGTGGCGGACGAAGTGGCGCCAAGCGGTACGGCCTTGCAGCGCGCGCTGCATTTGGGCGAGCGCGTGGCCGCGAAGCCGCCGCTGGCCGTGCGCATGATCAAGCGCGGCGCCAATGCCTATCAGGAAGGCTTGATCCAGATGGCCTCGGCGCTGGATGCCGAACAATTCGCCCTGATGACCATGACCGAGGATTTCGCCGAAAGCCTGGCCGCCTTCAAGGCCAAGCGCCCGCCCAACTTTGAAGGGCGGTGATTTCCCGGCTGTGCTATGCTTCGGCATGATTCAGTCGGGGTGGTGTCATGGATCAGCAACGTGGCTTGATTTACGGCCAGCAGCAGGGCCTGCGTTTCGCCTTGCTGCTGGATGGCATGGGCGGGGCGCGCGAAATCGGCTGGGACGGCATCCGCGCCTGGCAGCCGGCTCAGGGCATGCTCTGGGTGCATCTGGAACGCGACGACGATTACGCCGCGCGCTGGCTGCGCGAGGAAAGCGGGCTGGATGCGGTGCTCTGCGATGCGCTGCTGGCGGAAGAATCCCGTCCCCGCGTGCAGGAAACCAATGGCGGCCTGCAAGTGGTGATGCGCGGCGTGAACCGCGACCCCGAGAATAACGCTCTCGATCTGGTGCCGATCCATATCTGGGGCAACGAGCAAAGGCTGATCAGCCTGCGCGACAAGGATCATTACCTGCATGCGCTGCGCGATATCCGCGAAAGCCTGGCGGCGAAGCGCGGCCCGGTGCGGGCGGGGCATCTATTCGCCAAGATCGCGCGCAAGGTGATCAAGGGCATCGAGCCGGTGCTGGATCAGCTTGAAGACGAGGTGGACGATCTCGACCATAATATCGAGCATTGCGATGTGAAGGAGTCGCGCGCCAAGCTCAGCCTGCTGCGCCGCCGCGCCATCTCGCTGCGCCGCTACATGGCCCCGCAGCGCGAGGCTTTGTTCAGGCTGCAAGGCGCCGATGTGGAATGGCTGAAAAGCCGCGACCGCCAACGCCTGCGCGATCTGACCGACAAGGTGCTGCGCAGCGTGGAAACCCTGGATGCGCTGCGCGACCGCACGACGATCCTGCATGAAGATCTGACCACGCTGGTGACGGAGCAGATCGCGCAAACCTCCAACCGCCTGACCGCGCTGGCGGCGGTGCTGCTGCCGCCGAGTCTGGTGGCCGGCCTGCTGGGCGCGAATGTGGAGGGCATACCCGGGCATGACACGCCCTGGGCCTTCGCCGCCATATGCGGCGTTACGACCTTGATTCTGGCCGCGGAAGTCTGGCTGCTCAGGAAGCTGAAGTGGTTTTGACGATCTTGTCGAACACCGCGTGGAACATGGCTTCGGTCAGCCGGCCGGTATTGGTGTTGTAGCGCGAGCAGTGATAGCTGGAAAACAGCGTAACGCCGTTCGGCAGCTTGTATTCCGTGCCATGGCCGAAAGGCGCGGCGGCGCGTTTCAGCTGCAAGGCATCGAGCACCGCGATATGCGCGATCTGGCCCAGCGCCAGGATCGCCTTGACGCTTTTCATCTCGGGTATCTCGAGCGACAGGAAGCTGCGCAGGCAGGTCTTGGTCTCGGCCGGGGTGGGCTTGTTTTCCGGCGGCACGCATTTCACCGCGTTGCTGATGCGGGCGCGCAGCAATTGCAGGCCGTCATTCGGATCGGCGCGGAATTCGCCTTTCGAAAAGCCGTATTTCTTCAAGGTGCTGTACAGCAGGTCGCCGGCGTAATCGCCGGTGAAGGGCCGCCCGGTGCGGTTGGCGCCCTTCAAGCCCGGCGCCAGGCCGACGATCAGCAGGCGCGGTTCGGCATCGCCCCAGGCCGGCACCGGCGCATTGAAGAAATCCGGATAGGCGCGGCGGTTATCGTCGCGGAATTGCTTCAGCCTTGGGCAGAGATCGCAATCGCGGCTAGGAACCGGGCCAAGGGCGGAAAGAGGAGCGGACGCCATCGCCGCGCCTTGTATCAGCGCGGATAGCCGCGCGGATTGGCGGTGTCGATATCGTCGTCGTCGTCATAGGCGCCGGCCGGCGTGTTGGTGCCGGGGCCGACGCGCAAGGTGGCGTTCACGCCCGCCGAACGCTGGTTCTGGCCCGGCTCGCGGCTGCCGCCTTCGCGCATGATCTTGGGCATCAGGTCCTGCAATTCGACGAAGGTGTCGGCCTGGCGGCGCAGTTCATCGGCCACCATGGGCGGGTTGCTGCGGGTGGTGGCCACCACGCTGACGCGCACGCCGCGGCGCTGCACGGCTTCCACCAAGCGGCGGAAATCGCCATCGCCGGAAAACAGCACGGCGTGATTGATATGCGGGGCCAGGTCCATCATGTCGATGGCCAGCTCGATATCCATGTTGCTCTTGAAACGGCGGCGGCCGGAAGCGTCGGTATATTCCTTCGCCGGCTTCGTAACCATCGTGTAGCCGTTATAGTCCAGCCAGTCGATCAGCGGACGCAACGGCGAATAATCGGCGTCTTCCACCAGGGCGGTATAGTAGAAGGCGCGCAGCAGATGCGATTCCTTGCGGAAATGCTCCAGCAGGCGGCGATAGTCGATTTCGAAGCCCAGGCTGCGGGCGGCGGAATAAAGATTGGCGCCGTCGATGAATAGCGCGACGCGCTCTTGCGGATAGAATTTCATTGGAGCTCCTCGGGTATATGGTTCAAGTATGGACGCGAAAAATACTGCGCTATGCCTTTATCTTCACGGTTTGAACGCTGCCTTGATATACTTTCCAGTATGGATGGCAAGGGTTTGATCGTGGACGATACAGCGATTTACGTGGCGGTGGGCGGCAATCTCCCCGCTACGGTATTGCAGGATTTGCGTTCCACACTTGAGGCGGGTGTGTTTGCATTGAAGGCTGCGGGGTTTGATGTGCTGGCGCAATCTTCATGGTGGCGCTCGCCGGCCTGGCCGCCGGCATCGGCGGGCGAAACGCCGCAGCCCGATTATCTCAACGGCATGCTGCGCATCGCCAGCGATCTGCCGCCGGCCGAATTGCTGGCCAGGCTGCATGGCATCGAACAGGATTTCGGCCGGGTGCGGCGCGGCCGTTGGGATGCCCGGCCGCTGGATCTCGACTTGATTGATTACGCCGGCATGGTTTCGGCGGGCGGCGGGCCGGGCCAGCCGATCCTGCCGCATCCGCGCGCCGCCAATCGGCTGTTCGTTTTGCTGCCTTTGCAGGAAATCGCCCCGGATTGGCGCGACCCGGCCAGCGGGCGCGGCGTCGCCGAACTGATCGCAACGGCAGAACCAATGAAAATCAATAGGTTATATTGAATTTCGGCGATGCTTGCAGGGGCGGCGGGCAACAATTATCTTGCGCTGCATCACGATAGGCTGTAATCAGCCGGCTCTCCCGATTCCGAAGGCTCGAGGATTCACGCCATGGCGCGCGTTACCGTTGAAGATTGCGTTCTCAAGGTTCCCAACCGTTTCGAACTGGTGATGCTGGCTTCCCAGCGCGCCCGTGCGGTTTCGGCTGGCGCGCCGCTGACCGTGGAGCGCGACAACGACAAGAATCCCGTGGTGGCGCTGCGCGAAATCGCCGATGAAACGGTGGATATCGAGACTCTGCGCCAGCGTATGATCGGCGGCATGCAGAAGCATGTGGAAGTGGACGAGCCGGAAGAAGACAACATGGCCGCCCTGATGGAATCGGCCGAATGGTCGGGCGTCGCCCAGGGCGACGACGAATTGCCGGAAGGCATGGGCCTGGAAGACGAAGCCGGCGACGATACCGCCGATGAGGCCGATGAGGGCGATGCCGGGGAGGAGTGAACCTCCC
>JAYSEE010000260.1:1238-5036 GCA_041914045.1 Ferrovibrio sp. | reverse complement strand
GACTGGCCGGGCTGCAATTCGCCGATGCCTTCGCGGCGCAGCACTTCCATATGCACGAAGATATCCTGGCCGCCATCGCCGCGCGATACGAAGCCATAGCCCTTCACGGCATTGAACCATTTCACCTTGGCTTCGAAGAATTCGCCGGTGGCCACCACGGAGGGGAAGCGCGGCGCGCCGCGATCGCCGCCACGGTCGCCGCCGAAGCCGCCCCGATCTCCACCGAAGCCGCCCCGGTCGCCGTGATCGAAACCGCCGCGATCCCCGCGGTCGAAGCCGCCGCCGAAGCGGTCATTGAAGCCGCGATCCTGACGCGGCGGGCGCGGACCGCGCATGCCGCCGCCCATGCCGCCGGCACCGGGGCCGCCGCCGCTGCCGGGCTGGGCGGTGCTGGTATCGACGGATAAAATCCGCACGGCCTGCATACCCTTGGGCCGCCGGGCTACTTCGAGCACCAGGGTTACGCCTTCATCAAGCGTTTCGTATCCCGCTTGGCGCAAGCAGGACAGATGCAGGAAGATATCGCCAGAATCATCAACCGGGCTGACGAACCCAAAACCCTTCACCGCATTGAACCATTTGACCTTACCGGAAATCTCGATCAGGTCCCCGTTGTCTACGCCAAAGCCCCCTTGCTCCACTGCCATATTCCTTCATTTTGGAACTAACAGCGAAACCCTAACATTAAATTTTCGCGCTGCCAAATCCAGAATCGCTCCCATCCGGGCTGCAATACAGCCCGAAGTTGGTTCTGGATCGACCGTGAAATAGCCGCGGATTATATGGTGGGGCCGGAAACCCGGCGCTTGGGCCGCCAGCGCGTGACCGAACGGCCATCGGCGGTGAAACGCACTTCCTGGCTGTCGGGCGGCGCCGCATGGGCCAAGGTGCCGCCCGTATCGGCGCCGCTGGGCTTCGCGCCAGGTTTGGGCGACTGACCGCGCAGTATACGTCCCATGCTGCTTTCGCGGGCATATTGCTCGATGCGGGCCTTCACCTCTTCTTCGAAGGGCGGCAGATCGGCCGAACGCGCCGAGGGGCTGCGGCGGCTGCCCGGCTTGGCCAAGGCATCGCTGATCGGCATGGCATGCGCGCCGGGCTTGCCGGCGGCGCGATGCTGCTCGACATGGATTTCGTTGCCCGGGCCGCCCTCGCTGGCGCGCTTCCAGGATGGATCGCCCAGCACCAGCTTGTGCAGCGCCACCGCCGGCAACGCGCCGAAACGCTTCCAGAAGCCCTCCAGGAAGGACAGCACGGTTTCGCTCAAATTCGGCGACCAGGGATTTTCCAGCCCGGCCTGAAACACCAGGTCCAGCGTCGGCTCGGTGGGGCCGTCCTCGGACACCACGAAGGTTGCCGGCATCAGCTTGGCGCCTTCCCGCGCGATGGCGTAATGCGCCTGGGCCAGATAGAGCAGCCAGCGCAGCTTCGGCAACGTCATGGCGATCCGCTCGTTGGCGGCGCGTTCAAGCATCCAGAAGCTGACATCAATACCGGATCGTGTGGCCGGAACCATGGCTAAAGTCTCCCCATGGCAATGCGGCTGCGGCAAAGGCCCAGCCTGAGTCTAGTTCTGCCAAGTCTTAGGGTTTATATCTTAACAAGTCGTGAATCATTGCAAGGAGGCAGCACCATGGACATGAACGGCGAACAGATCATACCCGCGCCGCGCACCAAGGTGTGGGCCGCCCTGAACGACCCGGACATCCTGCGCCAGTGCATCACCGGTTGCGAAACCCTGGAAAAGACCTCCGATACCGGTTTCGAGGCCAGCGTGGTGGTTAAGGTCGGCCCGGTCAAGGCGAAATTCAAAGGCAAGGTCGCCTTGTCGGATATCGACCCGCCCAACGGCTACACGATTTCCGGCGAAGCTCAGGGCGGCGTGGCCGCCGGCTTCGGCAAGGGCGGCGCCAAGGTGGCGCTGAGCGATGCGCCGGAAGGCGGCACGCGCCTCGCCTACACGGTGAATGCCCAGGTGGGCGGCAAGCTGGCGCAGATCGGCGCCCGGCTGATCGACGCCACGGCGGCGAAGATGGCGGAAGAATTCTTCACCAAGTTCAACACGCTGGTTTCCAGCGCCGAAGCCGCGCCTGCCGCTGCGCCAGCCAATGCTCCGGCCAATGCCCCGGGCGCGAGCCCCGCGCCTGCTGCACCGCACATAGACATGCCGGCGGCGGAAGACGACAAAGGCGGCCTGCCCGGCTGGGTATGGATCGGCGGCCTGATCGCCGTGGTCGGCATTGTGACAATACTAATGCTGAAAGCCTGACCTTAGACCTTCGTTTCAATTTAGAAACCGCATTCAAGCTTGACGCCCACTCGGCGATGCGCCCACACTCATGTCGGGCAACGCTATCGCTCGTACATAGTCCCGTAGCCCCGAGGGAGGAAAACGAATGACCCAAGTGTCGATGACCGTCAACGGCAAGACGGTGTCGCGCGACGTAGAGCCGCGCACCCTGCTCGTCCAGTTTTTGCGTGAACATCTCGGCCTTACCGGCACCCATGTCGGCTGCGATACCAGCCAATGCGGCGCCTGCGTGGTGCATGTGGATGGCCGCAGCGTGAAATCCTGCACCATGCTGGCCGCGATGGCCGATGGCAGCCAGATCACCACCATCGAAGGCCTCGCCAATGGCGACACGCTGCATCCGATGCAGGAAGCTTTCCGCGACAATCACGCCCTGCAATGCGGCTTCTGCACGCCCGGCATGATCATGAGCGCCGTGGACCTGGTGAAGCGCAATCCCGATCCCTCGGAAGAGACCATCCGGCATGAGTTGGAAGGCAATCTCTGCCGTTGCACTGGCTATCACAACATCGTCAAGGCCGTTCAGGCCGGCGCACAAGCCATGAAGGGGTAAAGCCATGACCGAACTCGGCTCGATCGGCAAATCCGTTCGCCGCAAGGAAGATTACCGCTTCATCACCGGCCAGGGCCATTACACCGACGACATCAATCGCCCCGGCCAGGCCTATGCGCATTTCCTGCGCTCGCCGCATGCCTTCGCCCGCATCAAGAGCATCGACAGCGCCGCCGCCAGCGCCATGCCTGGCGTGGTGGCGATCTATACCGGCAAGGACATGGCCGCCGACAAGGTGGGCGGCCTGATCTGCGGCTGGACCGTGAAGGGCAAGGACGGCCAGCCGCATAAAGCGCCGCGCCACGACGCCATCGCGGTGGAATTCGCCCGCCATGTCGGCGATCAGGTGGCGGTGGTGATCGCCGAAACCGCCGCCCAGGCCAAGGATGCCGCCGAAGCCATCGTGGTGGAGTATGAAACGCTGAAGCCCGCCATCGACCTGCGCGACGCGCTGAAGCCCGGCGCGCCGCAGGTGCATACGGATGCCCCCGGCAATCTCTGCTACGACTGGGATTTCGGCGACAAGGCGGCCACCGACGCGGCCTTCGCCAAGGCGGCCCATGTCACCCGCGTGGAATTGCTGAACAACCGCCTGTCGCCCAATCCGATGGAACCGCGTTCGGCGGTGGCGGAATACGATCGCGGCACCGACATGACCACGGTCTATGTCACCAGCCAGAATCCGCATGTGCTGCGGCTGATCCTGTGCGCCTTCGTGTTCGGCCTGCCCGAGCATAAGGTGCGCGTGGTGGCCCCCGATGTGGGCGGCGGCTTCGGCTCGAAAATCTTCAACTATCCGGAAGAGACCGTGGCCTTCTGGGCGGCGCGCAAACTGCGCCGGCCGGTGAAATGGACCTCCGATCGTTCCGAGGCCTTCCTCACCGACGCCCACGGCCGCGACCATTACACCATCGCCCATCTGGCGATGGACAAG
>JAYSEE010000260.1:0-1228 GCA_041914045.1 Ferrovibrio sp. | reverse complement strand
TGTCACCCATGCCGAGCTTGCCATTGACAAGGATGGCAAGTTCCTGGCCCTGCGCGTGGACACCAAGGCGAATATGGGCGCGTATCTGTCCACCTTCGCGTCCGCCGTGCCGACCTATCTGTATGCCCTGCTGCTGGCCGGGCAATACACCACGCCGGCCGTCTATGCCGAGGTGAAGGCGGTGTTCACCAACACCACGCCGGTGGATGCCTATCGCGGCGCCGGCCGGCCGGAAGCGACCTATGTGGTCGAGCGCATCGTGGAAGCTGCGGCGCGCGAACTGAAGATGGACCCCGTCGAACTGCGCAAGAAGAATTTCGTGCCGGTCGATGCCTTCCCGTACCAGACGCCGGTCGCCTGCGTGTATGACAGCGGCCAGTATGCCAAGGCGCTGGATGAAGCCTGCAAGGCGGCCGACTATGCCGGTTTTGCCAAGCGCAAGGCGGAATCCGCCAGGAAGGGCAAGCTGCGCGGCATCGGTTTCTGCGCCTATATCGAAGCCTGCGGCATCGCGCCCTCCAGCGTGGTGGGCTCGCTTGGCGCCGGCGTCGGCCTGTGGGAGTCGGGCCAGATCCGCTTCAACGCCACCGGCACGGTGTTCGTCTATACCGGCTCGCACAGCCACGGCCAGGGCCATGAAACGACCTTCGCCCAGATCGTCTCCGACAAGCTGGGCGTGCCGCTCGAGAATATCGAGGTGGTGCATGGTGACACGGCCCAGGTGCCGATGGGCATGGGCACCTACGGCTCGCGGTCGCTGGCCGTGGGCGGCTCGGCGCTGATGCGTGCCGCCGACAAGATCATCGAGAAAGGCAAGAAGATCGCCGCCCATCTGATGGAAGCCTCGGTGGACGACGTGGTGTTCGACAAGGGCACCTTCTCGGTGAAGGGCACCGACAAACAGGTGCCGATGGCGCAGGTGGCCTTCACGGCTTACGTGCCGCACAACTACCCGGCCGACCTGGAGCCGGGCCTGGAAGCCAGTGCCTTCTACGATCCGGCCAACTTCACCTTCCCCGCCGGCGTGCATATCGCCGAGGTGGAGATCGACAGCGACACCGGCGTCACCACCGTGGCGAACTGGGTGGCGGTGGACGATTTCGGCAAGGTGATCAATCCGATGATCGTCGAGGGCCAGGTGCATGGCGGCATCGCCCAGGGCATCGGCCAGGCATTGCTGGAAGGCGTGGTCTACGATCCCGAAAGCGGCCAGCTGCTGACTGCGTCG
>JAYSEE010000259.1:0-5043 GCA_041914045.1 Ferrovibrio sp. | reverse complement strand
GGAAGAGCTGTTCCGCGCGCCCAACCATCCCTATACCAAGGCTTTGCTGGCCGAAGCGCCCAAGCTGGTGGCGAAACGGCGGGATTACACGCCGATCCAGGGCGAAATCCCCTCGCCGCTCGATCCGCCCACCGGCTGCCATTTCCATCCGCGCTGCCCGCTGGCCTTCGCGCGCTGCAAGGCGGAAGCGCCGGCTCTGCGCGAGGTTGCACCGGGCCGCCTGTCGGCCTGTCATCTGAATGACGGGACTTAGAGCCCTCGCTTATTCGTCATGCCCGCACTTGTTGCGGGCATCCATCATTAAGCATCCACGCTGCTTCAGGCATGGACCACCGGGCCAAGCCCGGTGGTGACGGTTTACAGTGTTCCGCGACAACCCTCCCATCGTCACCACCGCACATGTTGCGGTGATCCATGGTCAAACAGCCGCGCCGCGTCAGCGTGATTATCGCTCGGTGAGCTTCAATTCGATGCGGCGGTTGCGGCGCAGCGCGATTTCGTCGTTGCGCTCGTCCAGCGGCTGGAATTCGCCGAAGCCGGTAGCGGCAAGCCGATCTGCGGGAATGCCCTGGCTGATCAGGAATTTCGTTACCGATATCGCGCGTGCCGCCGAGAGTTCCCAATTGGAGGGAAATTGCGGCGTGTTGATCGGCAGCTTGTCGGTATGGCCGTCCACGCGCAGAATCCATTTCAGGTCGGTGGGAATGCGCTTGGAAATATCTATCAGCGTACCGGCCAGCTTCGCCATCTGCTCGCGGCCCTGCGGATTGAGATCGGCCGAACCGCTGGAAAACAGCACTTCCGACTGAAACACGAAACGGTCGCCGACGATCTGAATATCGGTGCGGTTGCCCAGCGCCTGACGCAGCCGGCCGAAGAATTCCGAGCGGTAATTGGTGAGTTCGTCCACCTTGCGGGCCAGTGCGGCATTCAGCCGCTTGCCGAGATCGGCCACCTGAGCCTGACTGGCTTTTTCCTTCTCCTCGCTTTCGCGCAGGATGCGTTCGATCTGCCCTAGCTGTTCGCGCAAAGCCAGAATCTGACGATTGAGCAAGTCGATCTGGCTGCGCGCTTCGGCGGAAACCCGTTTCTCCTGGTCCAGCGCGCCGCGCTCGGAAACCAGCTTGCCTTGCAGATCGACGACGATCTGTTCGCGCTCCTTGAATTGCTTGTCCAATTCATCGGCGCGCTGCTGCGCATCGCCGAGCGCCGCCGCGAGCTGATCGCGCTCGGCCTGATTGGCGGCGAGCGTGGCCTGCATGCGGCCGATATCGGCGCGCAGATCGTCGGATGTACGCTTTTCCAGCGACAATTGCTCGGTGAGGCGGGCCAGATCGCCGCGCAATTCGGCCAGCGCCTTGTCCTTGCCGGAAATCGCATTGGCCAGGAAGAACTGCGCCAGGATGAACACCGCCAACACGAAAACGATGACCATCAGCAAGGTGGACAGCACATCCACATAGCCCGGCCATGGGCCGGCATTGTGGCTTTCGCCGCGACGCCAGGCGCGCGCTGCCATGGCTTAGCTCCGCCGCTGGCTGTCGGCCATGGCGGCCAGGGTGCGCGAGAGCAGCTTGATCTCGGCGCGCATGTCGTCCACCAGCTTGGTGCGGCCTTGCGCGGCATCATCGAGCAGACGGGCGAGCAGCACGTCGATATTGCGCAGATGGCCCCGGCTGGCGGCATCCAGCGCGCCGGCCTCGGCGCCCTGCGCCAATCTGGCCAGGATCGGCTTCATCTCGATCTGATGCTCGGTCAGCTTCAGCAGCAGGCCCTGCTCGGCGCGCATCTGCTCGGTCAGCAAGGAAAGCTTTTCGTTCAGCTGCAGCAAAGCGGTATTCGCGCTGCCGCGATTTTCCTCGCCGCGCGCCATGGTGCGTTGCAGATTGTCCAAACTGTCGGCGGTCTGCTCCAGCAGCGCCTGCACATAGGCCGGCACCGATTGGTCGCCATCCATCGGGCCGCCGCTGCCCACGCGCGTGAAGCCGGCCAGCCATTCTTCAAGATCGTTGTAGAAACGGTTCTGCGCCTGGCCCGATTGCAGATCGAGAAAACCCAGCACCAGCGAACCGGCCAAGCCGAGCATCGAGGAGGAAAACGCCAGGCCCATGCCGGCCAGCGGCGCTTCCAGGCCGCCCTTCAGCTTCTCGAACAGCACATTCACATTTTCGTCGCCGCCAAGCGACAGGCCGCGAATGGTATCGGCCACCGAGCCGATGGTTTCCAGCAGGCCCCAGAAAGTGCCGAGCAGACCGAGAAACACCATCAAGCCGATGAAATAGCGCGAGATGTCGCGCGCTTCATCGAGGCGCGAACCGACGGAATCGAGCAGCGCGCGGGTGGCGACGGCGGAAAGCTGGCCGCGCGGGCCGCGATTCTCCAGCATCTTGGCCAGCGGCGCCAGCAAGGTGGATGGTTTGGTGACCTGGATGCTGCTGCCTTGCTGCGACTTGCGCCAATCCTCGAGCCAGCGCGCTTCGCCGCCCAGCATGATAACCTGGCGGAAGCTGAACAGGATGCCGATCAGCAGCACGGCGCAGATCAAACCATTCAATGCCGGATTGGCCAGGAAGGCGCGCTCAAGCCCAGTATGCAGCACATAGACCACCGCGATCACCGCGGCGAGAAACAGCACCATGCGCAACAGAAAACGGCCAGGTTTGGTCATGCGGATTCATCTCCCATGCGCAATCCGAACCCATGTTCACTCAGAACTGGGGGTAATGCTCGAATATGGCATTTCAAGGGCGCAGCCGACCCGGGAAACCGGGGCGGCTGCCGGGCCATCACAAGGCCTCAACGGCCCAGAGTGGCGATTTCCACGCGATCGGCCGCGCCGCCATCGGTCGGCACGCCCAATGCACGCACATCAATGCGGGTGGAGCGGATCCCGCGATCAATCAGATAGCTGCGCACGGCAAGCGCCCGGCTGAGCGAAAGCCGCCGCGCACCGCTGGCCGCATCCGAACCGCTGGCGCTGGCATAGGCGCGAATCTGGATGCGGTCCTCGCTGCCGGCCAATTGCTTGGCCAAGGCCTCGAGCTGAGCATTGCCGGCGGGCAGATCGCTCTTGCCGCTTTCGAAGGCCAGCACCAGATCGCCGCCGCTGCGGGCGGCCGGCGGCGCGGCTGGCGGCGTGAGCAAGGCGGTCTGCTGGCTGGCCGGATTGCTGGCAGAGGCAGCGGGCGGTGCGACAGCCGTAGCAGCCGGGGGCATGGCAGCCGGAGCCGAAATAGCTGGGGCCGTAACAGCTTGGGTCGGAGCCGGCGCGGCAGTCGGAGGCGGCGGAACCGGCGCGGTGGAAACGGAAGCCTGCGGCGCGGGCATCGGCACGCTGCCCGGCTGGGCCAGCAGCGAGGGCGAAGCCCCCGGCAAGGCCAACGGACGGCCGCTCTGGCTGGTGCCGCCGGCAGCCGCCGGCGGCGGCAGATTGATGGTCACGCCGCTGGATGCGCTGGCGGCGGGGATGTCGGCACGCGGGGCCGAAGCCGGCTTGGCGGCGGCTTTCGGCGCGGCCTGCGGCACAGCGGCGGCCTGCGGCACTGAGGCGGCAGCCGCGGAAGCGGCGGATGCGGAGCGGGAGCGCGAGGCCGCCTTGGCGGCCCGCGGCGGACGCAGCTTGATCGGCGCGTCCTTCGCGCCGGTATCGCCGAAAAGCGGCTTTTCGGCCGGCGCTTCGCCGGGCAGCGGCGGGCGGCCATAGGCCTGCGGATATTGGCTGTAGGGATTGGCCCCGACGCCATAGGCCGGCCCCAATTGATCCAGCGCTAGATCACGCTGCCGCCGCCGACGTAAGTCTGTGCAAAGGCGGCCGGAATCAGAACGGGTGCGGCAAGGCCTCCCATTGCCCCACCCATTGCCACGGCCATGCTGAGCGCGGCGAGACGGCGCATCTTTGTCCTGGCCACCATTCCTAGCGTCCCCTGTTTCGCGGTTTGGCGCGAACGATAGCGGACCTAAGGGGTTGATACAACCCGCGAAAGCGTCTTTTAGAAGGGTTACTTGCTGCCCAGCAGCTTCAGCAGCGGGCCATGCAGCACATCGTTGGCCGCCAGGATTTCGCCGCTTTCCAGCATCGAGGCGCCGCCCTTGAGATCGGTGACGATGCCGCCCGCCTCGCGCACCAGCACGATGCCGGCCGCGATGTCCCAGATCGACAAGCCGCGCTCCCAGAAGCCCTCGTAACGGCCGGCGGCCACATAAGCGAGATCCAGAGCGGCGGCGCCGAAGCGGCGGATGCCGGCCACTTCGGGCATGATGGTGGCCAATTCCTGGCGGAAACGGTCATGCCCCTCGCGGCCATGGAACGGAATGCCGGTGGAAACCACCGCATCCGGCAGCTTGCGGCGCACCGAAACGCGCAGGCGGCGGTCGTTGTGGAAAGCGCCGGCGCCTTTTTCGGCCCAGAATAATTCGTCGCGCACCACATCCAGCACGATGCCGGCAATCAATTCATTCTCGCGCAGCACGCCGATGGAAATCGCGAAATGCGGAATGGCGTGCAGGAAATTGGTGGTGCCGTCCAGCGGGTCGATCACCCAGTAATGCTTGCCGTCCTTGGCCTCGATGCGGCCGCCCTCTTCCATGATGAAGCCGAAATCCGGCCGCAGCTTGGAAAGTTCGGCATGCAGGGTCTTTTCCGCGCGGCGATCGGCCGCCGACACGAAATCCGACGGGCCTTTCTTGGAAACCTGCAAATGCTCGACTTCGTTGAAATCGCGCAGCAAGCCGCGGGCTGCCTTGCGCGCCGAATTGGTCATCGCATTGATCAGGGCGGATCGCAGGGCCATGGGTTTCGTGCTCGACCGATAAAGAGAGGGCGGAAAATAGAGATGCTGGGCTGCCGGAAGGGGCCGGAACCTATCAGCCGCGCCAGTGGTTGGCAATCGCCCGGTGGAAGCCTTTCACCGCCTCGGCCGGGCCCTGCGGATGCGCCCATATACCGCCGGAAACCGCCAGGAAATCCGCGCCGGCCTGGATCAGCACAGGGCAATTCTCCACCGTGATGCCGCCGATCGCCACGCAGGGCACTTCCATCAGCTC
>JAYSEE010000258.1:0-5139 GCA_041914045.1 Ferrovibrio sp. | reverse complement strand
GCCGGCGGCATATCCCTGGTCGGCGCGGCCCTGGCCCCCGCTGCCCTGGCCGCAGCCGACCAGGCCGCCGGACGCTATATCGACGAGATGGGCCGCCTGCTGCTCTCGATCCAGAACCAGCCCGGCACCATCGCCCAGCGCGAGGGCCAATACCGGACCTTGCTGCGCCAGGCCTTCGACCTGAACTTCATTGCCCGCTTCGTGCTGGGCCGGCCCTATCGCGACCTCGGCCCGGACCAGGCGGCGGAATACCACGACGCTTTCAACGAATTCGTGCTGCGCAGCTACGCCCGCCGGCTGGCCGGCTTCCAGGTGCGCGGCTTCGCCATCACCGGGCTGCGGCCTGCCGGCGATGCCGATACCGTGGTGGCCACCCGGATCGACCCGGCCAATGGCCAGCCGATCCAATGCGAATGGCGGGTGCGCCAGACCGGCCCCAGCCACCATATCATCGACCTGACCCTGGAAGGGGTGAGCATGGCCGTGACCCAGCGCAACGAGTTCGCCTCGCTGGTCAACAGCAATGGCCTCGGCGGCCTGATTGCGGTGTTGCGGGCGCGGGTGGACCGCGAAACCATCAGCGCCGCGCGATAAACCGAGAAACGACAGGAGGAAACATGATAAAACATATTAATATCAAAATTTTATCATGTGTTTTTGCAATATCGCTTTATGTGCTTGCCGTACCCGCGATGGCTGCTGAAAACTATGACGAGGGCCTGGAAGCCTACAATAAAGGCGCCTTCGCCGAGGCCGCACGGATCTGGCAGCCGCTGGCCGATGCCGGCGACGCCAGGGCGCAATTCAGCCTGGGCGTGATGCATGAAGATGGCCGCGGCGTGCGCGAAGACCTGCGGGCCGCGATTGCGCTCTGGCGCAAGGCCGCCGCCCAGGACTACGCCCCCGCCCTGCACAATCTGGCCATGCTGCATATCGCCGGCGACGGCCTGCCGCAGAACCTGGCGCTGGCCCGCTCCTATCTGGAAAAGGCCCAGGCCAGCGGTTCGGTCCGCACGCTCTACAATCTGGCCAAGATGTATCTCGAAGGGCTGGGCGGTCCGGCCAACGAACCGGCGGCCTTCGCCCTGATGATGCGGGCCGGCGAGATGGGCTTCGCCAAGGCGCAATACAATCTGGGCAAGATGTATCGCGACGGCGAAGGCATCCATCGCGACCTGGTGGCCGCCGCCGCCTGGTTCACCCGCAGCGCCGAGCAGAATTACGCCCCGGCGCAGAACCATATCGGCAACCGCTACCTGCGCGGCGAAGGCGTCGGCCGCGACGACCTGCTCGGACTGTCCTGGCTCACTCTGGCGGCCCGCAACGGCCATGCCGGGGCCAGCGAGCGCCTGGAGACCTTGCGCAAGGAACTGCCTGCCGACCTGTTCGCCGAGGCCGAAAGCCGCGCCGACGCATTTACCAGGTCGCTCAAGCCGTGACCGACGGCCCTGGCAGACGGGATAAGCCGAACCTGCCGCCGAGGCGCTTGCCCGGATTGGCGGTCTGCCTGGCCCTGTTTGCCGGCCTCGGCAGCCCGGCATTCGCGCAAAATGGGTTCCAGCCCGGGTCCCAGCCTGGACCTCAAGCAGAGATCGAAACCTATCTTGCCGAAGCCGCCGCCGACCAGGCCAGGGACCGGGCGCTGTATGGCAGCCTGAACAACCCGGAAATCTTGGCCAGCCGCGAGGCCAAGCTGCAAGCCAGACTGGCCGCGCAGTTGAACGGCGTGGCGGCCCGCGAAGCCGCCTATGGCCCGGAACGCGGCCGGCAGACCGTGGCCTATATCGCCGCCCGCGCGCCTGCCTTTGCCGCCGGCGCGCAGCAGGCCGCCCAGCTTGCCGGCCCGGCGCCGGCGCCGGCCCTACCCGGCCGCTGGTATGTTCCGGCAGCCAATTACGGCCCGGCCTCGCCGCCGATCCGGCCCACGCAATACACCGCCGCCGCCATGCCCGCCGGCAGCGGCCAGCAGCCCGGCCAGTGGTACGACAATCCCTATCTCGGCCGTTACGGCTTCGGCCCGCAGCCGGCCGCCGCGCAGATGCCGGCTGCGGCGGCAACCGCCATGCCGCGCGGCTTTCCCTCCTCCGGCAATTCCAGCGTTGGCGCCGCGACAGCCAATGAAATCTGGGATCCGCTGGAGCCAATGAACCGCGCCTTCTTCGCCTTCAACGAAGTGGTCGACACTTTCCTGCTGCGGCCGGTCGCCTGGCTTTACAGCTTCGCCCCCGATGCAGTGAAAAGCGGCGTGCGCAATGCGCTGAGCAACCTGAATTCCCCGGTCGCTTTCCTCAATCACGGTTTGCAGGCCGAATTCGGCCAGGCCGCCACCACGGTGGGCCGTTTCGCGGTGAATTCCACCATCGGCGTGCTGGGCCTGTGGGATGCCGCAGACAGCCTGCTGGATTGGAAAGGCAAACCGGCGGATTTCGGCCAGACCCTGCATGCCTATGGCCTGGGCGACGGCCCCTTCCTGATGCTGCCGCTGCTCGGCCCCAGCAACCTGCGCGATGGCGTGGGCACCGGCGTGGACATGCTGGCCGATCCGCTCACGTATATCCTGAACGATAATGCGCGGCTGGCGCTGGCCGGCACCAAGGCGCTGTCCAAGCGCGAGGCATTGCTGCTGCCGCTGGACGAGTTGAAAGCCGGCTCGCTGGATTATTATTCCGCCTTGCGCTCCTCGTCGCAGCAAAGCCGGCAGGCCTTCCTGCGCGGCGGCAAACCCGCCGATGCGGCCACGCTGAAGCGCACCGACGATCTGTTCAACGAAATGGAATAAGCATGCCCATCCATGGCCCCGACGTGGTTCTCAACGAGCCCGCCTATATCCACGAAACCGCGCAGATCTACGGCAAGGTGCGGCTGGAAAAAGGCAGCTCGGTCTGGATCAACGTGGCCATGCGGGCGGAGAATTACGAAATCGTGGTTGGCGAATACACCAACATCCAGGATTTCACGATGGTCCATATCGGCGCCCAGACCGGCACCTATATCGGCAGCCATTGCTCGATCACCCATCATTGCACCATCCATGGCTGCACCATCGGCGATAATTGCCTGATCGGCATCGGCGCCACCGTGATGGATGGCTGCGTGGTGGGCGAGAACAGCATCGTCGGCGGGGCCGCTTTCCTCAAGGAGGGCACGGTGATTCCGCCTAATTCCATCGTGGTGGGCGCACCGGCAAAGCCGATCAAGACGGTGAACAATTACGTGCGCAACCGCCTGAACGCCTATCTGTATTACCGCAACGCGCTGGCCTACCGGCAGGGCCAATACCGCGACTGGGACCAGCCCGAGGCGGCCAAGGCCATCGGCGAGGAGATCGCCCGGCTGACCGCCGAACTGAAGGCGCTGGAAGCAGCCGCCGGCTGAACGGCGCAGGATTCACCGCTCCCGACCGTGGATAGGCCTGTAGAGACCTATTCCTGGACTGGATCGGAGCGATGACATTGGCCCTGGCAAAGGTATCGGCGGCCCTGGCAAAAGTATCGGCGCAGAATGGCAAGGCGATGCACGAAGCAGCCGGAGACGAAGATCGCGCCTTGATGGCCCGCGTGGCGCAGGGCGACCGCGCCGCCTATGCCGAATTGCTGCGCAAGCATCTGCGCGGGGCGGTGAATGCCGCCTATCGCATCCTGCTCAATCCCCATGATGCCGAGGAAGTGGCGCAGGAAGCCTTCCTGCGGGTCTGGCGCCACGCCCCGCGCTGGCAGACCGACGGCGCCGCCGGCTTCCGCACCTGGCTTACCCGCATCGTGGTGAATCTCTGCATCGACCGGAAGCGCCGGCCCGGCATGGAGCCGATGGACGACCAGCTCGATCCGGTGGATCCCGCGCCCGATCCCTATCAGCATCGCCTGGCCAACGAAACCGAACGCCGCATGGCGCGCGCCCTGGCCAAGCTGCCGGAACGCCAACGCGCCGCGCTGGTGCTCTGCTATTGGGAAGACGCCAGCAATATCGACGCCGCCGCCGCACTGGGCGTGAGCGTCGGCGCCCTTGAATCCCTGTTGATACGCGGCAAACGCAGCCTGCGCGCGGAACTGAGCGCCGATCTCGGCGACAGCGCCGCGAAAGTTTAAGGAGCAAGCCCCATGGATACCAACCGCTTCGCCGAATTGCTGGATGCCTATGGCGCCGATCCGCGCCGTTGGCCGACCAATGAACGCGCCGCCGCTCTGGCTCTGGCGCAAGCCTCTACCGAGGCGCGCCGGTTGCTGGAACAGGCCGCCGCCACCGATGCCTTGCTGGCCGTGCCGCCGAGCATCGCGCCTTCTTCCGATCTTGCGGCGCGCATCATGGCGCAATTGCCGGCCCAGCCGGCCAGCCTGGATCAGCGCCTGCTCGGCCTGCTGCGGGAGATTTCGCCTTTCCGCATTCTATGGCCGCAACTGGCGACGCTTGCGCTGGCTTTGTCCATCGGCGTCGGCGTCGGCTTGGGCGATTACATGGAAAGTTTCGTGGCAGCGGAGGATTCCGCCAGCTTGGCCGTGCAACAAGTCGTGGCCGATGCAAGCTACATGATGGAGTATGTGCAATGACCGAGAACACCCCCACCGCCACAGCAGCTAAACCGCGCGGCGGCCGCTGGCTGAAAATCGCGCTGACCGCTTCGCTGGCGCTCAATCTCGCCTTCATCGGCTGGGGTGCTGCGCAATTCTACAAGCATCGGGAATTCGCCCGCGCGCCGCTGACCGCGGCCGGCGAGCGCATCGACCGCATGCTGCCCGAGAAAGCCGCCCGCGCCTTCCGCGAGGAGATGGAAAAGACCCGCAAGACGCTCGGCCCGATCTCGTTCGGCGCGGAACGGCGCATGCTGGCCGATGCCCTGGCGGCGGAGCCGTTCGATCTCGAGAAGCTGCGCGCGGCGATGACGACCCAGCGCGCCAAGATGGAGACTTTCCAGGCCGGCCTGCAAAGCAGCCTGCTGGCGGCGGCCGAAGCGATGACGCCGGCCGAGCGCAAGGAATATGCGGAAAAGCTGAAGCATATGGGCCGGCGTGAACGGGGCGGACCAGAGCGCGGCGGACCTCCGCATGGACCGATGGGCGGTCCGCCCCCAGGCCCGCCGCCCAAAGCTGACTGATGTTCGGGGCCGACTGATTTTCGGGGCTGACGGATTTTCCGGCCGCCCAG
>JAYSEE010000257.1:0-5152 GCA_041914045.1 Ferrovibrio sp. | reverse complement strand
GAAGGAATTCGTGCCCTCGCGCTGCGCGCCGGCAAGCGCGGAGGCAAAATCCTCGGCCCTGTCCACGCGCCGCATGCCCTTGCCGCCGCCGCCGGCCACCGCCTTGATCAGCACCGGCCAGCCGATGCGTTCGGCCTGCTTGAGCAGGAAGTCCGCATCCTGATTGTCGCCGTGATAGCCCGGCACCACGGGCACCTTGGCCTTTTCCATCAGCGCCTTGGCCGCGCCTTTCAGGCCCATGGCGCGAATGGCGGATGCCGGCGGACCGATGAAGACCAGCCCGGCCGCGGCCAGCGCATCGGCGAATTCGGCATTCTCGGACAAGAAGCCATAGCCCGGATGCACGGCTTCCGCACCGCTGGCCTTGGCGGCTTGAATGATGACATCGGCGCGCAGGTAGCTGTCCTTCACCGGCGCGGGGCCGATGCGGATGGCGCTGTCGGCCATGGCGACATGGCGGGCCTGGGCATCGGCGTCGGAATAAACCGCCACGCTGGCGATGCCCATGGCGCGCGCGGTACGGATCACCCGGCAGGCGATTTCGCCGCGATTGGCAATGAGGATTTTGCGAAACATGCCGCCCCTCGCCTCAGCCGGCCCAATTGGGTTTGCGTTTGGCGAAGAAAGCGGCCAAGCCTTCCTGCCCTTCCGCGCTGGCGCGGCGGTCGGCGATATTCTCGGCTGTGTAGCGCATCATCGCCGCATCGGGCGAGGCTTCATACGCCACATTGCGCGCCAGCTTCTTGGATTCGGCAATCGCTTCCGGCGCGCCGAGCAGCAGCGCCTGCACGATTGCCTCGCCCTTGGCGGCAAGCTCGTCGGGATCTTTCGCCACTTCATGCACCAACCCGATGCGATAGGCCTCGGCGGCATCGAAGCGTTCGGCGGTGAGGAAATAGCGCCGCGCTTGGCGCGGACCGATAGCCGCAACCACATAGGGCGAAATAGTGGCGGGCGTGAGGCCCAGCCGCACTTCGGTCAGCGCGAGTTTGGTTTCGGCGGAAGCGATGACGATATCGCTGGTGGCCGCCAAGCCCGTGCCGCCGGCCATGCAATTGCCATGCAGCAGCGAAACCGTGGCTTGCGGCAATTCGTTCAGGGCCTTGAGCATGCCAGCCAGCACCATGGTCTCGGCCAGATTGGCGGCGCGATCCTGCTGGCCGGATTTCCGCATCCAGTCGAGATCGCCGCCGGCGCAAAAGCTTTTGCCGTTGCCGCGGATCACCACCACGCGGATATCCTTGCGCCCCGCAATCTCGGTCCATAGCGCGCCCAGGCGCTCGATCACCTGAGCGTTGAAGGCATTATGCACTTCGGGACGATTGAGCGTGATGCGGGCGACGCCGCGCGGCTCGACTTCGAAAAGAACGATATCCTGGCTCATGACATTACATCCGGAACACGCCGAACCGCGTCGGCTCTATGGGGGCGTTATGGGCAGCGCTGAGGCCGAGCGCCAGCGCCATGCGGGTATCCATCGGATCAATGATGCCATCGTCCCACAAACGCGCCGAGGCATAATAAGGATGGCCCTGGCGGTCGTATTGCGCGCGGATCGGGTTCTTGAACGCCTCTTCTTCTTCGGCGCTCCATTGGCCGCCGGCCGCTTCAATGCCGTCGCGCTTCACGGTGGCCAGCACGCTGGCGGCCTGTTCGCCGCCCATCACGCTGATGCGGGCATTCGGCCACATGAACAGCAGGCGCGGCGAATAGGCCCGGCCGCACATGCCGTAATTGCCGGCGCCGTAGGAGCCGCCGATGATGACGGTGAATTTCGGCACGCGGGCGCAGGACACGGCCGTGACCAGCTTGGCGCCATCCTTGGCGATGCCGCCGGCTTCGTATTTGCGGCCGACCATGAAGCCGGTGATGTTCTGCAGGAACAGCAGCGGGATGTTGCGCTGGCAGCAAAGCTCGATGAAATGCGCGCCCTTCACGGCGCTTTCCGAGAACAGCACGCCGTTATTGGCGATAATGCCCACCGGATAGCCGTGAATGCGTGCGAAGCCGCAAACCAGCGTTGCACCATACAGCTTCTTGAATTCGTCGAATTCGGAATCGTCCACCAGGCGCGCGATGATCTCGCGCACATCGAAGGGAATGCGGCCATCCTTGGGGATGATGCCGTAAAGCTCGGCCATGTCGAAACGCGGCGGCTTGGGCGGACGGATATCGCCGGTGGGCTGCTTCACGCTGTTGAGAGTGCCGACGATGCCGCGCGCGATGCCGAGCGCATGGGAATCGTTCAAGGCATAATGATCGGTCACGCCGGAAATGCGCGAATGCACATCGGCGCCGCCGAGATCTTCGGCCGACACCACCTCGCCGATAGCAGCCTTCACCAGCGGCGGGCCGGCGAGAAAGATCGTGCCCTGATTGCGCACGATCACGGTTTCATCCGACATCGCCGGCATATAAGCGCCGCCGGCGGTGCAGGAGCCCATCACCACGGCCACCTGCGGAATGCCTTCCGCCGACATGTTGGCCTGATTGAAGAAGATGCGGCCGAAATGCTCCTTATCGGGAAACACTTCGTCCCAGGTCGGCAGATTGGCGCCGCCGGAATCCACCAGATAGATGCAGGGCAGCCGGTTCTCGCGGGCGATCTCCTGCGCGCGCAGATGCTTCTTCACGGTGATGGGGAAATACGTGCCGCCCTTCACCGTGGCGTCGTTGCACACGATCATGCATTCGCGGCCGGCGACGCGGCCGATGCCGGTGATCACGCCGGCAGCAGCGATATCGCCGCCATACATGTCGTAGGCCGCGAATTGGCTGAGTTCGAGGAACGGGCTGCCGGGATCGAGCAGCACGCGCACGCGGTCGCGCGGCAACAGCTTGCCGCGCGCCAGATGCTTCTCGCGGGCCTTGTCACCGCCGCCGCGCTTGATGGCGCGCAGCTTGGATTTCAGATCGTCCACCAGGGCGGCCATATGCTCGGCATTGGCCTGGAATGCGGCGGATCGCGGGTCTAGCTGGCTGGTTAGCGCAGTCATTCTTGCCTTCGTCGGCTTTGCTCGTTTTATAATGCTCTCGGGGTTTGCAGCATCAGGATGCCAGCCTGATCCGGCAGCCGCAAGGGGCTAAGGCCGTGCATGGCATGGATTTCCGGCATCTGCTAATTTCTTGTTTCTATGGCAGTTATCGACAAAGCCTATGGAGGATCCCGCGTTATGGGACAATTCGATCTGAGCGGCAAAGTGGCATTGGTGACCGGCGGCAATGGCGGCATCGGGCTTGGCATGGCGGAAGGGCTGGCCCAGGCCGGCTGCGATCTCGTGATCTGGGGCAGCAACCCGGCCAAGAATGCCGCCGCCGAAGCCAAGCTGAAAGCCTATGGCGTTCGCATTCTGGTTCAACGCTGCGATGTGAGCGACGAAGCTCAGGTGGAAACCTGCTTCGACGAAGCCTTGGCGAAAATGGGCCGCGTGGACGGCTGCTTCGCCAATGCCGGCGTGATCCAGCATCCCGCCCCGCTGCATGAATTATCGAGCAGCGAATGGCGCAGGGTGATGAACGTGAACCTGGATGGCGCTTTCTACACTTTGCGCGCCGCCTGCCGCCATATGGTGCAGCGCGCCAAGGCCGGCGATGCCGGCGGCCGATTGATCGGCATTGCCAGCACGGCAGGCATTCATGGCGCGGCGCGCACCGCCGCATACGGAGCAAGCAAGGGCGCGATGCTGTCGCTGATCCGCGCCCTGGCGGTGGAGATGGCGCGCTACAAGGTGACCGCCAATTCCATCCTGCCCGGCTGGATCGAAACCGACATGACGGCGCAGGGCATCGCCGATCAGAAATTCAGCGGCGCCGTGCTGCCGCGCATTCCGGCGCGACGCTGGGGCGAAGGCCGCGATTTCTCCGGCATCGCCTGCTATCTGATGAGCGATGCCAGCAGCTATCACACCGGCGACAGCCTGGTGGTAGACGGCGCCTATACTATTTTCTAAAGCCCGAATATCTCGCGCGGTTCGGCCACGCCCCGCAGGGCATGGCGGCCGCGCGAGATCAGCCTGCCGCCGGCCCGATTGGCGGCCGTCGCGAAGCTGGCCGAAGCCAGCAGCGAGCAATCGAGCGCCGAGCAAAGATTCTCGATCCGCGACGCCTCGTTCACCACCGGACCGATCAAGGTGAAATCCAGCCGGTCGGCAGTGCCGACATTGCCATACATCAACGTGCCGAGATGCAGCGCGATATCGAGTTGCAGGATCGGCAAGCCGGCCTTGCCGCGTGCGGCATTGAGCGCTTCCACCGCCGCCAAGGCTGCCTGCGCGGCACGCAAAGCCGCGGCGCAGATCGGCGCCGGGTCATCGGCCGCATCATGCTGGAAACTCGCCAACAGGCCATCGCCGACGAATTTGAGCACCTGGCCGCCTTCGACGGCAATCGCCGGCCCAAGGCAATCGAAATACCGGTTCAGGCCCTCCATCAGCGGTTCCATCTCCATGCGCTCGGCCAGAGCCGTGAAACCGCGCAGATCGGCGTAGAGGATCGCCGCTTCGACCTTATGCGCCATGCCGCGCCGGATATCGCCGGCCAGCACATGGCGCGCCGCATCGGCGCCCACATAAGCCGCCGTCACATCGCGCGCCAGCATGGCAAGCGTGGAGCCTTTCATCACCAAGGCCAGCATAATGGCCAGATTATCCAATCGCGCCCGCTCGGCCGGGCTGAACCCGCCCGCACGGTCGGCCGCGAAAGACGCGATCATGCCGATCTGGTCGAAGCGGTTTTCCAGCAGCATGTGATCCACCTGCCAGCCGAAGCCGAACCCATAGCCAACCCAGTCGGTAAGACCGAGATCGGCGAATTCGCGCAGCACAGGAAAATCCAGCACGGCATCGGGTCCGCTGAGCGGACGGGAGAGACGCTCCAGGCGGTTGACCAGCATGTGCCTGAACGGGCTTTCCTCCCAGGCCTGGTTATTGTCCTCTTCTTCGCCGAACTCGCGATGCGGCATGGTCATGTTGTCGACGATGCCGTCATCCCGCACCCAGGTATAGCCGCGCGCCCGCAGCAGGGGATGCAGCGTGGCCATGCCGATATAGACCCGGCCGACCGGCAGGCCCTCGGCCACCAGCCGGCCGCAAAAGCCCTCCACCAATTCCGCAATCGGGCGGTCGGTCAAACCGGCGCGCAGCAGCCATTGCTC
>JAYSEE010000256.1:0-5154 GCA_041914045.1 Ferrovibrio sp. | reverse complement strand
GGTGGGGCAGAGGCCGGCCACCGCGCCGCTCAAGGCGAGCCGGCGGATTTCATCGGCATCCAGATGGGTGGCATGCACCAGGCACCAGCTTGCATTCACCGGCATGGCATCCAGCAGCCATTGCACCGGGCGCTGGCCGTTCCAGGCGATGCATTCCTCCACTTCGGCGGTTTGCTCGGCGATATGGATATGGATCGGCGCGCCATCGGGCAGCAATGCCGGCGTTTGTTTCAGCATGTCCGGCGTCACCGCACGCAGCGAATGCGGCGCCATGCCCAGCCGGCGGTCGGGCCGATTGACGAAAGCGGGGCCCAGCTTGTCCAGCAAAGCGGCGAAGCCGTCGAGATCGTGCAGGAAGCGGCTCTGGCGCGGCAAGGCGGCGCGGCCGCCGAAACCGCTATGGCCATACAGCACCGGCAGATGGGTCAGCGCGATGCCGGCGGTTTCCGCGCCGGCCAGGATGCGCCAGCTCAGTTCGGCGCGGTCGTCGTAGCGGCCGCCATCGGGCCGATGATGCAGATAATGGAATTCGCCCACCGCCGTATAGCCGCGGCAGAGCAGCTCGGCATAAAGCTGCGCGGAGATCGCTTCCAGGTCTTCCGGCCGCACCGCCAGGGCGAAGCGATACATCGCCTCGCGCCAGGTCCAGAAACTGTCGGCTTCCGGCCCGGCGGTTTCCGCCATGCCGGCCATGGCGCGCTGAAAGGCATGGGAATGCAGGTTGGCCATGCCGGGCAGCACGGGGCCGGGCAGGCGCAAAGCGCCGCCGCGATCGGCGGCATCGGGCCGCAGGCTGGCGATGATGCCTTCGGCATCCACTTCGACCAGAACATTTTCCGCCCAGCCGGTTTCCAGGCGGGCCAGCGGCAATAAGAAGCGACGCATGACGAGTCCTACTGAAGATGTATATATACGTTGGCAGAAACCGAAGCGGCAGGAAAGCGTATGGCCGGCAAGGCGGATCATTTCGACGCAGCCAATTGTTTCGACGCAGTCTGGTTGGGAGCGGATTTCGCCACCATGGCGCGCCAGCCCGATGGTGCGGCCTTCGGCGCGATCCATGACGGCGCGCTGGCGGCGAAGCATGGCCGCATCGCCTGGATCGGCCCGGCCAAGGATTTGCCGCGCGGACAGGTCGGCGCCGACACGCGGATGCATCATATCGGCGGCGGCTGGGTTACGCCGGGCCTGGTGGATTGCCACACGCATCTGGTTTATGCCGGCAGCCGCGCGCATGAATTCGAATTGCGCCTGCAAGGGGCCAGCTATGAGGAGATCGCGCGCGCCGGCGGCGGCATCCGCTCCACTGTCGCCGCCACCCGCGCCGCCAGCGAGGAAGCCTTGGTCGAGCAAAGCGGCAAACGCCTGCGCGCTTTGCTGGGCGAGGGCGTCACCACGCTGGAAATCAAATCCGGCTATGGCCTGAACGAAGCCGACGAACTGAAATGCCTGCGCGTGGCGCGGCGTTTGGGCGAGAGCCATCCGGTGCATGTGCGCACCACTTTATTGGCGGCCCATGCCCTGCCGCCGGAATATGCCGACGATGCCGACGGCTATATTGATCTGGTCTGCACCGGCATCATCCCCGCCGCCGCCAAGGCCGGGTTGGCCGATGCGGTGGATGCCTTTTGCGAAACCATCGGCTTCAGCCCGGCGCAGACCCGGCGCGTCTTCGAGGCGGCCAAGCGCCATGGACTGCCGGTGAAGCTGCATGCCGAGCAGTTGAGCGACCAGGGCGGCGCCAGGCTGGCGGCGGAATTCGGCGCGCTCTCCGCCGACCATCTGGAATATCTGAGCGAGGCGGGCGCGCTGGCGATGGCGCAAAGCGGCACAGTGGCGGTGCTGCTGCCGGGCGCTTTCTATGCCCTGCGCGAAACCCGGCTGCCGCCCATCGACGCGCTGCGCCGCCATGGCGTGCGGATGGCGGTGTCCACCGATTGCAATCCGGGCACCTCGCCGGTCACGTCGCTGCTGCTGATGCTCAACATGGCCTGCACGCTGTTCCGGCTGACCCCGGAAGAGGCCTTGGCGGGGGCGACGATCAACGCCGCCCGGGCGCTGGGGCTGGAAAGCGAATGCGGCAGCCTGGAAATCGGCAAACGCGCCGATCTGGCGATTTGGGATATCGACCGGCCGGCGGCCCTGGCCTATGGCATCGGCTACAACCCATTGAAAATGATACATTTCGCCAGAATCTCATCCAATTGAGCAATTGCCGCGTATCAGAATTGTCCTGTATCCTGGGGCAAAAGATCGACCGGATTAACGTCTGGGGAGACCTTCATGAGCGACTGGCTGATCATACTGGGTGGCGGCATCGTATTATTCTGGGCCGGGGCCTGGTTGTTGCTGCATCTCGGCAATTTCGAGATGCGGATCAGCCAATTGCGCCAAAGCCTGGAAGTGCGCGTCAGCGCCGCCGAGCGCCAGGTGGATGCGGTGGTGAAAAGCCTCAACGAAGCCCACCGCGTCAATCAGAGCTTCGACGGCCAGCTCGGCGAGCTGCGCAAGAGCCTCGAGGAAACCCGCAAGGAACTCGAGGATATGAAAAAGACCATCAACGTACTGGATGTGGCGGTGGCCGACCTCAAATTGAAGGTCAATATGCGCAATAGCCGCTTCGGCTAAAGTCCGGCCCTCCGGGGCTTCCCGGCGGGGCCGTTCCGCCCTATGGTCCGCCGATGAAATCGACCCGTCCCCCTCAACGGCCGCCGCATAAATCCGGCGGCCCGCGCAAGCCCGGCAGCAACAGCAATGCTGGCGGCTATCGCAGCGCGGAAGCCGGCGCGCGCGCCGAGCGATCCCGCCCGGATAAGCCCCGTTCCGATAAGCCCCGTTCCGATAAGCCGCGGTCCGACAAACCCCGTTCTGACAGGCCGCGTTCGGATAAGCCCTACGCCGGTAAACCGCGCGCCGATAAACCGCGCTCGGATCGCCCCTATGAGGGCAAGCCCCGCGATGGCAAAGCACGCGATAACAAATCCTGGGCCGGCAACGCGCAATCCGCCGGCAGGCCGGCGCGCGCCGAGAAGCCGTCGCGTCCCTATCGTTCCGACGAGTCAAATCGTCCCGAACGTCCACAGCGGTCCGAGCGTCCGCAGCGATTTGAACAATCCGGGCGCGTCGAACGATTTGAGCGGTCTGAACGGCCCCAGCGGTCTGAACGGCCCCAGCGGTCTGAACGGTTCGAACGTCCTGAGCGCCCACAGCGCGATGCGCGGCCGCATGGTGAAAGCCGATCCCACCGTGAAGACAGGCCTTATCGTGAAGATCGGCCTCGCCGTGAAGATAGGCCGCGTGATGATCGTCCGCGCGGCGACAGATATCGCGATGACAGGCCCCGCAGCGACAGGCCCCGCAGCGATAGGCCCCGCGACGACAGGCCGCAAAATCGCGGCCCGCAGCGTGGCCAGCAGCATGGCCCGGGCCATGGCTTGAAGCGCGGCGACGACCGCCGCGATAAGCCGCGCGGACAGAGCGAACGCAAACCCATTCGTCCCGGCCAGAGCCGCAATGCCCTGCGCGGCGCCATCGCCTTGCTGTCGGCCATCGAGGCCAGCCGCGATCCCGCTGATCGTACGCTGTTCGGTTGGATGAAATCCCATCATCGCCGTTTCGACGAGCGCGAGCGCGGCGCCGTTGTGCAGATGGCGATGGATGCCTTGCGCCAGCGCGCCCGGCTGCAATGGTGGCTGACCCGCGCCGGCATCGCCGAGGCCGATCAGGATGCCGCCTTGCAGATCGCGGCGCTGAAGATTTTGCAGGATGGCAGCAAGCCGGAAAGCATGCGCAACATGCTGGAGCTTGGCGAGGGTTCCGATCTGGATAAGGCATTGCGGCAATTGGGCGGCCATACGCTGGAGCATCCCGAGATGCCGCTGGCGGTGCGCTATTCGATTCCGGCCTGGATCGAGCCGCGCCTGCGCCGGCGTTTCGGCGTGGATCTGGAGCTCGAACTGGCCGCCATGCTGCGGCCCGCGCCGCTGGATTTGCGGGTCAATACGCTCAAGACCACGCGCGAAGCCGCTCTGGCCGCATTGGCCGCCGAGGAGGAACGCGCGCAGCCCACGCCGCTTTCGCCCATCGGTTTGCGGCTTGGCCCCAATGCCTATGTGAACGATGGCGCGGCCCATGCCGAAGGGCTGGTCGAGCCGCAGGATGAAGGCTCGCAGATCGCGGCGATGCTGGTGGAAGCCGCCGGCTGCAAGCTGGTGGTGGATTTTTGCGCCGGGGCCGGCGGCAAGTCGCTGGCCATCGGCGCGGCGATGCGCAATAGCGGCCGTCTGGTGGCCTGCGATGTCAGCGAAAAGCGGCTGGCGCGCGCCAAGCTGCGGCTGCGCCGCGCCGGCGTGCATAACGCCGAATGCCGCGTGTTGGAGTCGAAATGGCTGAAGCGCCAGGCCGCCAAGGCAGACCGCGTGCTGGTGGATGCGCCATGCAGCGGCACCGGCACCTGGCGGCGCAAGCCCGATGCGCGCTGGCGCTTGAGCGAAACCGATGTGCTGGAATTGCGCAGCAAGCAGGCCGAGATTCTCGACCGCGCCGCGCGCTTGGTCGCGCCGGGCGGCCGGCTGATCTATGTCACCTGCTCGGTGCTGCCCGAGGAGAATGAGGATCAGATCGCGGCTTTTCAGCAGCGGCATGGCGATTTCAGTCTGCTGCCGGTGCCGGAAATCTGGCCGCGCGCGGTGGGGGGAACCTGCCCCGGCCATCAGCCGATTCTGCATCTCAGCCCGGGCCGCCACGGCACCGACGGCTTTTTCGTCGCCGTGCTGGAAAAGGCGAAGGCTTAAGCGCCGCCCTTAATCCGCCGCTTCCGAAAGCGCTTCGCGCAAAGCCGCCGGCTGCTTCAGCCAATGCTTGAGGAAGCCGCGCAGCCAGGCGGCGATGCCGGCATCGTATTTGGCATGGCCGTTGAAGTGCAGTTCGCGCGCCTGCGCGCCGGGCAGGCCCATGCGATGCGCCGCCTTTGCGGTCCATATCCGCATCATCGCGCCGGTCACTTCCGGGTGGAACTGGATGCCATAGGCATTCTCGCCCACCCGCATGGCCTGGTTGGGGAAGTAGCGCCCGCGCGCCAGATGCTGCGCGCCGCGCGGCAGGTCGAAGCCTTCGCCGTGCCATTGATAGACGTGCAGCTTGTCGGGAAACAGG
>JAYSEE010000255.1:0-5209 GCA_041914045.1 Ferrovibrio sp. | reverse complement strand
AGATGATGCAGGGCGCGTTCTTCTTGGCCTGCTCGAACATGTCGCGCACGCGGCTGGCGCCGACGCCGACGAACATTTCCACGAAGTCGGAACCCGAGATGGTGAAGAACGGCACATTGGCTTCGCCGGCAATGGCGCGGGCCAGCAGGGTTTTACCCGTGCCCGGAGGGCCGACGAGCAAGCAGCCCTTCGGGATCTTGCCGCCGAGACGCTGGAATTTCTGCGGGTCGCGCAGGAATTCCACGATCTCTTCCAGCTCGGTCTTGGCTTCCTCGATGCCGGCCACGTCTTCGAAGGTGACGCGGCCATGGCGTTCGGTGAGCAGGCGGGCCTTGGACTTGCCGAAGCCCATCGCCTTGCCGCCGCCCGATTGCATCTGGCGCATGAAGAAAATCCACACGCCGATCAGCAGCAGCATGGGGAACCAGGAGATCAGGATATTGACCAGCGTGTTGCCTTCATCCGGCGGCACGGCCTGCACGCGCACGCCGCGCTCGGTCAGGCGGCCGACCAGGCCGGGATCGCTGGGCGCATAGGTGGAGAAGCTGCGGCCATCGCGGAAATGGCCCTTGATGGTGTGGCCCTGGATGGCGACATCGGTCACCTGGCCGTTGGTCACTTCGTTGAGAAAATCGGAATAGGCGACGGAGCTGCCGCCTTCGCGCATCGAAGGGCCCTGGAACAGGTTGAACAGGGCGACCACCAGCAGACCGATGATGACCCATAGCGCAAGATTGCGGCCGAATATGTTCACGGAGCCCACACCTTTCCTACAAAGCCAGCCCAACTGTAAGTCAATTGACCGGCCGTCCGTATTCTTAGTTTAGCCGATCCGCAGCGGAGGGCTATAATCACTTGTCGATTATAAATATGGGGTGAGCGCCGCGAAACAAGGCGAGCGGCGCAAGAATCTGCGCTCGCCGGGGCGGTAAACCGTCACAAACTGTTTCGAAACCGCACGGCAAGGGCGGCCAACGTGCCGGCGGGCGACAAAACCGGCAGGCCGACCAGCCGCTTGCCGCGCCAGAGCGCCGGCAGGCTGGGCCAGACCGGGCGGGGGATTTCGGCTTCCCGTGCTGCCAGTTCAGAATGCCGCGCATCTCCCAAGGCAGCCAGACGCAGGCCCGGCAGCGGTTTGGCCGCCCGCAGATCGAACCGGCCATCCCATTCGGCTTCTCCACCGATGCGAGCCAGCGGCAACGGATCGGGCGGGAAGCGCGCTTCCCGATGCACCAGAAGCCGGCCATCAATGGGCAGCAGCCGGCAACGATGCAAAGTGGCCGGCCGGTCCAGATCGGCCAGCAGGCGTTGCAGGCTTTCCAGGCGCGGCGGCTCGGGCAGCCCGCCCACCAGGCGCAGCAGACGCGCCAGCGCCCGCAAGCCGATCTCTTCCGGCGCGGCGCGCAAGGCATCGGCATCCAGCCAGGCGAAACCGGCCGCATGCCAGGCGACGCTGCGCTCCAGGGTTTCGGCGGCGATGCGCTCCAACGCCTGGCGCGCACGGGCCATGTTGGCCGCCGTGGTGGCGAGATGCCGGGCCAGACTGCCGTCTTCATCCAGCGTTTGCAGCGCCTGCCGCACGCGCACGCGGGCGAAAGCCTCGTTGCGGTTGCTGGGGTCTTCGATCCAGGCCTGGCCGCGCTTTTGCAGCGCCGCCGAAAGCCGCGCCTTGGGCTGATCCAGCAAAGGCCGCAGGATATGCAGATCGCCATTCAAGCGCCGGCTGGGCGCCATGGCGGCCAGGCCGTCGATGCCGGAACCGCGCATGGCGCGCAGCAGCAGGGTTTCCGCCTGATCCTCGCGATGATGCGCCAGCAGCAGATGCCGCACGCCGTGCCGCGCGCACCAATCGGCCAGCAGGCCATAGCGCGCCGCGCGGGCGGCGGCCTGGATATCGGCTTTCGGCTTCGGCCCCTTGCGGGTGAGGATATGCGCGGCGATGCCGGCCTGTTTCAGCCAGGCCGCCACTTGGCGGGCCTCGGCAGCCGAGTCCTGGCGCAGGCGGTGATCCACGATCAAGGCGGAAACCGCGATGCCGCGCGGCCCGGCCCATTCGGCGGTCAGCAGAGCGAGCGCCAGGGAATCCGCGCCGCCCGAGCAAGCCACGGCGATATGCCTGGGCCTGGGCCTGGGCCTTGCCAGCAGCGGCGCCAGCGCATGGCCGAGTTCGGCCGCGCGCAGCGCCGACGGCGTTTTAGCGGCAGCCGGCCTTGGCACGTTCGCGGCCCGTGGCTTCCTTCACATGCGGCGGCGCATTGGGGAATTCCTTCGCAAGCTGGCCATAGGCGGCGCAGGCTTCGGCGGTCTTTTTCATCGCCCCCAAGGTCATGCCCAGCTTGAGCAGGCTGTCGGGCGCTTTCGGCCCTTTCGGATGGCCCTGATAGCCTTGCAGGAAAGCCGTGGCGGCGGGTTCGTACATCTGCCGCACATAATAGGTTTCGCCCAGCCAGTATTGCGCATTGCCCGCCAGCGGATCGCTGCCATGGGCGGCGAGGAATTCCTTGAAGGCCGCTTCGGAGGCAGCGTATTCGCTCTGCGCCAGCAGCTTGTAGGCGAATTCATAACGCTCCTTCGGCGTGCCGGCCGGCAGCCGGCCGGCAGCGGAGGCCGGCGGCGTGGCGCGCGCCACATTCGCCGCTGGAGTGCTGGCAGCCGGAGCAGCCGGGGCCGCGCCTTGCAGCGGCCGGCCCGAGGCATCGGTGGGCAGCGTGCCCAGCACGCCTTCCTTGGTCGGCGCCATGCCGGGCTGCGACGAGGTGGAGCCGCGCGCCAGTTGCTGCGGTTCGCCGGCCGGCGGCGCGGCAGCCTGAGCCGGAGCAGCAGCTTGGGCAGCGGCCGCCGGGGCTCCGGGCGCGGGCCGGGCCTTTTCCAGTTCGTTCAGGCGGTAATCCACATCCTCCACCAGCTTGTCCATGCGGCGCTGGGTCTGGGTGTTCTTGAATTCCACTTCCTCGAAACGGCCGACCAATTCGCGGATCTGGCCTTCCAACTGGTCGATGCGGCCCGACAGCCGGTTGGCGATGCTGGTTTCGCCATCATCGCCCTGCGTGAGGCTGCCCTGATTCATGCCGCCCTGATTGATCCCGGGCGCGTTCTGCTGCGGCACGTTGCCGCCGCGAGAAACCTGACGCTGGAGAAAGCGCAGATCGTTTTCCAGCCGGTTGATGCGCTCCATCAGATATTGCGTGTCGCTCTGCGCCAAGGCAGCCGGCGCGGCGGCGGCCAATGCCAGGGCCAGGGTGCCAAGCAGCAGCGCGGCGGAAATTCGGATGGCAGACGGCAGCATCATGGGGAAACCTCGACATGCTGGCGAATCCGCGTGGCGACCGGCGGAAATCCGGCGCGGCGGCACGCCGCCGATTCGCTGTGATCTATCGCTGAATGAATACCCGCTTTTTACGGCAAAAGCATGGCCCTAGGCGGATTTCGCCATCGCGTATCCGCAAAGGCGGAAAACCGAAAAGCAGGCCAGGAAAGAACCGGAAAGAAAAACACCCGCAGCCGCCGGCGCGAGCCGGGGCAAGCGGGTGTTTGAAATCCTGACGGGCCGGCGCGAGGCCGGCCCGTCGGTCGCCGAACTTAGTTCGACAGAACGGTCACGCCACGGCGGTTCTGAGCCCAGGCAGCCTCGTTCGAGCCGAGGGCAACCGGGCGCTCCTTGCCGTAGGAGATGGTGGTCACGCGGGCGGCCGGAATGCCCTGGTTCACCAGGTAGCCCTTCACGGCGTTGGCGCGGCGCTCGCCGAGCGCAAGGTTGTATTCGCGGGTGCCGCGTTCGTCGGCATGGCCCTCGATCACGACCTTGTACTGGCCATAGCGCTTCAGCCAGGCAGCCTGCTTATCCAGGGTAGCCTTGCCAGCCGGCTTGACCTCGAACTTGTCGTAGTCGAAGAACACGCGGTCGCCGACATTGACCTGGAAATCCTGCACCGAGCCGGGCTGGATGGCCGAGGTGGTCGGGCCGGTGGCGGACTGCGGGGCAGCCGGGCGAGCGGACGCGCCGCCGGTACCGGTGGCAGCAGTGGGTTCCGGAGCCTTATCGCAAGCCGCGAGGAACAGGCCAACCGCAGCAACGGCCACGAACTTGGTGCCGAAGGTGTTGAGGCGCATAATGTTTTACCCCTCCATAGGGTTTGGTTTGGTGATCAGATACCTGTGCAATTCACTGTCTGCAATTCACTGTCTGCAACTCAGCATTCACTGTCTGCAACTCAGTGTGACGGCTCATCACCGTGACTGCCCGTCACATCACCCGTGACTGCGTCTCACCGTGACTACCCAATCCACTTGCGGCCCGAGCCAGCAGCGAGACTGCCTGCATCGGCACCGTCGCGTTGGGCTCTCGCCACCTTACCCGTCATACCGTCCGTCAGCGCTTCGGGTATCTGCCAAAAAAGCAAGCACTCGATTTGCCAGCGGACGAGCATGCCGGAACCCTTTGGTTCAAGCCACTGCGTCGTTTTCGATCATATCCACGCCATAATCGAGTAGCAAGGGGCCGTTCACATTGCTGGACCGCGATTGCCCTTTACTGCGGCATTTCTGCAACAGTTTTCGCCACTTCCCTGCCAATTAACGGATCAGCGGCGAAAGCGGCGACCAAGCCGGATCTGAGGCATCAATGGGCGTCGGCAACTCGCGTTCGTTGTAGCCGGTGAGGTCGATGGAGAACAGCCGCACCCGCTGGCCCTGCCCGCGCTGATCCCAGGCGCGTTCGCGATAGAACATCAGCACGCGGCCATTCGGGGCCCAGGTCGGAGCCTCCTGCACCATCGGCGAGGTGCTTAGAATACGCTCGCCCGAACCATCCGGGCGCATCACGCCGATGGCGAAATTCCCAGGAATTTCCTTGGTGAAAGCGATCAAATCGCCGCGCGGCGACCAGACCGGGGTGGAATAGCGGCCCTGGCCGAAGGAGACGCGCTTCTGCTCGGAGCCATCGGCATTCATCACATAGATCTGCTTGGTGCCGCCGCGATCCGAGTTGAAGGTGACCTGACGCCCGTCTGGCGAGAATGACGGCGACGTATCAATGCCGGGATCGGAGGTGAGCCGGCTGCGCGACCGGGTGCGCAGGTCCATCATGTAGATGTCGGAATTGCCATCCACCGCCAGCGACATGATGACGCGGTTGCCATCCGGCGAGAATCGGGGCGCGAAGGTCATGCCGGGGAAATCGCCCACCAATTCCTGCTGTCCGGTATCAATG
>JAYSEE010000254.1:0-5260 GCA_041914045.1 Ferrovibrio sp. | reverse complement strand
CGACCTGGCCGTGCTGCATCCCAATGGCTATATGCAGATCAAGGATCGCTCGAAGGACATCATCATCTCCGGCGGCGAGAATATCTCGACGCTGGAAGTGGAAGGCGTGCTCTACATGCATCCCGATGTGATGGAAGCCGCCGTGGTGGCGCGGCCCGATGCGCATTGGGGCGAAACGCCCTGCGCCTTCGTCACCTTGAAGCAGGGCAGCAAGGCCACGGCGGAAGACCTGATCGGTTTCTGCCGCGAGCATCTGGCCAAGTTTAAAGTGCCGAAAACGGTGGTGTTCAGCGACCTGCCGAAAACCTCCACCGGCAAAATTCAGAAATTCGAATTGCGCGAACAGGCCCGGAAGCTCTGATCCAGAGAAAGCGGGATCAAAGTCCGGGCCGGCTCCGCCTCGCGATCAGTTGGAGAGGCGGGAGATTTCCTCCTTCAGACGCAGCTTCTCGCGCTTGAGCTGCGCGATGCGGGCGCTGTCGGGCAGCGGACGATGCGCCTCATCGTCGATCGCCATCTGAAGATGGGCGTGTTTATCGACCAGCGTATCAATGTGAGTTTGCGGCGCGGCGTAAGACTTAAGCATCTGTTGAGCCATCGCGGTCTCCTCCTTGGCAGGTTCGGAGCGCGTCGCCGGGCGGCCATGAACGCGACCGTACCAGCTCGCGCACAAACTCATGTAAGCACTCCGCCCTCGCTTTGTCAGTAGGATTCGTGCAAATTATCTTCGATGGATCGACAAGCATGACGCGGCGCACAAGATCATCCCCAAAATCATCCACCGAATCGGTCATTGCAGGCTCGGCGGTTGCGGGTCCGGCGATTGCGGCGGAATCCCGCAAGCGAATCGTGGTCGGCATCACCGGCGCCTCGGGTGCGATCTACGGTATACGTTTGCTCGAATCGCTGCGCGCGATGGGCATCGAAACCCATCTGGTGCTGACCCGTGCCGCCGAAATGACCATCGCCTATGAAACCGATCATACGGCGAAAAGCGTGCGCGCATTGGCGGACAAGACCTACCCGCTGGGCGATGTGGGCGCGGCCATCGCGTCCGGTTCGTTCCGCACGCTCGGCATGATCGTCGCGCCTTGCTCGATGAAAACGCTGGGCGAAATCGCCTACAGCATGTCGGGCAACCTGTTGACGCGCGCCGCCGATGTGGCGCTGAAGGAACGCCGGCGGCTGGTGCTGATGCCGCGCGAAACGCCGCTGCATCTCGGGCATATCCGCGCCATGGCGGCCGCCGCCGAAATCGGCGCCATCATCGTGCCGCCGATGCCGGCCTTCTATGCCAAGCCGAAAAGCCTGGATGAAATGGTGGCGCATAGCGTCGGCCGCGTGCTGGACCTGTTCGATCTCGATAGCGGCATGGTGCGGCGCTGGCAGGGCAAGCCCGAGCGGGATTGATCAATTGCTCGGCAAGGCTGGATCGCCTGGCACTGGCATCACTGGATCGGCGGTATAGATCGCGCGCAGCAATTGCAGCGCCAGCGCATCGGCCTCGCGGCCGGCATTGGGCAAGGTGGCGGTGTATTCGGCGAGATGCCGCACAGCGGCGGCCATCTCATCGGCCCGGCCGCCGAAATGGCTCAGCGCATGGCTGAGCTGCGCCATCGGCTCCAGCGCCAATTGCGCCTGCGCCTCGATGCGCAATTCCAGCTCGATGGTTTCGTCGTAAAGCGGCTGCAGGCTGTCATCCTCCAGCACCATGTTCTTCAAGGCGCGGCGGGCCTGGCGATAGGGCGCCAGCACGGCATTCACCGGCTTGAGCACGTCGATGGCGCGCTGCATTTCGCCCGGCGCCCAGTTGGACAGGCCGAGCCGGGCGCGCCAGAAGCAGAACAGCACGATGTTGACATCCGCGCCATGCAGATCCTGCAAGGCCAGCGCCGCCTCGGCCACGCCGGGGCGCGCGTAGATGGCGTTGGAAAACGACCAGAAGCCAGTGCCGGTGATGCTCATTCCGTGTTATGCTACCATATGATGCTGTTGGGTAAACCGGCCCGGCCGGACTCGACGGCATCCGAAGGTGGGCAGGATGAATTTTACCGGCAGTATCGATATCGAGGCGCTGAACCGGCAATTGGCGGATTTGCGCGCCGAGCATCGCGACCTCGACGACGCCATCAATGCGCTGGCCGAACAGGCGCATATCAACCAGATTCAGATTCAGCGGATGAAAAAGAAAAAGCTGGCCCTGAAGGACCAGATCATTCGCATCGAAAGCCTGCTGCTGCCCGATATCATCGCCTAAACAATTGATCTAAAAAGAAAAAGGCCGGCATTGCTGCCGGCCTTCGGTGTTTCAGGGACTGCGTCGGCTCAGACCACTTCGAACAAGCCGGCCGCGCCCATGCCGCCGCCGATGCACATGGTGACCACCACCAGCTTGGCGCCGCGGCGCTTGCCCTCGATCAGCGCATGGCCGGTGAGGCGCGCGCCCGAAGTGCCGTAAGGATGACCCACCGCGATGGCGCCGCCATTGACGTTGAGCTTGTCGTCCGGGATGCCGAGCTTGTCGCGGCTATAGATCACCTGACAGGCGAAGGCTTCATTCAATTCCCAGAGGTCGATATCCGACACCTTCAACCCGGCGCGCTCCAGCAGGCGCGGCACGGCGAAAACCGGGCCGATGCCCATTTCGTCGGGCTCGCAGCCGGCCACCGCGAAGCCGCGGAAGATGCCCAGCGGCTGCAGGCCGCGCTTCTCGGCCAGCTTGGCGTTCATCACGATGCAGGCCGAGGCGCCATCGGAAAACTGGCTGGCATTGCCCGCCGCGATCACGCCGCCGGGAATCGCCGTCCGGATCTGCGACACGCCCTCGAAAGTGGTGTCGGCGCGGATGCCCTCGTCGCTGGCGACCGTCACTTCACGGGTGGTGGTCTGGCCGGTTTCCTTGTCGGCCACCGCCATCGTGGTCTTCACCGGAATGATTTCGTCGTTGAACTTGCCGGCTTCGCGGGCGGCGGCGGCGCGCTGCTGGCTGCGGGCGCCGTAGCGATCCTGGTCCTCGCGGCTGATATTGTAGCGCTTGGCCACCGTTTCGGCGGTTTGCAGCATCGGCCAATAGATTTCCGGCTTATGCTCGTTCAGCCAGGGATCAATCAGATTGCTCTTGTTCATCTCGTTCTGCGTCAGCGAGATTGATTCCACGCCGCCGGCGGCCACCACCGGCGCGCCATCCACGATCACGCGCTGGGCGGCCATGGCGATGGCTTGCAGACCCGAGGAGCAGAAGCGGTTGACGGTGACGCCCGAAGTGGTGATCGGCAGCCCGGCGCGCAAAGCGACCTGCCGCGCGATGTTGCTGCCGGTGGCGCCTTCGGGGGTGGCGCAGCCCATGATCACATCCTCGATCTCGGCCGGATCGACCTTGGCGCGCTCGACGGCGGCAGCCAAAGCAGCGCCGCCCAGGGTGGCGCCATGCGTCATGTTGAAACCGCCCTTCCAGGATTTGGCGAGGCCGGTGCGGGCAGTGGATACGATGACAGCCTGGGTCATGGCGCTTTTCCTCCGGTGATGCTTTCTATGCAGGGCGAAAAACTACCCCCGCCCCCGCCCCTTGGCAATAATCCGCCACCATTACAAACGGCGGTTGACGCTGCGGCAGTCGCTCGAAGCGATCCAGTCTGCTCAACGCAATTGCGGCTCCAGCCGGTCCAGGGCTTCCGACAGCTTGGGCAGCGAAGCGGCGAAGCAGAGCCGGATGCGGCCTTCGCCGCTATCGCCGAAAGCGATGCCCGGCGCCAGGCCGACCTTGGCGGTTTCCAGCAATTTGAGGCAGAAGGCCAGGCTGTCGGTCATGCCATCCAGGGCGAAGAAGGCATAGAAAGCGCCTTCCGGCCGGGCCAGCCGTACGCGCGGCAAAGCCGATAGCCGCTGGAACACCAGATCGCGCGCCTGGCCATAGCGGGCCACCAGGCTGGCGGTATAAGCATCGCCATGATCCATCGCCGCCACGCCGCCATGCTGCACGAAGGTGGTGGCATGCGAGATGTTGAACTCGGTCATCTTCTCGATCTCGGTCTGCAAACGCGGCGGCGCGATGATCCAGCCCAGGCGCCAGCCGGTCATCGACCAGCTTTTCGAGAAGGAATTGACGATAATCACCGGGTCGTCCGGCTCGGCGATGGTGAGGAAAGTCGGCGCATAGGGCCGGTCGTAGACGATGCGCGAATACACTTCGTCGGACAGAACCCAGATGCCGCGCGACTTGCAGAAATCCAGAATGGCGCGCAGTTCTTCCTCGCTGGCCAGCCAGCCGGTGGGATTGCCCGGGCTGTTGATCGAGAGCACGCGGGTGTTTTCATCGCAGGCATCGAATAGCCGGTCGAGATCGAGCCGCCAGCCGCCATCCGGCTGGGGCGTGAGATCGACGCGGCGCGGTTCGGCGCCCATCACCCGCATGGCCTGCTGGCCATTGGGCCAGACCGGGCCGATCGTCACGCCGTTATCGCCCGGCCCCAGAATGCATTGCGTGATCAGCATCAGCGCATTCATGCCCGAGGCGGTGACGGTGATGCGGTCGATGGCCACGTCCTGATCGTAGGTGCGCTTGAGATAGCGCTGGATCGCCGCGCGCAATTCCGGGATGCCGCGATTGGGCGTGTAGAAGGTCTGGCCGGATTTCATCGCCGCCGCCGTGGCATCGGTGATGAAGGACGGCGTGGGATCGTCGCCCTCGCCGAACCAGAGCGGCAGAATATCGCTCATGCCGCTGGCGGCGCGATTGACGATGCGGATGCGCGAGCCGTTGATGGCCTGGATATGCGAGCGGATCGGCGCGGCGGGAAATTGCGGGTTCATCTGTCCTTGTCCAACAGGGTAAGAAGCTCGAGCATTGCGGCATCGGTGTCGCGGGCGCCATCCAATAGATCGCGGGCCAGCGTGTCCAGTGCCGCATCCGGCAAAGCTTGCAGGCGGCGGCGGAACCAATCCTGCGCCAGGCCGAGCAGCAATCGGCGCAGCCGGGCGCGCGGATCGGGCCGCTTGCGCCGGCCCAGCGCGGCAATCGCATCGGCAAGCTCGGCCACGCCCTGGCCGGTGGTGGCCGATGTGCGCAGCACCGGCACGCTGCGGCCTTCCCGCTGCGATGCCATGGCGGCAAGCTGGCGGGCCGAGCGTTCGGCCAGCGGCAGGTCGGACTTATTCACCACCAGGATATCGGCGATTTCCAGAATGCCGGCCTTGATGGCCTGGATATCGTCGCCCAGCCCCGGCGCATTCACCACCACGCGCACATCGGCGATCTCGGCGA
>JAYSEE010000253.1:0-5281 GCA_041914045.1 Ferrovibrio sp. | reverse complement strand
TGGTTGACGGCTTCGCCATCGGCGCGCGCAACATGGTGGGCATCGGCATCGCCACCGCCACGGCGGGCGTGATCGTCGGCACCGTCACCTTGACCGGCATGGGCCTGATGATGACGGATTTCGTGGAATTCATCTCCGGCGGCAACGTGATCGCCATGCTGATCTTGACGGCAATCATCTGTCTGATCCTGGGCATGGGCATTCCCACCACGGCGAATTACATCCTGGTGGCCACCTTGATGGCGCCGGTGATCGTGGAACTCGGCGCGCAATCCGGCCTCGCGATTCCGTTGATCGCCGTGCATCTGTTCGTGTTCTACTTCGGCATCATGGCCGATGTGACGCCGCCGGTGGGCCTGGCATCCTTCGCGGCGGCGGCGATCTCAGGCGAGGATCCGATCAAGACCGCCCTGCAAGGCACGGTCTATTCGATGCGCACCGCCATCCTGCCTTTCGTGTTCATCTTCAATCCGCAGATATTGATGATAGATATCGCCAATTGGCTGGAAGCCCTGCTGGTGATCGGCATCGCGACATTGGCGATCCTGTTGTTTTCCGCCGCAACGATGAACTGGTTCCTCACCAAAAGCCGGCTATGGGAAAGCGCGGCCTTGCTGCTGGTCTGCTTCGCGCTGTTCCGGCCAGGCTATTTCATGGACATGCTGTACGATCCCTATACGCATCGCCCCGGCAAGGAAATCTTCGAGATCGCCGGCCGCGTCCCCGAGGGCGGCCGCCTGCTGCTGCGCGTGGAAGGCACGAATATCGAAGGCGACGATGTGAACAAGACGGTATCGCTGCCGCTGACCGCTGCCGGCGAAGGGCGTGCACGCATCGCCGCCGCCGGCGCGGGCATGACGATGATGGGCAACGATGTGCAGATCGGCGCCATCAAATTCGGCTCCGCCGCCAAGCGCGTCGGGCTGGAAAGCGGCTACAAGGTCACCGAAGTGCTGCTGCCGTCGGATCGGCCGAGCAAGCATTTGATCTACCTGCCGGCGCTCGCCCTGCTCGGATTGATCGCCATCCTGCAACTGCGCCGCAGAAAAGCCGCATGAACATCAAAACCGTCATTCTATGCTCGGGCGGCGTCGATTCCGTAACGCTTGCGCATAAGGTGGCCGCGGAGCGCGAACTGGTGCAATTGCTCACCTTCGATTACGGCCAGCGCCACGCCAAGGAAGTGGATTATGCCGCCCGCACCGCCAAGCGTTTGGGCGCGAAGCATGACGTGGTGGATATCCGGGCGCTGGCGCAATTCCTGAGCAGCTCATCGCTGATGGCCGGCGCCAAGGATGCGGTGCCGGATGGGCATTACGCGCAAGACAACATGAAATCCACCATCGTGCCCAACCGCAACGCCATCATGCTGACCATTGCATTCGGCATCGCATCGGGCCAGGCCGCGCAGGCCGTGGGCATCGCCGTGCATGGCGGCGACCATTTCATCTATCCCGATTGCCGGCCGGGCTTCATCGCCGCCTTCGCCGAAATGCAACGGCTGGCGCTGGAAGGCATGGGCGAAGTGGCGCTGTATTCGCCCTTCCTGCATACCGATAAGGCCGGCATCGTAGCGGAAGGCGCAAGGCTGGGCGTGCCGTTCGCCGAAACCTGGAGCTGCTATAAAGGCGGCGACAGGCATTGCGGCCGCTGCGGCACCTGCGTGGAGCGCGCGGAAGCCTTCCATCTCGCCGGCATTCCCGATCCCACCGAATACGAGGATGCCGAGTTCTGGAAAATCGCCGTAGCCGAAAGAAAGCCTTAAGCCGGCTCCATGCCTAAGCGCTCGTCGCGCCGGCGCAGCCAATGGATGATCGGCAGCGAGGCCAGCACCATCCAAGCCTTGCCGATGATCTGGCCGACCAGATAATCCAGGCTGCCGAAGGCGAGATAGAGGAACACGACGGAATCCACCGCCAGGCCGACCAGGCTGGACAGCAGCACGGCGCGGATCAGGCCGCGACGCTGCAGCGGCGTGTAGACGGCGAAATCCGCCAATTCGGAAAACAGGAAAGCCGCGGCGGAGGCCACCACCAGGGCCGGCGGCGCGATGAAGGCCGACAAAGCGGCGCCGATGGCGATGGCGGCGATCGACCAGCCCTTGCCGAGCCGACGCTGCACCAGATCGCGCAGCACAAGCGCCGCGCCGGCCATCAGCACGCCCGAGGGCGCGGTGATCGCGCCATTGGGGCCGGGCGCCACCGGGATAAGGCAAGGGCCGTTGGGCACGCAGAAAGTGCCGATATTGCCGATCAGCCAATTGGCCGCCGGCACGCAGGCAATGAATGCCGCCAAAAACGCAAAACCTTCGATACGCACGCGATCCATCGCCGTCACTCCGCGCATTTATCTTTATAAGTCTGGGGATTTTGGCGCTGGTATACGCCTAGGCCGGCATTCTGGCAAGATTTATGGGCTCGCGGCCGCCCCCGCCCAGGGCTGACCGATCTCGGTCATGCCCAGTCGGGTGCCGTCGGGCTCGATTGCAACCGCGCTGGGGCAGGCATAGGCCAGCGGATAAGGCGTCAGCGGCCTTGCCGCCGCCTTGGGAAAACGCTGGCACAAGGCGGCGATGACGGCTGGATCGAGTTGCGGATTATAGGCCGGCTGGCCGGTGACGCTGACATCAATGCGCGGCTGATGGAAGGCTTGTTCCAGTCCCATGCCGTGATCGGTAAGGAAGGAGATCAACTGCATCACCGCCGGCAGGATGCGCCGGCCGCCCGACGCGCCGATGGCGAGCCAGGGCTTGCCATCCTTCAGCGCCAAGCTGGGCAGCATGTTGGAGAGCGGCCGCTTGCCCGCCGCCATCGAATTCGGCCTGCCTGGCCGGGGATCGAACCACATGATGCCGTTATTCATCAGCACGCCGCTTTGCGGCAGCACCACGCGGCTGCCGAACAGCGAGAGCAAGGTCTGCGTCAGCGCCACCATATTCCCCTGCTTGTCGATCACGCAAAGATTGGTGGTGCAGCCGCCTTGGTTTTCCGTATCGCCCAAGGTGTTGAGGCGTTTTTCATAGGCGGCATCCAGCGCCTCGGCATAGGCGACGAAAGCCTTGGCGTTCAGACCATCGCGCAGATGCGGCGCGGCAATCGCGAGCGCATCGGCCAAGGTGGGCCCGGCCGTCAATGCCGGCGGCAGCAGCAAATCCGCGCCGCCATGGGCATGATGCCGCGGCTCCTGCAGGCGGGCGCGATAGCCGCTCAGATCGTCGGCGGCAATCGCCGATCCGCCGGCGGCAAGATCGGCCGCCAAGCTGCGCGCCAATTCGCCTTCATAGAAATCGCGCGCGCCGGCATCGCGCAGGCGCTTCAGCGTGGCGAGCAAGGCCGGATTGCGGATGCGCGGCGTGGCACCGCCCCATTCCGCCACCGGCACGAAATCATCGGGCAGGAATACCGCCTTGCTGGCGGGAAAGCGCGTCAGCACCGGAGCGGCGGAGGCCAGCACCAGGCTGGCGAACCAATCCACTTCCACGCCCTGCTCGGCCTGCTCCACCGCAGGCGCAAGGCTTTGCGCCCAGGAGCGCGTGCCGAAGGTTTCCAGCGCGAGGCGCATGCCTTCGGGCTGGCCGGGCACCGCGATGGCGGGATAGCCGAGGATGTTGCGATCCTCCAGCACCGAGGGCCAGCCGAACAGATCGCCGCCCTTGCCCTCGGTCAGCGGATAGAAACCGGGATCCAGCCGCCGCGCCGCGATCATGCCGAAATCCACGCAATGAGCGCGGCGCTGCCTGGCGTCGTAGACCATCATATAGCCGCCGCCGCCCAGGCCGTTCATCCAGGGCTCCAGCACGGTCAGCGCGAAGGCGGTGGCCACGGCGGCATCCACCGCATTGCCGCCATCGGCCAGCACTTTTGCGCCGATATCGGCCGCCATCTGGTTTTGCGCCGAGACAACGCCGCCGCCGCGCACCGGCTGTTTGGCGAAACGCAGGGAACGGCTCAGGTTTTTCGACATGGCGGCCTCCTCGACTGCCGGCAGTCTATAACAGGCGGCGCGATTTCCGCACCCCACTGGACTTGTATATACAATCGCTCTTATACTTCCCCGCACCTAGCCTATCGGGGAGCCGCATGAGCGCGAATGGCCCTACGCCGCGCTATCGCCGCGTGAAGGAATACATCGTCCGGCATATAGATGCCGGCGATTGGCGGCCGGGCGATCAGGTGCCCTCCGAAAGCGCGCTGGTATCCGCGCTCATGGTCAGCCGCATGACGGTAAACCGCGCCTTGCGCGAATTGACCCAGGAGGGCCTGGTGGTGCGCGTGCAGGGCACCGGCACTTTCGTGGCCGAAAAGCGCCCGATGGCCAATCTGGTGGAATTGCGCAACATCGCCGATGAAATCCGCGAACGCGGCCAACGCCATTCCGCCAAGGTGGAATTCCTGCGCGCCGAAAAGGCCAATGCCGATGTGGCGCGCGATTTGGGATTGGAAATCGGCACTCTAGTCTTCCATTCGCTGATCACCCATTTCGCCGACGGCATGCCGATGCAATTGGAAGACCGCTGGGTGAATCCGCGCACCGCGCCGGATTACCTGAAAGCGGATTTCACCGCCGAGACGCCGAACGAACATCTCTCGCGCGTGGCGCCTGTCACCGAAGTGGAGCATGTAGTGGAAGCCGCCATGCCGAATGCACGCGCGCGCCGCTTGCTGCGGCTGGCCGAGAACGAGCCCTGCCTGCGGCTGCGCCGGCGCACCTGGTCCGGCGCGCAGGTGGTTTCCGCCGCCACTCTGCTTTATCCCGGCAATTCGCACCGCTTCACCACGCGCTTTACCTATCGTTCCGACGGCACATCGAAACGCTCCTATCTCTGAGGCCCGCATGAGCAGCATCGCATCCCGCCGCGACAATAGCCGCCTGATCCGCTCGCCGCACGGCAATGAACTGCATACCGCGAACTGGCAGATCGAAGCCGCCTATCGCATGATGCGCAACAACCTCGATCCCGATGTGGCAGAGAAGCCCGAGGAGTTGGTGGTCTATGGCGGCATCGGCCGCGCGGCGCGCGACTGGACCAGCTTCGACCAGATTCAAAACGCCCTGCGCGAGCTGGGCCCCGAGCAGACCCTGCTGGTGCAATCGGGCAAACCTGTCGGCGTGTTCCGCACCCATAGCGATGCGCCGCGCGTGCTGATCGCCAACAGCAACATCGTGCCGGCCTGGGCGAATTGGGACAAGTTCCACGAGTTGGATCGCAAGGGTCTGATGATGTATGGCCAGATGACGGCCGGCTCGTGGATCTATATCGGCAGCCAGGGCATCGTGCAGG
>JAYSEE010000252.1:0-5295 GCA_041914045.1 Ferrovibrio sp. | reverse complement strand
GACATCGTTGGCGATCCGGAAAAGCGCGGCAAATTCGATCGCGGCGAGATCGACGCCGCCGGCCAGCCGCGCGCGCAAGGTTTCGGCGGCGGCTTCGGGGGCGGCTTCCGGCCCGGCGGCGGCGCGGGCGGCACGCGCGGCCCGTTCGGCGGCGGCGGCGGCGGCACCGGCGGCGGACCCTTCGGCAAGGGCTTCGGCCAGGAAGCCGGCGAGGATTTCCTCGACGAAATCTTCAACACCATGCGGCGCGGCCGCGCCGGGGCCGGGGCCGGTGCGGGTGCGGGCGCTGGTCCGGGCGGCCGGCAACGCGGCCCTTCGCCGCAACGCGGGGCCGACCGGCATTACACCATCCAGATCGGCTTCGTGGACGCGGCGCGCGGCTGCAAGCGGCGCGTTACCATGCCCGGCGGCAAGCAATTGGATGTCAGCATCCCGCCCGGCGTGGCCGATGGCCAGCCGATCCGCCTGAAAGGCCAGGGCGAGGCCGGCAGCCTGGGCGGCGCGGCGGGCGATGCCATCATCGAGGTGAAAGTCGAGCCGCATGATTTCTTCACCCGCCAGGGCGACGATGTGCATGTGGATCTGCCGATCAGCCTGGACGAAGCCGTGCTGGGGGCCAAGATCGCCGTGCCGACGGTGGACGGCATGGTGGCGGTGACGGTGCCCAAGGGCACCTCTTCGGGCACGCAGCTGCGCCTGAAAGGCCGGGGCATGGCCAAGGCCGGCGCCGCCGATAATCGCGGCGACCAGTATATCCGGTTGAAAATCGTGCTGCCGGAAAAGCCCGATCCGGCGCTGGAAAAGGCCATCGAAAGCTGGGCAAAAAGCAACCGTCAGGATGTCCGCGCGCGCTTCAAGCTGGACTGAGATATCTCGCCCAAGCCTTAACGGCGCCTTAAGATTTTCCCTTTACACATTATTAAAGCACTTTGCCGGAAGGGCAGTGCTGGCTATCGTCTCGCGCGAGGCGGACGATTCGCCCGATTCGCCAACCTTGCGCAATTTGCCAGGAACCGAACGGAACGCATGATGCAACGGCGCTTGTTCATCCGGTATATGCTGGGCAGCCTGGCGGCTGGCCTGTCGCTGGATGCCGCCGCCGCGCAGGAAAAAGTCGCCCGCAAAGCGCCGCCCAAGCCGCGCGACAAGCCGGCGCAGCAAAAGGCGCAGCCCAAGCCGCCGCCGGCCGCCGTGCTGGTGCTCGATCCCGGCCATGGCGGCCGCGATCCCGGCGCCATCGGGGTTTCCGGCACCCATGAAAAAGACATCACGCTGTCGATCTGCCTGCAGATCCGCGACATCCTGAAAAGCCGCCGCGACATCAAGGTGATCCTCACCCGCGACGACGACGAATATCTCACCCTGCCCAGCCGCGTGGCGGTGGCGCATAAGCACAACGCCGATCTGTTCGTGTCGATCCATGCCGATGCCGCACCCAACAAGGCCGCGCGCGGCCTCTCCGCCTATAGCCGCTCCGACCGCGCTTCCGACAGTTTCGCCAACACCCTGGCCGAGCGCGAAAACCGCGTGGACGGCATGTATGGCCTCGATCTGCGCGGCACCGACAAGGAAACCGCTGCCATCCTGCTCGACCTGGCGCGGCGGCATAACCACAATGCCTCGCTGGGCGCCAAGCGCCGCATCGTCAACGGCATCGGCGCCCGCGTGCATCTGCTCGACAATCCGATGCGCTCGGCGAATTTCGCCGTGCTGCGCTCGCCGCGCATTCCCAGCCTGCTGATCGAAACCGGCTTCCTGAGCAACCCGCAGGACGAACGCATCCTGCGCGACGCCAAGACCCGCGCCCAGCTCGCCCGCCATCTGGCCGACCAGATCGCCCCGGTCACCCTCGACCTGCGCGAAGCGTGAAGCGCCCCGCGCCGCTCGCGCGACCCGCGCCTGCAATTGTCTATTTTCCGATTTCCGCCGTCATTCCCGCGCAAGCGGGAATCTCCCTGGCCCGACTGTCCGGCCATTGCCCGGAAAGCATTGTCCCGAACCATTGCCCAGAACAACCCCGGACGGTATTTTCCCGCCCACGTCTCCGTAGCTCAGCTGGATAGAGCGGCTGCGTCCTAAGCAGCGGGTCGGGAGTTCGAATCTCTCCGGGGACGCCACTTTCAAAAAACCGTTCGGCCGCCTGAATTGCAGGCCGCCTTTATGCTTTCTTTATGCGGCGGCCGCATCTGCCGCATGGCGATTTAATGCGCTCCCGGCGTAGACCGCAGGCTCAATTGGAGCCTGCCCATGACCGATCTCATCTTTCTCATCCTCGGCGGCGGCCTGTTCGCAGGATTCGTCGTCTACACCCTGCTCTGCGAGCGCCTTTAGGGAGCGCATTTCCATGATCTTCGACTTCATCCTGGGCGGCGGCATCGCCGTCCTGCTGGCCGTTTATCTGCTCTACGCCCTGCTGCGGGCGGAAGATTTCTGAGGCCGCGCCATGACCCTGAACAATTATCTGCAACTCGGCCTGTATCTGGCCATCATCGTCGCCGCCACGCCGCTGCTCGGCCGCTATCTGACCCGACTGTTCGCCGGCGAGATCGGCTGGCTGCGCTGGATCGAGCGGCCGGTCTATGCCATGGCGGGCGTCGATCCGGCGCGCGGCCAGCATTGGTCGGTCTATGCCATCAGCATGCTGGTTTTCAATGCCGCGGGCTTCCTGCTGCTGTTCGGCCTCTTGCGGCTGCAAGATGCGTTGCCGCTGAATCCGCAGGACTTGCCTGGCCTGCCTGCCGATCTGGCCTTCAATACGGCCGTCAGCTTCGTCACCAACACCAACTGGCAGGCATATGGCGGCGAGAGCACCATGAGCTATTTCAGCCAGATGGCCGGGCTTACCGTGCAGAATTTCCTGTCGGCCGCCACCGGCATCTGCATCGCCCTGGTGGTGATCCGCGCCTTCGCCAGGAAATCGACCAAGAGCATCGGGAATTTCTGGGTCGACATGAGCCGCAGCACTCTGGGCATCCTGCTGCCCGCCGCAATGCTGGGCGCCATTATCCTGATCTGGCAGGGCATGCCGCAGAATTTCGATGCCTATACCACGGCAACCACGCTGGAAGGCGCACAGCAGGTGATCGCGCAGGGTCCGGTGGCGAGCCAGGCGGCGATCAAGATGCTCGGCACCAATGGCGGCGGCTTTTTCAACGCCAATGCCGCGCATCCTTTCGAGAACCCGACGGCGCTGAGCAATTTCCTGCAAATGCTGATGATCTTCCTGATCGGCGCGGCGCTGACCAATGTATTCGGCCGGATGGTGGGCGACGCGCGCCAGGGCTGGGCCATCCTCGCCACCATGCTGCTGCTGTTCGTGGCGGGCGTTGTGGTCGCGGGCAATATCGAAACGGGCTCCAATCCGCTGCTGAACGCGCTTGGCGTCGATCCTGCCTTGGGCAATATGGAGGGCAAGGAAGTCCGTTTCGGCGGCTTTACCTCCGCGCTGTTCGCCGTGATCACCACGGCTGCGTCCTGCGGCGCGGTGAACGCCATGCATTCGAGCTTCCTGCCGCTCGGCGGCCTGGTGCCGCTGCTCAACATGATGCTGGGCGAGGTCATCGTCGGCGGCGTCGGCGCGGGCTTCTATGGCATCGCGCTGTTCATCGTCGCCACCCTGTTCCTGGCCGGATTGATGGTTGGCCGCAGTCCGGAATATCTCGGCAAGAAAATCGAGGCCCGCGAGGCCAAATTGGCGGTGCTTGCCATCCTGATTTCGCCGATGGCGATTCTGCTGGGCACGGCGGCGGCTTTGGTGACGGATGCCGGACTGGCCGGTCTGCTTTCAGCCGGGCCGCATGGCCTGAGCGAAGCGCTTTACGCCTTCACTTCGGCGGCCGGAAACAACGGCAGCGCCTTTGCCGGACTCTCCGCCAATTCACCCTTCTACAACACCGCGCTCGGCATCACGATGCTGCTCGGCCGCTTCGCCATGATCGTGCCGGTCGTCGCCATGGCGGGGGGCCTGGCCGCTAAGAAGGCCGCGCCCGCCTCGGCGGGCAGCTTCCCCACCCATGGCCCGCTCTTCGTCCTGCTGCTGGCGGGCACGATTCTGATCGTCGGCGGCCTCACCTTCTTCCCGGCGCTGGCGCTCGGCCCCATCGTCGAGCATCTGCTGCTTCTTGCCGGTCAAACTTTCTGAAGGCGCATATCCCATGAACACGCATGCCTCTCTGAACCAACCCCTGTTCGATCCGCCGCTGATCCGCGCCGCAATCGGCCAATCCTTCGCCAAGCTCGATCCGCGCAGCCTATGGCGCAACCCGGTGATGTTCGTCACCGCCGCTGTCGCCGCCGCATCCACCGCGATTTTCATTCGTGATCTCTTCATCGGCGGCGATATCGCCCTGCTGGGCCAGATTTCGGCATGGCTGTGGTTCACGGTTCTCTTCGCCAATTTCGCGGAAGCCTTGGCGGAAGGCCGCGGCAAGGCGCAGGCGGAATCCTTACGCCGGGGCAAGACCGAGGCCATGGCCAAATTGCTCGCTGCGGATGGCAAAACCTCCATTGTCGTCGCGACAAGCCTGCGGGTCGGCGACGTGGTTCTGGTCGAGGCCGGCGATCCGATACCGGGCGACGGCGACGTGATCGAGGGTATCGCCTCGGTGGACGAATCCGCCATCACCGGCGAATCCGCTCCGGTCATCCGCGAATCCGGCGGCGACCGCTCCGGCGTTACCGGCGGCACCCGCGTGCTGTCGGACTGGATCAAGGTGCGGATCACCGTCAATCCCGGCGAAAGCTTCCTCGACCGCATGATCGGCCTGGTCGAAGGCGCCAAACGCCAGAAGACGCCGAACGAGATCGCTCTCACCGTGCTGCTGGTCGGCATGACGCTGATCTTCCTCGTCACCACCGGCAGCCTGGAAAGCCTCGCCATCTATTCCGGCATGCCGGTGCCCGTGGTCTACCTGATCGCCTTGCTGGTGACTCTGATCCCGACCACCATCGGCGGGCTGCTATCCGCCATCGGCATTGCCGGGATGGACCGGCTGATCCGGCATAATGTGATTGCCAAATCGGGCCGGGCCGTGGAAGCCGCCGGCGATGTCGATACCCTGCTGCTCGACAAGACCGGCACCATCACCCATGGCAATCGCATGGCGACCGAGTTCGTGCCGCTGCCGGGCATCAACGAAAAGGCGCTGGCGACGGCGGCGATGCTGGCCTCGGTGGCCGATGAAACGCCGGAGGGCAAGTCGATCGTTGCATTGGCGGCGGAGAAATTCGGCGTCCGCGATGCCGCCAATGCCATCAAGGGCAGCTTCATCCCCTTCTCCGCCCAAACCCGCATGA
>JAYSEE010000251.1:0-5310 GCA_041914045.1 Ferrovibrio sp. | reverse complement strand
CCGTTGCCAAGCAGCGGAGGCATACGCATAGTCATCGCATCGTATGAGGCGGGGGCGTATGTATCACGATGATATGCACAGGGCAGCGGAGCATGCCCATGCAGCAGTGGCCAGCATGGCCAAGTACGCATTGCCGCCAACCCCAACGCAATACACTGTATGGTATGCCTATCACGCGGGCAGCAATGGCGAGTTGACGGCTGCTGTTGATGCGCTGTCCAAAGGCGGCGCGCGCATTCCGTTGCAAGCGGTGGAGGATTTATACGCCAAGTATTTTTCCGCTGATCGCCGCAACAACCAGCATGAAATGGCCGAACGGCTGGAAACCGCCATTGATCAAGTGCGCAAGTTATTGGGGAATGCGGAGAGCAATTCGCGCGCTTATGGCGACCGCCTGGAGCGGTTCAGCGGCGAACTCGGCGATGCGGCGGCTCCGGGCGGCGGCGGTTTGGAGCAGACCGGCACCGACATCACCTCGCTGATCGGCGCGATCCTGGAAGAAACCCGCGACATGCAGGAGCGCAACCGCGCACTGGAATCCCGTCTGGCCGAAACCAATGCAGAGGTGGCGCAGCTGCGGCAGAGCTTCGAACAGGTGCGCCGCGAGGCATTGACCGACATGCTGACCGGCCTTGCCAACCGCAAGAGCTTCGATCAGTCGCTGCATCAATTGGCGAACGCGGCGCGGTCGGCGGAAACCGGACGGCTCTCGCTGTTGATGATTGATATTGATCACTTCAAGCGGTTCAACGACACCCATGGCCACCAGACCGGCGACACCGTGCTGCAACTGGTGGGGCGCATGCTGGCCGACAACACCAAGGGGCATGATGTTGCCGCCCGCTATGGCGGCGAGGAATTCGCCGTGCTGCTGCCGCAGACCGGTCTGGAGCAGGCCGAGGCTCTGGGCGAAGCCATCCGCCGCGCCATTGCCGCGCGCAAGCTGGTGAAGCGGTCCAGCGGCGAGGATCTCGGCCAGATCGGCATTTCGATTGGTGTGGCGCAGCTGCATGGCAAGGAGAGCCTGGAGGAATTCGTCCAGCGCGCGGATCAAGCCCTGTATGTCGCAAAAAGCGCCGGCCGCGGCCGCGTGGTGGCGGATCGGAGATTCCAGGGCTAAAGCGTTTCATGGTTTTTTTATACTCTGGAGTTAAAGTTTGGAGTATAAACAACCAGAGGCGCATCATCTTGTTATATTTTATGGATAAATTTCATTTATACGCCGCTCCGCAGATGTGGAGTATAAGGCCGTGACGCCATTCAGACTGACCCTTCCCGTGGCGACCCTGTACGCGGAACTGCATGATCTTTCCGAGGGGGATCATGCGGGAAGCCGCCGCGAGGGCGGATTTTCCGCCAAGCGGATCGGTGGTCGGACCTACTGGTATCGCCAGATATGGATCGGCCATACCCGGCATCAAAAAGCGGTAGGCCCGGAAACGCCTGAATTGTTGCGCTGGATCGACACGGAACGGGAAAAAACCGCTACGTGGCAACAGGAACGTAAACGCCGACAGGAATTGTGCAGGGCGCTCAAGGCAGGGCTGAACATGAAGGTCGACGGATTGCTGGGGCGGGTTCTCGCCAAGCTTGCGGACAGAGGCGTTTTCGAGCGCGGCGCGGTGCTTATCGGCACGCATGCCTACGCTGCCTATGGCCCGATGCTGGGGCGCAGGATGCCGGCGCAGGCCGTGAGCACGCAGGACATAGATGTCGCGGTTGGCGGCGTCGTTACAGTGGCGACCGGGCAAGAAGCGTTTCCTTTCGCGGAAATCGTCGAAGCGGTCGATCCCGCATTTTTTATCGTTCCGGCCAAGTCCGGGGCGCGCATATCCCATGCCTTGAAATACAAGGGCGGCGAGTTTCGGGTCGAATTGCTGACGCCGTCTGAGCCTGAGAAAGACTGGCAGCCGAAGATCGTCCATCAATTGCAGTTCGGCGCATTGCGTATGCCGTATCTGGATTATTTGCTGCAAAAAATCGTGCGGGCGACATATCTGCATGACGATGGAATCAGCGTGGTCGTTCCGCATCCCGCGTACTTCGCCTTGCATAAGGTCATCGTCGCAGCCAATCGCGGCATTGGCGATGAGGCCAAGGCCAGGAAGGATTTGTTCCAGGCCGCCAGCTTGATTCAAATTCTGGCCGAGGATCGCCCCGAGGATCTTGCCGCCGCTGCGGCCGATTTGCTGAACTATCCTGCCGACTATTTGGAGCTGTTCCGTAAAGGGGCGCGCCGCTTGGATGCCGGCGCGAAAGCAAAGCTGCCGAAAGCCCTCCAGTAGGCGATTTTTTCCCTAGGGCATGCCGTCGCGTCATGCTTTTGCGGATGCCTGGAACTGGCTAACCTTTCCGGCAACGAAAGTTCGTTCCAGGGAGAAACGCCATGGCTTACGCCACGATCCAACTCGCGCGCGCGGACCGCGTCGCCACCGTCACGTTGAACCGGCCCGACCGCTTGAATGCCCTGAGCAGCGAGTTGCTGCGCGAATTGCTGGCGGCGTTGAACGAGGTGGAAGACGATGGCGAAAGCCGCTGCATGCTGCTGACCGGGGCCGGGCGCGGCTTTTCCTCGGGCGCCGATCTGGCCGATGGCAGCATCATGCAGGAGGGCGGGCCGCCCGATCTCGGCCGGGCGCTGCACGAACGCTATCATCCGGTAATCCGCAAGATGGCGAATTACCGTTTGCCCATCGTCTGCGCGGTGAACGGCCCGGCGGCCGGCGCGGGCATGAGCCTGGCATTAGCCGGCGATATCGTGGTGGCGGCGAAATCCGCCACTTTCCTGCAAGCCTTCGCCAATCTGGGCCTGGTGCCCGATGCCGGCAGCACTTATTTCCTGCCGCGCCTGGTGGGCAGCGCGCGCGCCATGGGGCTGGCGATGCTGGCCGAAAAATTGCCAGCCGAGAAAGCCGCCGAATGGGGGCTGATCTGGCAATGCGTGGAGGATGACCAGCTTGCCGTCACCGCCGGCGCCATCGCGGCGAAATTCGCCAACGGCCCGACGGTGGGCCTGGGGCTGATCCGCGGCGTGATGCGCCAAGCCTTGAATGCCAGCCTGGACCATCAGCTCGAAGCCGAGATCAATGCCCAGCGCCAAGCTGGCCGCAGCCGGGATTTCATCGAGGGCGTGATGGCCTTCCTGCAAAAGCGGCCGGCCAAGTTCACCGGCAAGTAAGGCGCGCGCGCCATGGCTGATTTGATAACCGAGGCCAATCTGCCGGATCCCGATGGCTTCTATGAGGCTCTGATGACGATGACCCGCGACCTGGATGACGAGCGCGCCCGCTTGGTCACCGCGAAGCTGGTCTTGCTTCTGGCCAACCATATCGGCGATATGGATGTGCTGCGCCGGGCGATGGAACTCGCGCGCGCCTGAAGCACCGGAAACATCTGAAATGAAATGAAGGGAGGGGTTGGGCGCTCGGGCGATGATACACCGGCAGGGCACTGCATCCTGCATTGCGGACGGCGATCATCCGGGCCCGAACGGCCACGTCACTAATATGGCGCTTGCACGTTAAAATTCAATGACTGAATTAAGGTAAATTCGTGACGCGCGGAAAACCGCGTATTTCCTGCTGTTCAAACCACCATGGTAGAGCCCTCGCGGGCCCGTTCGACCAGCCGGGCGATGAAGGCTTCGCCGAGCGCCACCTGCTCCAGGCTGATGAATTCGTTGGGTTTATGCGCCTGCTCGATGGAGCCGGGACCGCAGACGATGGTGGGAATGCCGAGTTCGCTGAACAGGCCGGCTTCGGTGCCGAAGGACACTTTGGCGACGCGGTTGGCCCCGCTCAGCGCCTTGGCAAGCTGCACCACCGGCGCGGCATCGTCGGTGGCGAGGCCGGGGAATTCGGAAACCTGGTGGAAATGGCAGGCGCAGCCGGGATCAACGGCTTTCAATTCCGGCTCGATCTTTTCCCGCGCGAAGGCCACCACGGACTCATACAGCGCATTCACATCCTCCTGCGGCAGATAGCGGATTTCCCACAGGAAGCTGCAATCCTTCGGCACGATGTTGAGCGCCGTGCCGCCATGCACGGTGCCGGTATGCAGCGAAGTATAGGGCGGCGCGAATTCGGCATCGAAGGGGCCTTCGGCTTTTTTCTTGCGCGCCAGGCTTTTGATATGGGCGATGATCTCGGCGGCGGCTTCCACCGCGTTTGCGCCCTGATGCGTGAGCGAGGAATGGCATTCGAAGCCGCGCACATCCACGCGCCAGCTTTTCTTGCCTTTATGCTGAGCGATCACCTGCATCTCGGTGGGCTCGCCGACGATGCAGGCAGCAGGCCGGATCGGCATGGCGCGCAGCACTTCGATCAACCGCTTGGCGCCCAGGCAACCGACCTCTTCGTCATAGGTGAAAGCGTAATGGATCGGCGTTTTCAGATCGGCGGCCAGGAATTGCGGCGCGGCGGCCAGCGCCAGCGCCACGAAGGATTTCATATCCGACGTGCCGCGCCCGTAAAGCAGGCCGTCTTTCTCGGTCAGTTTGAAGGGATCGGTATGCCATTCCTGGCCGTCGATCGGCACCACATCGGTATGGCCCGACAGCACGATGCCCGGCCGGTCCTGCGGCCCCAGCGTGGCATAAAGATTGGCCTTCTTGCCGGTGGCGTCGAAAACCAACTCGCTTTCCACGCCCAGGCTTTTCAGGTGGTCGCGGATCCAATGGATCAGATCGAGATTGGAATCGCGGCTTACCGTCGGCATCTCGATCAACTGCTTGATCATGGCCAGGGCAGCATTGCTTGGGCGCAAGGCGGTCATGGAAGGCACCTTTCTATTTTTACGCCATCGCCTGCACGGCGGCGATTTGCGCGTCGAGATCGTCCTCGATGAAGCAGCGCACGATCTCGTCGATATCGCGGTCGGTCTCGAAGCCCAGCGCGCGGGCGCGGTCGGAGGCCAGGGCGCGCGGCCAGCCATCGACGATGCGTTGAACCGCGGCATCGGGCTGCCAGTGAATTTGCCCCAGCTTGCGATTGCCGGCATGGCGCGTCATGGCCTCGGCGATCTCGCCCGCGGTGGCGCTGATGCCGTTCAGCAGCAGGGCGCGTTCGGGGCCGAGCCGTTCGCCCGGCATGTCGTGCAGCTTGATCAGCGCATTCACGGCGCGGCGCGGCGACAGGCAGACCATCACGCTGTCCGGCGTTACGGGGCATACCGCATCCAGGCCGGAGAGCGGCTCGCGCACGATGGAGCTCGCCCAGGTGGAGGCGGCGAGATTGGGTTTGCCTGAGCGGACCATGATGGTGGGCATGCGCACGGAGCGGACTTCGATATAGCCCTTGCGGGTTTAATCGT
>JAYSEE010000250.1:0-5385 GCA_041914045.1 Ferrovibrio sp. | reverse complement strand
CTGCATCCGCATGGTTTGACGGATATCGCTTTCGATGCGCTGTTCACCGCCGACAAGCCGGTGATCTTCGCCTTCCATGGTTATGCCGCTCTGGTGCACCGGCTGATCTATCGCCGGCGCAATCATGCCAATTTCCATGTGCATGGCTATCGCGAGCAAGGCACCACCACCACGCCGTTCGACATGACGGTGATGAACCAGCTCGACCGTTTCCATCTGGTGCTGGCCTTGCTCAAGCGCCTGCCCGATCAAGGCGCGGCCGGCGCCGCCTTGCGCAAATTCGCGGAAGCAAAACTCGCCGCGCATGACGCCTATATCGGCGAGCATGGCGAGGACATGCCCGAAATCGCCGCATGGCAATGGCCGTATTGAACCCTGCATTGGCGCAATTACGCCTGCCGCTGGGCGGCTGCGCATTCTATCCCGCGCCGCCCTTGCTGCTGCATGCCGGCACGGCCTGGCGCGCCGATGGCAACAGCCCGCTGCTGATCGAAGCCAAGGGCACGACTTTGCTGTTTTCCGATTACCAGCCTTTCGGCCATACCCTGCGCCGCCAGGGCAGCCTGGAAAATCTGGGCCCGCCGCAGCCGATCCGCTATCGCAACGATCCCGCGCCGAAGGTGGGCAAATGGATCGAAGCGCTCTGGCGCGCGCCCGATGGCCGGTTGTTCGGCTGGTTCCACGCCGAGGAGCCGGCGCCGGACAGCCCGCTTTTCGTGCCCTATATCGGCGAGGCCGTATCGGATGACGACGGCCTGACCTGGGATTTGCGCGGCGAATTGCTGCGCAGCCCGCCAGAACAGATCGACATCGGCTATGCCAACGGTTTTTTCGCCGGCGGTTTCGGCGACCTCTCGGTATTGCCGGATCGCGGCGGCAAATATCTCTATCTCGGCTTCACCAGTTTCGTGGCCGATGAACGCCATCAGGGCATCGCCTTCGCGCGCCTGCCGCTGCCGCGCCCAGCCATAGCGCAAGCCGGCCTGGAAATCTGGCGCGATGGGCGCTGGCAGCCAGGCCCGCTGCTGCCCTCGCCGATCTGGGCTATGCGGCGCGGCTGGCGTCATGCCGATCCGGATGGCTACTGGGGACCGGCGCTGCATTATAATCGCGCGCTGAATGCCTATGTGATGCTGCTCAATCACACCGCCAATGGCGCGGGCAATCTGCTGCAGGAAGGCATCTATATCTCGGTGAATGCCGATATCGCCGATCCCGCCGGCTGGAGCGCGCCGCAAATGCTGGTGCAGGGCGGCGCCTGGTATCCGCAATGCATCGGCGATGCCCCGAACCATATACCGGGCGATGGCGACATGCAGGCAGGCAGCGATACGCGGTTTTTCCTCGCCGGATTTTGCGCCTGGCGCTTGCAATTCAGCCGCGCGGCATTGTCCAACGCGGATAAGCCGCTCACGCTTACCAAAGAAGATTTCCCGCGCCTGTTCGGACCCGGATTGCGTTCGCCATGGTGAAGCCGCATATCCTGCTCACCTTCAATCCCGGCTCGGGCAGCATCAAGCTGGGACTGTACGCTCTGGAAGACGCGCGCCCGCGCCGCATCGGGCGCGGCATGATCGACCTGCGCCAGCAGCCTTTGCGCCTGCATCTGAAGGAAGGCCCGCAGGATATCGACGTGCCGCTGCAAGCGCCGGCCGGCGATGACCTGGCGCCCTTGCTGGAAGAAACCTTCGCCTGGCTGGCGCAGCATTTCGGCGCCGATGCGATTGCCGCCATCGGCCATCGCGTGGTGCATGGCGGCGATGCTTTCGACGGCGCGGCACGCATCGACGATGCAACGCTTGCGGCCATCGCCGATCTGGTGCCGCTGGCGCCGCTGCATCAGCCGCAAAGCCTGCGGCTGATCCGCGCGCTGCGCCGCCTGCTGCCCGATCTGCCGCAAGTCGCCTGTTTCGATACGGCTTTTCATCGCCATCAGGAGGATACGATCCGCCGCTTCGCCCTGCCGCGCGAACTGCATGCGGCTGGCATCAAACGCTATGGCTTCCATGGCCTGTCCTACCGCTTCATCGCCGGACAATTGGCCGCGCGTTTTCCCGCTTTGCAGCAAGGCCGGGTAATCGTTGCGCATCTGGGCAGCGGGGCCAGCCTCTGCGCGCTGCATCAGGGCCGCAGCATCGAAACCAGCATGGGCTTTTCCACGCTGGACGGCATTCCGATGGCGACGCGGCCCGGTGCTGTCGATCCCGGCGTATTGCTGCATCTGCTGCAACGCGGCGGCTATTCGGCCGAACGGTTGGAAGACCTGCTTTATCACCGCTCCGGCCTGCTCGGCCTTTCCGGCATCAGCGCCGATAGCCGCATCCTGCTGCAAAGCCAGGCGCCGGAAGCGCGGGAAGCGCTGGCGCATTTCTGCTGGCGCACGGCGCGCGAAATCCTGGCGCTTACCGCCAGCCTGGGCGGGCTGGACGGCATCGTGTTCACCGCCGGCATCGGCGAACATCAGCCCGCCATCCGTCAGGCGATCTGCGACAGGCTCGGCTGGCTCGGCCTGCGCATCGAAGCCGCCGCCAATGCTGCCAATGCGACGATGATCAGCGCGGCGGACAGCCGCATGGCTGCGCTGGTGATTCCCACCGACGAAGAACAGATCATCGCCGAGGAAACCGCCGCCCTGCTCGCCTCAGGCTAACAGCCGCCGTTCTTCCAGCAAGGCGGCATCGTCGTTGGCGACATTGCCCACCGCCGCATCCACCGGATAGGCCCGCATCGCTTCCGCCGGATAGGGCCGGATCAGGCTTTGCGCATCGCCCGGCTGTTCGCCCAGCCAAAGCGGCCAGGAACCCGGCGGCAGGATCACCGGCATGCGCTCATGCAGCGGCGCCAGCAGGCTATTGGCCGCAGTCGTTACGATGGCGAAGCTGCGATGGATTTCCCGCGAGGCCGGATCGCGCCAGCGCTCTCATATGCCGGCGAAGGCGAACAGCCCGTCCGGCTCCGCCGGCCGCACGGCATAGGGTTGCTTGTTGCGTCCCTCGCCCTGCCATTCATAGAAGGCATCGGCGGGAATCAGGCAGCGGCGTTCGGCGAAGGCTTCGCGAAAGGTCGGTTTCTCGGCCAGGCTTTCGCCGCGCGCATTCATCAACGACGCGGCGCGGCTGCGATCCTTCGCCCAGAGCGGCACCAGGCCGAAACTGAGCGGATCGAGCTGACGCTGCCCGGTCTGCGGATTGAAGCGCACGACCAGCGCGGATTGCGTGGGCGCGATATTATAGCGTGCGGGCGCATTGGGCCGTTGGCCGCCCGCGATATCGAAGGCCGCGATCAAGACATCCAGATTGGCCTTCTGCACGAAGCGCCCGCACATAGTCCCGCCTCCACCAGCGCGGCTCGGCCGGCGCGACTCGGCCGGATCGGGGGAATCGTAGCGAATACCGCTTCAGGAGAATAGATCGAGCAGATAGCTGCCGCTGCTGCTCGTGCTGCTGCTGTCCTTCAGCACCAGATAACGGGAAACCATCTTTTCCACCGCATCGGGATCGCTTTTCAATTCGTCGAGATCGACCTTGCGTTCCACGGCGGTCACCTGCGCTTCGGTTTCTTGATAGGCGATTTCCTTCGGGATCGCATTGGCCACCGTCACCACCTCGCGCAGCACGCTGTCGGCCAGCAGGCTGACCGTGGATGTGGCATCCTGGATGCGGCGGCTGAATTCGATGGCGGCGCGCACGCCAGGCGCCTGCTCGTCGAGATGACGTTCGTATTCCAGCTGTTGATACTTGTCCACCAGGCTGTTCACCATGCTGTCGCTGGTGAGGGTGGAAACGCCATCCTCGGCGATATTCAACGCCTGGGCCATTTTCAGGAAGCGCGTATCGGAAAAGCGGTTGGCCAGCGAATCTTCGTCGCTGAGATCGCTTTCCAGAATCTTGCGTATCTTGCCTCTGTTGGCGGATTCGCTTTCCAGATCGAAAGCGCTCAGCACGAAATTCAGCAGCCGGGTATCCTTGAACAGATCGTCCACGGATTCCACATTGCCGATATTCTCCTTGAAATACGTGATGTCGCGCTGCACATCGCTGCGCTTGATGAATATCTGGTATTCGTCGCTGTCGTATTCGTAAGCTTCGGTCTCGGACGTTTCCGGCGCGGCGATTTCCTCCAGCAAGGTCTTGGTCTTGGCCTCGCGATAGGCATCGGCCTCCGAACTGGCCAGGCTGCTGCTGATGCCATCGTTGCCGCCGGCGCCGAGGTTGAATTTCTTCGCCAGTTCCAGTTCATGCGTGCTGCCTTGGCGCGCCGCCGAATTGGCATCGCTCAGGTCGCTGCTCAACACGGCTTTCAACCGCTCCTTGTTCACGCGATAGAGTTCGCCCATGCCATTGGCTTCGGCTACCACGCGCAGGAAACGATCATCATTCAGCAGGTCTTCCGCAGTGGCGCCGGATGAAGCCAGGGATTCCAGGTATTGCGCATCGGTTTCCACCTGCTCGTTGTCGCTGGCGTAAACCTTGTTGCGCGCCGTGATGGCGGCGTTCTGCATGGCGCGGATCTGTTCGTCCAGCGCTGATGAACTGCTGCTTTCGTCGGATTTCGCTTCGTTCTCTTCGGCGGTCTTTTGCAAGCGTTTATAAACCGCTACGGCGGATTGCGTGGCGCCGGTGCTGCTGCTGGAAGACGACGTATTGTATAGAACGCTCAGATCAATGCCGGCCATGGCTGGGTTCTCCCACGGGGATGGAATTTTTCCATCTCCATTATCCCCCAGCGTTGTCCAGCCCAAAACCCGGAATGGCCTTCTGCAATCTTCTGTTACCAAATTACATGGTTTATCGGCGTTAACTTTAACGCGGTTTCGTGCCAACCGGCACGCCGCAGCCGAACACCATATCCACCACCCGATCATCGCTGGAAAGCGGCAGCAGCAAGGCCTGGAATCGCTGTACGCCTTCGGCGATGGTGTAATCGTAGGTCAGGGTGCGCGCACCGCCCTCTTCCGCCACCTGCGTGTAAAGCAGCAGCAACTCCTCGCGGAAACCCGGCAGGCCGATTTCATCCAGCCAGCGCCCGGTCTGATCCGCGCCGTGGTAATGCACGAATTCGGTGCCGAACAGGCGATAGCGGAAACGCGGCCCGGCGCCGGCCTGGCGCACCACATCCACAAGCAGAATATAACCGAGCAGATGACGCAGTTCGATCGGATCGATATCGGCGCGCGACACGAAGCGTTTGCGCCCCCGCTTACCGGCCCAGAAATCGAGCAAATCCTGTAAACGCGGATCCAACTCTGTTTCCGGAATCGGAATGCAGTAGCGCCAAGTCCGGCTCTGATTTTGCCCTGTAGACACCGCTGACAAACGCCTCCCGACAAACCCTATCGTGGGTTTGCCGGGAGTCTAGCTACTTTAAAGTTTTGTGAAAACTAAA
>JAYSEE010000249.1:0-5386 GCA_041914045.1 Ferrovibrio sp. | reverse complement strand
TGCTGCGCGATCCGGTGCGCGTTGCCGTGACCCCGGTGGCCGCGACGGCGGACCGCGTCGAACAGCGGGTGATCCATGTGGACGCCAACGCCAAGCGCACCCTGCTGGGCGAACTGCTGAAGGATGAAAGCATCCATCGCACCTTGATCTTCACCCGCACCAAGCGCGGCGCCGACAAGGTGAGCCGGCATCTCGAGCAGCTTGGCGTGCCTTCGGCCGCGATCCATGGCAACAAGTCGCAAAGCCAGCGCGAACGTGCGCTGGCGGCTTTCCGCGATGGCAAGCTGCGCGCCCTGGTGGCCACTGATATCGCGGCGCGCGGCATCGACATTCCGGATGTCAGCCACGTGATCAATTTCGAGCTGCCGAACCTGCCGGAATCCTATGTGCATCGCATCGGCCGCACCGCGCGCGCCGGCCGCGCCGGCATCGCCATCGCCTTCTGCGATCATGAAGAGCGCGCTTACCTGCGGGATATCGAACGCCTGATCCGGCAGAAGATTCCCGCCGAGGATCGGCGCGGCACCATTGCGGTGGCCGCCGAAACCGCGCCCGCCCGTCCGGCTCAGCCGCATGGCCGGGGCGAGCATGGCCACTCGGAACGAGGCCGGGGCGAGCATGGCCACTCGGAACGAGGCCGGGGTGAGCAAGGCCGGGGCGAGCATCGTCAGAGCCATGGCGGTCGCGGCCACGGCAATGGCAATGGGCAAGCCCAGGGTCAAGGCCGCGGTCAGGATCAGCGCCGCGGCAACGACCAGGGCTATCGCGGCAAGCCCGCCGGCCAGCAAGGCGAGAACCGCCGAAACGAAGCGCCCCGCGCCGAAGGCCATCGCCCAGAGGGTCATCGCGCTGAAGGCGGCCATAAGGGCAAGGGGCCGCATCCGGGCGGCAAGCCGAACGGTCAGCATCGCCCGCACCGCCATGGCGGCCAGCAAGGCAATCGCCGCCCTGGCGAGCAGCGCGGCGGCGGCCAGCGCGGCGGCCATCAGGCTGCGCGCGGCTGATATCCGCTCATATCAATAAAAAACGGGGCCCTGGCGCAAGCGGGGCCCCGTTCGTTTTTCGGCCGCTTCAAGCGCTGAAAATCTTGCCTGGGTTCATCAGGTTCGCGGGATCGAGCGCCGCCTTGATGGCGCGCATCACGCTGACCGCCTCGCCATGTTCGGCGACGAGATATTTCATCTTGCCGCTGCCCACGCCGTGTTCGCCGGTGCAGGTGCCGTCCATCGCCAGAGCGCGCTGCACCAATCGGCCATTGATGCGCTCGGATTCTTCCACTTCCGCCGGATTGTTGCGATCCACCACGAAAGCCAGATGGAAGTTGCCATCACCGACATGGCCCACCAGGGGAGCCACCAGGAAGCTGTCCTGCAAATCCGCCTTGGTTTCCAGGATGCATTCGGCCAGCCGCGAGATCGGCACGCAGACATCGGTGGCCCATATTTCGCAGCCCTGGCGCAAAGCCTTGGCGGCATAGGCCGCATCATGGCGCGCCTGCCACAGCTTGGCGCGCTCTTCCGGCTTCACCGTCCATTGAAAATCCGCGCCGCCATTCTCGGCCGCGATGGCCTGCACCATCTCGGCTTGTTCACGCACACCGGCTTCGGTGCCGTGGAATTCCAGGAACAGCGTGTTGCAGACGCGGTAATCCAGCTTGGAATATTTGTTGATGGCATCGAGCTGCACATCGTCCAGCAATTCGATGCGGGCCACCGGGATGCCGGATTGAATCGTGGCGATCACCGTGCGCACCGCGCCTTCCAGGCTGTCGAAGCCGCAAACCGCCGACGACATCGCCTCGGGGATGCCGTAAAGCCGCAAGGTGATTTCCGTGACGATGCCGAGCGTGCCTTCCGAGCCGACGAACAGCCGCGTGAGATCGTAGCCGGCGGCGGATTTCTTGGCGCGTTTGGACGTGCGGATGACGCGGCCATCGGACAACACCACGGTCAGCGCCAGCACATTCTCGCGCATCGTGCCGTAACGCACCGCATTGGTGCCGCTGGCGCGGGTGGACACCATGCCGCCGATCGAGGCATTGGCGCCGGGATCAATGGGGAAGAACAGGCCGGTATCGCGCAATTGCTCGTTCAGCGCCTTACGGGTGATGCCCGGCTGCACGACGACATCGAGATCCTCGGCATTCACTTTGAGCAGGCGGTTCATCCGCATCATGTCGATGCACAAGCCGCCCTGCGGCGCGGTGACATGGCCTTCCAGCGAGGTGCCGGCGCCGAACGGAATCATCGGCATGCCATGCGCGGCGCAGATCTTCACTACTTCGGCCACTTCCTCGGTGCTGTCCACGAAAGCCACCGCATCGGGCGGAAAGGCCTGCGCCCAGCTTTCGTCGCGGCCATGCTGTTCGCGCACGGCGGCAGCGGTGCTCAAGCGATCGCCCAGGAGTTGCTTGAGGGCGGCAAGCGCCATCTCAGTGGCGGCGGGAGGCAGACGGGGCTGAGCGGCGACTGCAGACATGGCTTTCTCCTTCTTGAAGAACGGGAACCTTACCGCGAATCATCGGGCAGAATGGAGTCTTTTCCGGTCTTCAAAAAGCGGCGGCGCGACCCACGAAAATCGACCCCGCAAAGGCCAGAACGGCTTCCTGAACCTGCCAAGCCTGCCGCTCTGCTCCAATGAAATGGGTCCCATGGCTGATTTCGACATAGCGTTTGACGCGCGTGCCGAGGCGGTCGAACAGCGCCAAAGCGTCGCTGCGCGTGGAAGTCGTATCGCGGCTGCCGCGCAGCAGCAAGGTTGGCATGGCGATGTCGGCCGGCTCATACAAAGGACGCCGCGAATAGGCTTCAAACAGGTCTAGCAATGCCCCGTTGGGCACCTTGAGGGCCGATGGCATATCGGCACCCGGCCGCAGCCCGGCGGCAATCTCATCCTGCATTATTGCGCCAAGGACCGCCTCGTCGCGGAACTGCTCCGTGCTGCCTTCCGGAATCTCGGCATCCCAGCGGATACTCGCTTCCGCCTCGGTCACCAGCCGGAAAGCCCCCAAGGCCGGGTTCGCTCGCTTGCGATCCGCCGGATCGGCGATCAGGTCAAGCCATCCTGGGTTGGGCTCCGCAAAAATCGGCGCATGAAGCACCAGCCCGGACAGTTTCCTCTTGCCGGCTCCTGCGGCATAGGAGCCGCCGGTGATCGAGCCCCATGACCCGCCCACGAGAAGAATGCGCTCGCAGCCCTCGCGCGAACGGATGAAATCGACCACCAGGTCGATATCCCGCACGGCCTGCTGCGCGCGCGCATAGGGGGCGTCCGCTTCCGCCATGGCCCGCGAAGGTGACCCCGCATACCCGCGGACATCAAGCGCATACGAAGTCATGCCGAGCTGCGCGGCGCGTTCGAGGAAACTCATGCCCGGCATGCCGATATCCCATATCGCGCTGGCGAAGGTGGCCCCATGCACGAACAAGATGGCGCCGATGGGTTTCTCCAGCCCAGCCGGCCGGCATTCGCGGACATGAATATACAGGCCAGGCTCGTCGGGTTGCGGCAAGTGATGCTTGGCCCGGCGCAGCGGCTTGAAATCGGCGCCCATCAGAACCTCTTAGGCAGGAAAGTGACGATCGGCGGGAGCAGCGCCAACACGAACAGGCCGATGACGAAAATCGCCACAACCGGCCAGGCGGCGCGGAAGACCGCCTGCATCGACATCTGGGGGATCGCCCCCTTGAGCGCGAACAGCGTGTAGCCGAAAGGCGGCGTCAGGCTGCCGATGGTAAGGTTGATCAGGAACAACGTCCAAAACCAGATCGGCTCGAAGCCGTAATGCTGCATTATCGGCTCATAAAGCGGAATCGCCAGCAGCATGAAAGCGATTTGGTCGATGAACATGCAGATAATGAACGGCACCAGCATCAGGATGAACAGCATCAGCCACGGCCCCACATCCAGCGCGGTGACGAAATCGACCAATCCCCGCGTCGCGCCTGAAAAAGACAATATCTGGCCAAACAGCTTCGCGCAGGCCACGATCAGCAGAATCATCGCCGTTAAGCGGGTGCCATCCAAAAACGCGGCGCGCAACATGGCAAAACTTAGTTTTTTGTAGATCGCCGCCGCAGCCATCGCGCCAAGCACGCCGGTTGCCGCCGCCTCCGATGGCGTCGCCAATCCGGCGAGGATAAAACCCATCACGGAGACGATGATGATCGTAAAGGGCAGCACCCACAGCACGGCCTTCGCCGCCTCGCGCATCGTCAGCGGCGATGCATTCTCGCGGTCGGTCGGCGCGACTGATGGCCGGCGCCACATGGCCAACCCGACATGCCCGAGCATCATCAATGCCAGCAGGATGCCCGGGCCGATCCCTGCGATCAGAAGGCCCGCAATCGACACATCCTTGACCAGCGAACCGACCACGACGACCAGCAGGCTGGGAGGAATAATCGGCGCAAGGCTGGCGCCGCCCAGAATGACCGAAGCCGACAAACTGCGATCATAGCCGCGTTCGGTCATGCGCGGATAAACCGAACGCCCGAGCATGGCGGCTACGGCAACCGCCGAACCGGACAATGCGCCGAAAATCGCCGACAGCGCGATGACCACGACATACAACCGGCCGCGCATGCCGCCGATCAAAGTATTCACCGAGTTGAACAGAACCTCGACCGATCCGGAGCGAAACAGAATTTCGCCTAGGAGGATAAACAGCGGAATCGCCACAAGGCTTTCAGAGGTTGCGGTTTCGTAGAGCGAATTGGCGAACAATCCGAATGCCCTGCTGCCGAACAACAGCCCGACCCCCAGTATGTTCACGATCAGGAAGGCGATAAAGACCGGCAGGCCAAGCGCCATCAGGCCGAGCAGCACGGCGATGGCCAGCACAAGAGTGTATGCCCAGTCCATCACTTGGCCTCTTCCGTATTCGCCGCAATCAATGCTTGACGCAGGAATTGCAGAGCAGTGAGCAACAACCCGAAGGCAAGCGTACCGGTAATCAAACCCTTCGGAATGGGGTGCACGCCCAGCGTAAAGATATCCTGCTCGAATTGCCGGATGGCTTCATCCGCGACGATCCAGGTTGCCGCCAATGTTGCAGCCGTGGAGGCGGCGGCGAGGATACGGATGACAATTGCCCGATGCGAGGCGCCGATCCGCTCGACCAGCAAAGCGATGGCGATATGTCCGCCGGTGCGAGCGACATCGGGCGCGGCCAGAAAAATCGCGCCCGCCAACAGGTAGGTGACGGCATCATTGGCCCACTCGGTCGGCGCATTGAAAAAGAAACGCGCAACCACTTCGTAGCAGTAGCTTGCCACAGTGCCGGCAAGCATGGCGGCTGCGATGGCCGACAGGGCGATTGTCAGACCATCGAGCCAACCGGCGATGCGGGTCATGCGCAGCATGGCGATTTCCCCAATATCCGCCC
>JAYSEE010000248.1:0-5415 GCA_041914045.1 Ferrovibrio sp. | reverse complement strand
GGGCGATGCAGCCTTGATCAACAAACTGGTGCTGCTCAAGCAGGCTTCCGACCTGCATTGCTCCACCGTGAACCAGATCATCGCCAACGACATCGCGCGGTCGTCGCATGCCAGCCAGGTGGCCAAGCTGCGCGCCACCTACAAGCAGCGCCGCGACGCCATGCTGGCGGCGCTGAAGCGCACCATGCCGCCGGAAGTGCATTGGAGCATCCCCGATGGCGGCATGTTCATCTGGCTGGAATTCCCCGAAAGCGTGGATTGCACCGCCCTGCTGGAACGCGCGGTGAAGGAAGTGAACGTGGCCTTCGTGCCCGGTTCGGCCTTCTACGCCACCGAAGCGAAGCGCAATACCGCGCGTTTGAGCTTCTCGCTCGGCGCGCCCGAGCGGATCGCCGAAGGCATCGAGCGGCTCGCCACCCTGGTGCGCAACATCCTGCAGGCCAACAACGCGGCCGCCTAAGGGCATGACAGGCCCGGCATGACAGCAAAAAAGAATATCGCCATTATCGGCGCCGGGCCGGTGGGGCTGTTCGCGGTGTTTCAATGCGGCATGCTGGGGCTGCGCGCCCATGTGGTGGATGCACTGCCCGAGATCGGCGGGCAATGCAGCGCGCTGTATCCGGAAAAGCCGATCTACGACATTCCCGGCCATCCGCAACTATCCGCCGCCGCGCTGATCGAAAATCTGTCGGTGCAGGCCGCGCCGTTTTCGCCGGTCTATCATCTGCGCCAGCGCGCGGTGAGCCTGGAGGGCGGACCCGGCGATTTCACGCTTGCCACCGATAGCGGCGCCCGCATCCGCTGCGGCGCCGTGATCATCGCGGCAGGCGCCGGCGCTTTCGGCCCCAACCGGCCGCCCTTGCCCGGCATCGAAGCCTATGAGGGCGAAAGCGTGCATTACCTGGTGCGCGACGCGGAACGCTTTCGCGGCCAGAGCGTGGCGATTGCCGGCGGCGGCGATTCCGCGGTGGACTGGGCGCTGGCGCTGCATGGCGTGGCGAAACGGATTCACATGATCCATCGCCGCGATGCTTTCCGCGCCGTGCCCGAAAGCGTCGCCCGCCTGCGCGCCTTGCAGGGCAAGGGCATCGAACTGGTGGCGCCCTATCAGCTATCCGGCCTGGAAGGCGAAGGCGGCAAGCTGCGCGCCGTGCTGGTCAGCGACCTGGACGGCAATGTCAAACGCCTGGAGGCGCAGCATCTACTGGCCTTTTTCGGGTTGAAAAGCGATCTCGGCGCGCTGGCCGATTGGGGCCTGAATATCGCCGCCTATCATGTGCCGGTAACGCCCGCCGATTGCGCCAGCAAGCGCCCAGGCGTTTACGCCATCGGCGATATCGCCGCTTATCCCGGCAAGCTGAAGCTGATTTTGAGCGGCTTTGCCGAAGCCGCGCAGGCCGCGCATGCCGCCTATGCGCTGCTGCATGGCCAGCCGCCGCATTTCGAATATTCGACGGCCAAGGGCCTGCCCTGAACGACCCCGCCTTAAACGATCCGGCTGGTTTTGTTGCCCCAATAGCGATCCTTGATCAGCCGCTTGTAGAGCTTGCCGGTTTCATGGCGCGGCAGAGCGGGATCGAAATCCACGCTGCGCGGGCATTTGATCGGCGATAGCTTGCTGCGGCAGAAGGCGATCAATGCCTGCGCCATGTCCGGCCCGGCCTGGGATGGATCGACAAGCTGCACCACGGCCTTCACCTCTTCGCCGAAATCCTCGTTCGGCACGCCGATCACCGCTACGTCGAACACCGCAGGATGGTGGATCAACGCATTCTCGGCTTCCTGCGGATAGATATTCACGCCGCCGGAAATGATCATGAAAGCCTTGCGATCGGTGAGATAGAGAAAGCCTTCTTCATCGAGATAGCCGATATCGCCCAGCGTGGACCAGCCTTGCGCGTTATGCGCGGCCTGGGTCTTTTCCGGATCGTTGTGATAGATGAACGGCTGCGCATCGGAGAAATACACCAGGCCCGATTGGCCGGGCGGCAATTCCTCGCCGGTTTCTTCATCCACCACGCGTGGCCGGCCGATGGTGGCGCGCCCCACCGAGCCGGGACGCTGCAGCCATTCCGCGCTGGTGATGTTGGTGGTGCCGTTGCCTTCGGAAGCGGCGTAATATTCGTAGATGATCGGCCCCCACCAAGCGATCATCTGCCGCTTGGTCTCCACCGAGATCGGGCCCGCGCCATGGATCGCCACGCGATGGCTGGAAAGATCCAATCCCTTCCGCTGCTCCGGCGGCAGCTTCAGCATGCGCACGAACATGGTGGGCACCCAATTGCTATGGGTGACGCGATGCCGCTCGATCAACCGCAAGGATCGCGCGGCATCGAAATGCTGCATCACCACCAGCAGGCCGCCCACGCGCGGCACCGCCATCGTGTAGCGCAAGGGCGCGGCGTGATAGCCCGGCGCCGGCGAGAGATAGACCATATCCGGCCCATAGCCGTAGATGCTGCGGCAATTGTTGAAAAACGGCGTGGGCGTGCCCACCGCATCGCCGTTCAACGGCCGCTTCACGCCTTTCGGCTTGCCGGTGGTGCCCGAGGAATACAGCATGTCGCGGCCCTGCACTTCGTCGGCGATCGGCGTTGCCGGCTGGCTTGCAGTCGCTTCCTCCCAGTTGCGCCAGCCTTCGGCGGCTGCGCCGGTGATGAAGAAATGCTCCACCTTCGGGCAACCTTCATATGCGCGAAGGCCGCGCCGATCACCAGCAGACGCGCCCCGCAATCATTGACGATATAGGCGATTTCCGGCGCAGTGAGCTTGGTGGGGATCGCCGTGTAATACAGGCCGGCGCGGTCTGCCCCGAAACAGACATCGTAAAACACCAGGCTGTTTTCCAGCAGGAAAGCCATATGGTCGCGGAAATGCAGGCCGCAGGCGCGGAAAAGCCGGGCTGCGCGATTGGAATTGGCTTCCAATTCGCCGAAGCTGCGGCTCTCGCCGCTTTCGGCCATGATGATGGCCGGCTTGTCGGGATGACGGGCGGCATGCTCGGCGATATACATTTTCCTAGTCCAGCAGCTTGCGCAATTCGGTTTTCAGGATCTTGCCGTAATTGTTCTTCGGCAGGGCGGGCAGGAAGCGGTAATCCTTCGGCCGCTTGAAACGCGCGATCTCGGCCAGGCAGAGCGCATCGAGATCGCTGGCCGCCACATCGGCCCCGGATCGGCGGCTGACGAAAGCCACCACGATCTCGCCCCAATCGGCATCCTTCTTGCCCACCACGGACACTTCCGCCACGCCGGGATGACGCAGCAGCACTTCCTCGATCTCGCGCGGATAGATGTTGGAGCCGCCGGAGATGATCATGTCCTTGGAGCGATCCATCAGCGTGAGATAGCCGTCTTCGTCGAAGCTGCCGACATCGCCGGTATGCAACCAGCCGCCGCGCAGGGTTTCCGCCGTGGCTTCCGGATTGCGCCAATAGCCGGCCATCACCACTTCGCCGCGGCAGACGATCTCGCCCACCTCGCCCGGCGGCAGCGGCCTGTCGTCGGCATCCACCACCCGCACCTCCACATCGGTGCGCGGAATGCCGGCCGAACCGAGATGCGCGAGATGACGCGGATGGCCGCGATCCAGATGCATGGCCTTATCCATGCCGGTGATGGTCATCGGCGCTTCGCCTTGGCCGTAGATCTGCGCCAGCTTGTTGCCCAGCACGCGGATGGCCTGCTGCAAGTCGGCCACATACATCGGGCCGCCGCCATAAACGATGGTCTTGAGATTGGCGGTATCGGCGTCGCGGATTTCCGGAGCATGGATCAGGCGATGCACCATGGTGGGCGCGAAGAAGAAGCTGCAATGCGGCCAATGCGCGATCAGCTCCAACGTCTCGGCCGGATCGAAGCCGCCGGATTCCGGGATCACGTTGTTGGCGCCGCGCACCAGATGCGGCAGACCGTACAGCCCCGAGCCATGGCTGAGCGGCGCGCAATGGATCATGCAATCCTCTGGGCCGATCGCATCCACATCGGCGAAATAATTCATGATCGCCGACCACAGATTGCGATGGGTCAGCATGGCGCCTTTCGGCCGCCCGGTGGTGCCCGAGGTATAGAACAGCCAAGCCAGCGCATCGGGCGCAACATCCGCCAGCGGCGCGGCGGCGGCACGCGAGAGGTCAGTCTCTTCCAGCACAATGCGATAAGCGATGCCGGGCGTGAGATCGGGCGGCATCTCGGCGGCATGGGCGACATCCAGGATCAGCGCGCGCGCCTCGCTGTTCGCCAGGATCCAGGCCACCTCGCGCGGATGCAGCTTGGCATTGATCGGCACGGCAGCCAGCCCGGCATGCCAAATGGCATAGAGATGTTCGAGATAGGCCGGTCTGTTGGCCATCAGCAGCGCCACGTTGTCGCCGGGCCGAAGCCCCTGCGCCAGCAGGCCGCCGGCAATGCGCGCCACCCGCCCGGCCATTTCGGCATAGCTGGCGACGACGCGTTTTCCCAGTGAAAGCGCCGGCCGCTCGCCATGGACGAGAGCGGCGCGGCAAAGGCCCTGCGCCAGATTCATGCCTTCCCTCCCTTTATGGGGGAGAGTTTAGGCGTTGCCCTCGCCGTGGATCAAGCCGTCGGCCTGCGAGAAGCGGTTCTGATAACGGGCGGCGATGCTGGCCACCGGCAGCAGGATGAACACATCGGTGGTGCCGAATTGCTCGTCCACCACCGCGCCCTCGCCGATATAGGCGCCCAGGCGCAGATAGGCCTTGATCAGCGGCGGCAGGGCATGGATGGCGGCGCGCTGCGAAATCTGCTCGGCCGGCAGCAGGTTCATCGGCACATAACGCTGCGGCAATGCCTTCACCCGGATTTCCGGCGGCGGCAGATGATGATGATGCAGATAGCTCAGCGCCACGGCATGTTCATGCGGATCGGTGCCGGCGAACGAGGCGCAGCCAAACATGAATTCGAAGCGATGGTCGTCGATATAGGTGGAAATGCCGCGCCAGAGCAATTGGATGATGGCGTTGCCGCGATAATTGCGATGCACGCAGGAGCGGCCGAGTTCCAACAGGCCGCCACGCGCCCCTATCGCATTCAGCATCGGCGAAATATCGAATTCGGAGGCGGAATAGAAGCCGCCATGGCTTTCCGCGATATCCCGGCGCAGCAGGCGATAAGTGCCCACGGCCTGGTCGGGCCCCGGCAGGCTGCGGTCGAACACCATCAGATGGTCGCACAGCGTGTCGAACTGGTCGAAATCGAGTTGCAGGCGGGCATTCTCGGCGCTGGGCCGGGCCGCCATCTCTTCGTAGAAAACCTGAAAGCGCAGACGCTGCGCCGCCCGGATATCCTCCGGCCGGCGGGTAAGGCGAACCTCGAAGCGTCCGTCGCCGGCGGCGCAGAGCCAATCCAGCGAAGCGGGCGGCGGCTGCAAGCCGAGCAGCCGGGAGGTGTGATGAGC
>JAYSEE010000247.1:0-5490 GCA_041914045.1 Ferrovibrio sp. | reverse complement strand
CACGATGCGCTTGATGTCGCCCGACTCAAGCTCGCGGCCCTTCTTGTCCTTCAGCGCATGCTGGGTGGAAACCACGATGGCGGTGGCGCCGGTGGGCTTGCCGTTCTTGTAGAGCAGGGTGACCTGGCTCTTGGCGTCGGGGCCGAGCAGCGGCTCCTTGCCGCTATGGCGGGCATCGGCCATCAGCTTGAGGATATTGTGCGACAGCTGGATCGGCGCCGGCATCAATTCCGGCGTCTCGTCGCAGGCATAGCCGAACATGATGCCCTGGTCGCCCGCGCCTTCATCCTTGTTGCCGGCGGCATCGACGCCGACCGCGATATCGGCCGACTGGCCGTGCAGCAGCACATCCACCTTGGCGGTCTTCCAGTGGAAGCCGTCCTGCTCGTAGCCGATCTTCTTCACGACCGCGCGGGCCGTGTCCTCGATCTTCTTCTTGTTCACCTTGCCCGATTTCGACACCAGGCTGGCGGGACCGCGCACTTCGCCAGCCAGCACGATGCGGTTGGTGGTGGTGAGGGTTTCGCAGGCGACGCGGGAATACGGATCGGCCTTCAGGAAGAGATCCAGCACGGCATCGGAAATCTGGTCGCAAACCTTGTCGGGATGGCCTTCGGAAACCGATTCACTGGTGAAGAGATAGGAAGAGCTGTTACGCGCCACGATGTCTGTCTCCTGCGGTGAAATCTGCGGCGGCGCTTATGCGCCTGATAGTGACCCGTGCTTGATCTGGGCGTGTCGATTCGCCGACGGCTTGCCGGAAAAGCTGGGGTTATTTCGCAGAGGCAGGCCGCAAGGTCAAGGCCGAGACGGTTTCAACCCGGCCAACCGCAAAAAATCATGCGGTTCAGGCGTCGCCGCCTTCATTCTGTTCCGTAGCCATCGAGCGTACCAGATCCAGCACGCGGCGGCGCAGGGCCGGATTGCGGATGGCATCGAAGGCGCGCAGCAATTCCAGATTCTCCCGCGACATCAAGGGGTCCGGCGGCATCGGCGAAGGCGCGATGGGATTCTGCGGCGGCTCCGACAGGCCGGGCACCGGATTGAGGTTGGGCTGGCCGTCGATGCCCTCGAAGAAAAACGCCGGGGCTACGCCGAGAATATGGGAAAACTGGTAAAGCCGGCTGGCGCCGATGCGGTTGGCGCCCTTTTCGTATTTCTGAATCTGCTGGAAGGTCAGGCCGACATACTGGCCAAGCCGCTCTTGGCTCATCCCGACATAAGTACGCCGCATCTTGAGGCGGCTGCCGACGTAAACATCCACCGGGTTCCTGGCCACCAGTTTTTTCCTTCTTCCTGTTTCGGCCCCATCCGCAGCATCTTGATGGCAGGTATTCCGCACAAACCAGAACGCCAAGCGAATCTAGAACCGCATACATATGTATGGCTTACTTTTGTATGCTCGAAGGGCGGGTAGGGTCAACCTTTCTCAACGTGTTAGCGGCGAAACAGAACACGGTATTTGCGAATGCCTGCGATTAAAAATAGAACAATGAATGAAAAAATTAGAAACAACAAATCTCCTGTACGGCTGTAGGTGGTGCGCTCGGCCAACGGGGCGGGCAGCGGCCCATCCACAACCCCCACCGCATCCATTCCCAGGCTGGCGACGATTCTGCCCAAAGGATCGACAATCGCGGAAATGCCGTTATTCGCGGCACGCACCAGCGGCGCGCCCTGCTCCACCGCCCGCATGCGCGATGCAGCGAAATGCTGGTAAGGCCCGCTGGAACGTCCGAACCAGGCATCGTTGGTGATGTTCAGCAGCATGCCGGGCGGATCGCTGCCGAGATCAATCTGATGCGGGAAAATCGCCTCGTAGCAGATCAGCACGCGGATCAGCGGCAGATCGCCGGGCAGGATCATCGGCTCGACATCCTTGCCCGGAGAAAAATCCACGGCCCCGACCGCCAGCTTGTCGAGGCCGAGATGCGCCAGCCAATCGCGGAAAGGCAGATATTCGCCGAACGGCACCAGATGGATTTTGTCGTAACGGCCATCCAGGCCGCCCTGGCCATTCACGACGAACAAGCTGTTGAACAGCACAAGCTGGCCATTATGGAATTCGCGGCGCGGCGCGCCGGTGAGCAATTGCCCGCCCGGCGGCAGCAGACTGCCCAATCCACGCAGCAGATCGGGGATTTCATCCAGCAGATATGGGATCGCGGTTTCCGGCCAGACCACATGGGTGAAATGCCGCGCATCCGGCCCCTGCGGCGGTTGCCGGGTGAGTTCGACCAGGCGATTGAGATGCTGCTGGCGCAGTTCGTCGCGCCATTTCAAGGTCTGCTCCACGCTGGGCTGCACCAGACGCAGTTGGATATCGGGCATCATCTCGACATCGGCGCGCTGCATGCGCAGATGCCCAGCCCCGAGCAGCGCGGCGAACAAGACCGGCGACAGCAGAGCGACAGGCCAGCGGAAGCGGTGCGGCTGCAACAGCGGCAAAGCCAGCGGCAGGCAAAGCATCAGCATCAGCAGGCCCATGCCATGGCTGCCGATGCCGGCCGCCACCTGCATCATCGCCGGCCAATCGGCAAAGGCATAAGCCAGCAGATTCCAGGGAAAGCCGGTCAGCACCACGGCACGCAGATATTCGCCGAGGCTGAAACCCACCGCCAGCAATAATCCGCGCGCCGGCTCGGATGCCGGGCCGAAGCGCCGCGCCGCCCAGGCGCCGCAAGCCGGAAACGCCGCCAGCAGCAGCGGCAGGCCCAAAGTAGGCAGCGGAATCAGCGCCGCGAACCGCTCGGCATCCACCAGGAAGGCAATGCCGATCCAATACAGCCCGGCAACGAAATAGCCGTAGGCGAAAGCGAATACGGTGAGGAAATAGCCGCGCTTCGCATCGCTGTCGCGGGTGAGCAGCAGCAATCCGATGAAGCAGACCGGCAGCAGCGGCCAGAGGAAGACCGGCGCCTGCGCCAAGGCCAGCAACGCGCCCAGCAGCAAGGCCAGCAGATAGCGCCGCCAGCCCTGCAGGCCGGCGATGCGGGATACGAATGCGCTGCGGTTCATGGAAAGCGGATCACTTGGATGCGGAAGACTCTGGCATGAAATCCGCCGGCACGCGGATGCGCACGCGCTTCACGCGGCGCGGATCGGCATCGGTCACTTCGAAGGCCAAGCCCGAAGGATGCTCGATCAACTCGCCGCGCTGCGGCACCCGGCCCAGCCGGCCGACGATCAATCCGCCCAGCGTATCCACATCCTCGTCTTCCTCGGGGTCGATCAGGCTGCGGCCGAATTTCTCTTCCAGGTCTTCCACCGGCAGGCGGCCCTGGGCATCGAACAGTCCCGGCGCGCGCTCCACCAGCATCGGGCCTTCCACTTCGTCATGCTCGTCGTCGATCTCGCCGACGATCTGCTCGACCAGATCCTCGATGGTGACAAGGCCGTCCACGCCGCCATATTCATCCACCACGATGGCCATATGGATGCGCTTGCCGCGCATTTCGCGCAGCAGATCGAGCACGGTCTTGGAAGGCGGCACCACCAGCACGCGGCGCAAAACCTTCGACAGCGCGAAGCCTTCGCGGCCGGCGAGATAGGGCACCACATCCTTGATGTGCACCATGCCGATCACATCATCGAGGGTTTCGCGATAGACCGGCAGGCGGGAATGCTCGGCCTCGATCAGCATCTTCACCAGATCGGCGAAGGCGATATCGGCCTGCACGGCGATGATGTCGGCGCGCGGCACGCGAATCTCGCCCACCCGCAGATCGCCCACTTCCAGCACATTACGCAGCAATGCGCGTTCGGCGTCATCCTCCGGCGTCTCCGCTTCGGGATGCTCTTCCAGCAATTCCTCGATGCTTTCGCGCAGGGTTTCCTCGCCGTCGCGCCCGCGCAGCACATGCAGCAGGCGCTTCCACAAACCTTCCTGGCCGCGGCCTTCGGATTTTTGATCTTCGCTCATTTCCTGTTTCGCATTCCGGCTTTTCCGTTGCCGCGTGACTTACCGTTACTACTTTGTTTTCCCGGGCGGCGCCCGCTCAAACCATAAGGATCGGCGATGCCGAGGCCGGCGAGGATTTCCACTTCGCGCGGCTCCATGGCGGCGGCCTGTTCATCGGTTTCGTGATCGTAGCCGAGCAGATGCAGCGCGCCATGCACCAGCAGATGCCCGAGATGATCGGCCAAGGGCTTGCGCGCCTTGGATGCCTCGCGCGCGCAAATGCCATAGCCGAGCGCGATGTCGCCCAGATAGGACGGCGGATGATCCGGGTCCACCGCCGCCTCGGCGGGAAACGACAACACATTGGTGGGTTTGGGCTTGCCGCGCCAATCGGTATTGAGCCGCGCCATCTCGGCATCGTCGGTCAGCAGCAAGGAGAGTTCGCAGACAGCGCCGCCGGCCGTCAGTTCGGCAGCCAGGGCGCCGCGCAGCATGCGCCGCGCATAGCGGCCGATATCGGGCAAAGCGGCTTTCCAAGCCGGATCGGCGATCCGCAGCGCAATCGTGAAACGCCGGCTCAAGGGAAGCGTGCCCAGGGGAAGCGTGCCCAGGGGAAGCGAGCGCAGGGAAAGCGGGGCGACAACCGGCTTTTCGCTGGCCGCGCCGCGTTGCCGGCGCCGGCCGCCGCTACTGTCGCTTTCCTTGGGCATGGCTTATCCGCGACGGCGCGCGCCAGGCCCGGGATCGGGACGCTGCAGGCCCAATTCCTGCTCGCGCTGCGCATAGGCGCGCACCACCTTGGTGACCAGCGGATGGCGCACCACATCGGCTTCGTTGAAGCGCACGAAGGAAATGCCGTCCACGCCATCCAGGATATCCAACGCATCGCGCAGGCCCGACGGCACGCCCAGCGGCAAGTCGATCTGCGAGAGATCGCCGGTGACGACCAGACGCGAATTCTCGCCCAGGCGGGTGAGCAGCATCTTCATCTGCACCGGCGAGGTATTCTGCGCCTCGTCGAGAATCACGAAGGCATTGGCCAGCGTGCGGCCGCGCATGAAGGCCAGCGGCGCCACTTCGATCTCGCCGCTTTCCAGGCCCTTCACCACGCGCTCGGGCGGCAGCATGTCGTAGAGCGCATCGTAAAGCGGGCGCAGATAGGGGTCGATCTTCTCGCGCATGTCGCCGGGCAGGAAGCCCAGGCGCTCGCCGGCTTCCACGGCGGGACGCGACAGGATGATGCGGTCCACCCGGCCTTCCAGCAGCATGGTGACGGCGACGGCGACGGCGAGATAGGTCTTGCCGGTGCCGGCCGGGCCGAGGCCGAAGACCAGTTCGCGCTTCAGCAATTCGGAAATATAGCGGCCCTGCGTGGGCGAACGCGGCAGGATCACGCGCTTCTTGGTGCGCACCGCGCCTTCCGGCAAACGGGCATCGCTGGCCGCCGCTCGCTCGGCCGCTCGTTCGGCGGCTTCGCGCGTTGCGCGCCCACTGGTGATAGCGGGAGAAGTGGGGCCTTGTGCGATGTGCTTGCCGAGTATCTGCATGTCTGCTCCTGCCTGGGTTGTCGAAAGCTGGGTGGCGGATGG
>JAYSEE010000246.1:5098-5494 GCA_041914045.1 Ferrovibrio sp. | reverse complement strand
TCGGCGAATACCACCCGCTTGGGATTGGCCGCCACCTGATCGAGGAAAATCTGCAAGCTGCCGGCGGTGGGATTCATCCGGGCGCGCAGCTGGTTGCGATAGCCGGCCCAATCGGTGATCGGCTTGCGCGCCACGCCGCTATCCACGGCGGCCTTCGCCACCGCCATCGGAATCTCCACGATCAGGCGCGGATCGAACGGCGACGGGATGATGTAATTCGGGCCGTATTTCGGGCGCGCACCCTTATAGGCGGCGGCCACTTCATCGGGCACATCCTCGCGCGCCAGCTTGGCGATGGCTTCGGCGGCGGCGATCTTCATCGCATCGTTGATGGTGCGCGCCCGCACATCCAGCGCGCCGCGGAAGAGATAGGGAAAGCCGAGCACGTTGTTCACC
>JAYSEE010000246.1:0-5088 GCA_041914045.1 Ferrovibrio sp. | reverse complement strand
GATGTCGTTCGGCAACCCCCCCCACACCCCGCGCGCCGCGGAAGATATCGGGGACGCCGCGCCGGTTGTACCCCGGTTTCGTAAAACCCCAACGGCCGGTGGCCATGATGGCGTCGCCGCGCGCGGCGGCCGCCTCTTCCGGCGTGATCTCGGGATCGGGATTGGCCATGGCGAAAATGATCGGATTGGCCGCCATCGAGCGCAGCATGTCGGGCGTCAGCGCGCCCTTCACCGACAGGCCGAAAAAGATATCCGCGCCCTTCACCGCATCGGCCAGGCTGCGCGCCTCGGTCTTCACCGCATGGGCGGATTTCCACTGGTTCATGCCGTCGGTGCGGCCCTGGTAGACCGCGCCCTTGGTATCGCAGAGAATCACATTCTCATTCGTCATGCCCATGGCTTTCATCAACTCGGTGCAGGCGATGCCGGCGGCGCCCGCGCCGTTCACCACCATCTTCGCGGTCTTGATGTCGCGGCCGGTGAGATGCAGCGCGTTGATCAGGCCGGCGGCGGCGATGATCGCGGTGCCGTGCTGATCGTCGTGGAAGATCGGGATATCCATCAATTCGCGCAGGCGCTGCTCGATCACGAAGCATTCCGGCGCCTTGATATCTTCCAGATTGATGCCGCCGAAGGACGGGCCGAGATAGCGCACCGCATTGACGAAGGCGTCCACTTCCTCGGTATCCACTTCGAGGTCGATGGAATCCACATCGGCGAAACGCTTGAACAGCACCGACTTGCCTTCCATCACCGGCTTGCCGGCGAGCGCGCCGAGATTGCCCAGGCCCAGCACGGCGGTGCCGTTGGAAATCACCGCCACCATGTTGCCGCGCGTGGTGTAGTCGTAGGCGGTATCGGGATTCTCGGCGATGGCCAGGCAGGGCGCGGCCACGCCCGGCGAATAAGCAAGGCTGAGATCGCGGGTGGTGGCCATCGGCTTGGTGGGCACGATTTCCAGCTTGCCTGGCTGGCCCACGCGATGGAATTCCAGCGCAGCCTCGTAAAGGCTGTTGGTTTTTGTCTCGCTCATTCCCTTTATCCGTCCCTAGACTCTGAGATGCGTGCCGTTAAACTCTGGATAGATCGACTCCTGGCCGGGCATATTACGGCTTCGTTTCAGAGCTTGAAAGGGCCGCGGCAGGCTTTAGGAATGAGCAGCAGCAACAATCCAACTGATATATCAGTGCCGCCGTCGGCACAGGCGGCGAGCAGCCCGCTGATGGCGCAGTATCTTGCCATCAAGGCGGCCAATCCCGATGCGCTGCTGTTCTACCGCATGGGCGATTTTTACGAGTTGTTCTTCGATGATGCGGTGCAAGCGGCCGGCGCGCTGGATATCGCGCTGACCAAGCGCGGCCTGCATGAAGGCAAGGATATTCCGATGTGCGGCGTGCCGGTGCATGCCGCCGAGGCCTATCTTTCCCGGCTGATCCGGCAGGGCTTCCGGGTGGCTGTGTGCGAACAATTGGAAGACCCCGCCGAGGCCAAGAAACGCGGTTCCAAATCCGTGGTGAAGCGCGACGTGGTGCGCACCGTCACGCCCGGCACCATCACGGAAGACAGCCTGCTGGATGCCCGCGCCAATAATTATCTTGCTGCACTTGCACAAAGCGGCGGCGAGGACGGCCCGCTCGGCCTGGCCTGGATCGACATTTCCACCGGCGAGTTCAATTTAAGCGAAACCGACCCGGCCAATCTGGGCGCCGACCTGGCGCGCCTGCGCGCGCGCGAATTGCTGCTGGCCGACGGCCTGCTGGGCCGCCCGCGTCTGCGCGGCGCGCTGGAGGCGCTCGAAAGCGCGGCACTGACCCCGATGCCGAGCGCGCGTTTCGACTCAGTGGCCGGCGAACGGCGCATGCAGGCGGCGCTGGGCGTTGCGGTGCTGGACGCCTTCGGCAGTTTCAGCCGGCCCGAACTGGCCGCCGCCGGCGCGCTGCTGGATTACGTGGACCTCACCCAGCGCGGCCGCATGCCGGCCCTGCGCGCCCCGAGCCGCCAGATGCCGGCCAGCTTCATGGCCATCGACCCGGCCACGCGGCGCAATCTCGAATTGGTGGAAACGCTGTCCGGCGGCCGCGAAGGCTCGCTGCTTTCCACCATCGACCTCACGCTCACCGGCGCCGGCGCGCGTTTGCTGGCGCAGCGCCTGCAAGCGCCGCTCACCGATGCCGGCATCATCAATCGCCGGCTGGATGCCGCCACCTATCTGGTGGAAGGCGAAAGGCTGCGCGAGGATCTGCGCCAGGCTTTGCGCCAGGTGCCGGATATCGCCCGCGCGTTGTCGCGCCTGGCGCTGGGGCGCGGCGGGCCGCGCGATCTTGCCGCCTTGCGCGATGGGCTGGACCGCGCCGGCGATCTGCGCCGCCGCTTGCAGACCGAAGCCGCCATGCCGCCCGAGCTGGCCGAACTGGCGGAAGCCCTGGGCCATCATGGCGCGCTGGTGGATCTGCTGCGCGAGGCTTTGGGGCCGGAGCTGCCGCTGAACGCAAAAGACGGCGGCTTCATCGCGCCGGGCCATCGCGCCGATCTGGATGAATTGCGCGGCCTGCGCGACGAGAGCCGGCGGCATATCGCGGCCTTGCAGGAGACTTACGCCGCCGAGACCGGCATTCCCGGCTTGAAGATCCGGCATAACAACGTGCTGGGCTATTACATCGAAGTGACGCCGCGCCATGCCGAGAAGATGGGCCCGGCCTATATCCATCGCCAGACCATGGCCAATGCCGTGCGCTATTCCACGCCGGCTTTGTCGGAGCTCGACACCAAGATCGCCCAGGCCGGCGAACGCGCGCTGGCGCTGGAACTGGAAATCTTCGACGCCTTGAGCGCGAAAATTCTGAGTGACGGCGACAGCATCGCCCGCGCCGGTGCGGCGCTGGCCGGGCTGGATGTGATCGCCGCTTTGGCCGAGCTGGCCGTGAAGCGGCGCTGGAGCCGGCCCATCGTGGACGACACGCTGGAATTCAGCATCCTGGCCGGGCGGCATCCCGTGGTGGAAGCCGCGCTGGAAAAACGCGGCCAGGGCGAAAGCTTCGTCGCCAACGATTGCGATTTGAGCGACGGCCAAAGGCTCTGGCTGCTCACCGGCCCCAACATGGCGGGTAAGAGCACCTTCCTGCGCCAGAATGCGCTGATCGCCATCCTGGCGCAGATCGGCGCTTTCGTGCCGGCCGCGCGCGCCCATATCGGCGCGGTGGATCGCTTGTTCAGCCGCGTGGGCGCCGCCGACGATCTGGCGCGCGGGCGCAGCACCTTCATGGTGGAGATGGTGGAAACCGCCGCCATTCTGCATCAGGCCGGGCCGCGCGCCCTGGTGATCCTGGATGAAATCGGCCGCGGCACCGCCACCTTCGACGGCCTCTCCATCGCCTGGGCGGTGGTGGAATATCTGCATGAGCAAAGCCGCTGCCGAGGCCTGTTCGCCACGCATTATCACGAACTCACGCAGCTGGCCGGCCGTTTGCCGCAATTGCAGAATCATACCTTGCGGGTGAAGGAATGGCAGAGCGAGCTGGTCTTCCTGCATGAAGTGGGCCCGGGCGCGGCCGACCGTTCTTACGGCATTCAGGTGGCCAAGCTGGCCGGTTTGCCATCGGCGGTGCTGGAGCGCGCGAACGATGTGCTGCGCGGCCTGGAGCGGCAGGGCGCCGCCGCGCCGGCCAAAAAGATCGCGGAAGACCTGCCGCTGTTCAACGCCGCGCCGCGCACCACTCCGATGCAATCTTCCGCCGTCGAGGCAGCCCTCAAGGCCGCCGACCTGGACGGCCTGTCGCCGCGCCAGGCGCTGGACCTTTTATTCGAGTTGAAGGGCCTGCTGAAAGGCTAAAGGCTATTTCAGCAATCCTGACCGTGAGCGCCGCTGCGAAGACCGCCCCATTCGTCATGCCCGTACTTGTTACGGGCATCCATAGTTCAGCGGCTTTGCCGCGTCAGGCATGGACCACCGGGTCAAGCCCGGTAGTGACGGTTTGAGAAATGAGAAAACCACGCACCGGAGGAAACGGATGCGTGCTGGCTACTCGCCTTATTTCAGCAGGATATTCGATATCTCGCGGATCTGCGTGCGGGCGCGCAGCACATGGAAGCCCATGGAGGCCAGATGATTGGGCAGCAGCAGCCCATCCGGCTTGCCGTTGACCACGACCAACGGATGCAATCCGGCGGCGGCGGCGAAAGACGACAGCATCTGATCCCAAGCGCCGGCCAATTCCTTGTCGCGCACGATATTGGCGTAATCCCGCTTCAATTCGCGCAGGATCACATAATAGGCATAAGCTTGGCCCTTCACCGAATAGAACAGATCGTCGGATTCGAAATCGAGCCAGAGCGGCGAGCCGTCGATGATGCGTTTGTCCAAAGCGGCGGAGGACGAGCCGAGATCCAGCGCGATGCGGTCCAATGCCGAAAGCAGATTATCGGCACGGCGCTCGAAAATCGCATTGCCTTGCCCAAGCCGGGTGTTGTAGTTGCGCAGCGCGCTGACCGCCTTGGCGTATTGATCCTCGGATTTCGCCGTGGGCAGCAGCGAGGTGGAGAAATCGAAAATCCATTTGGTGCCGGAATATTGCAGCAGGCCGGCGGCTTCCTGCAAATCGCGGTCGGTCTGGCTGGAGCCCCGGGTACGGCCGAGCTGATCCACCAGTTCGAAGGCGAAGCGGCCCAACGCATGCACCATGCCGAGCTGGAAATTCGGCATGTTGTCCAGCATCGAACCGGGCATGAAGAACGGATCGTTGGCCACCCAGCCATTGATCTTGATCTCGCGTTCGATCAGATCGGCGGCAATCGCCACGGCATGGCTGCCGCCCGCCACCTGATCGACCGAAGCCGGCTTGTAGGCCAGATTGTCGTCGATCTTATGGGCGAGCAGCATGCCGACAGGGTAATACAGGCCAAGAACGGCCGCCACGGCAATGGCGGCGAAAAGCAGCTTCCGCCGCTTGCCGCCGCCGGTTTCATCCAATTCGCTCATAAGCACCCACCTCTTTGGCCTGCCCTATGATGTGGGGCGAAAAGCCGTTCTGCGCAAGGGGCTGGCCCGCGCAATGGACCCGGTTGCGCAATGGATAGGGGGCCGGATCGCTA
>JAYSEE010000245.1:0-5501 GCA_041914045.1 Ferrovibrio sp. | reverse complement strand
GGTAACGCCCGGCGGGGGCGACCCCAGGGACAGTGCCACAGAAAACAGACCGCCGGCGCGCTTAGGCCCGCCGGCAAGGGTGAAAAGGTGCGGTAAGAGCGCACCGCGTCGGCGGCAACGTCGATGGCAGGGCAAACCCCACCGGGAGCAAGACCAAATAGGGATGGCTGTCCGCTTGCGGACAGGGGTGTTTTCGCCTCGCCATCCGGGTCGGTCGCGCGAGGCGTTCGGCAACGAACGTCCCAGAGGAATGGCCGTCCAGCCCAGCGATGGGTGGACAGAACCCGGCTTACAGGCCGTCTGGCACCATTTTCAGCGATTGACTCTGAGCAGGAAGCCATCGCCGATCTGGCCCGGGCATGGCATGAAATACGGCTCGAAAACCTGCGAAAAGCCTTCGCGCGCGCGCGTATCCAGGCACCAGCGCTGGCCATCGCCATCGTCCAGCGACAGGCCGCCGCGCTGCAAATCGAAATATTGCGGATAGCTGCGCAGCATTTCGGCGGTGATGCCGCAGGGCACCGCCACAAGCCGGCGATTGCCGGGATCCATCGCCAGGCAATAGGCCGGATTGGCGGCGAAATAGATCTGATTGCGCTCGCGCGAGGCGCGGCCGATGAAATAGCCCTGGGTCTGGTTGTCTATGCTGAATTCGCAGGGGCCGAGCAGGATTTCCGGCCGCAAGCGGGATACGTCCGTGCCGGCCAACTGGGCCGTCAGGCATTGATTATTGGCGGTAATCGCCACGACCGAGAAGCGCTTCAGCACCGGGGCGCGGCGCGGCAGGTATTCGTTCACGCCGATCTGCGCCAGGGCGGCCCGAGGCGTCAGCAGAGCCGGCAACAGCACCAGCAGATTCGCCAGGATCAGCAGCCCGGCAATAGCCGGCAGCAGGGGGCGGATTTTCGGCCTCGGCAGGATCATGGCTTAACGCTTACCACAGGCAACCGTATGGGTGTACCCGGTTGGGTTGGGATGGGCGTGAAATGGTGAGAATATTATAAGAACATAATGCGAAAATAATAGGACATCGCTGCCGGCAAGTTACGGAAATTGCTGGTACGAATCGTCATTCCCACCCATCAAAGGTACATTGACACCCATATAGCACCATGATATCCCATAAATACCCATGAGAGGCGACGGCAAATCGCTTTTCGACGGCCAGGGTGACCCGCTCCCTAACCCAGAGCGGACGGCCGGATTGGGGGCATCGGCGCAGCAATCGGGCAAATGCGGCGATGGGGAGATGCAGGGGGCATTGTGGAAGCGTTTTTTTCCACTTTCCGTAATCGGATCGATGCCAAGGGGCGGGTTTCCGTCCCTGCGCCGTTCCGCGCCCTGCTGACCAGGCAGGGGCCGGAAAACGCCGTTTATCTCGGCCCCGATATCGTTGCCGATGCCAATTTCGAAGCCCGTGCCCTGGTTGCCGGCGGCAATGCCCATCTCGCCGCCTTGAATGCCCGCATCGACCAATTGCCCGAATTCTCCACCGAGCGCGCCGATCTCGAAGACACCCTGCTGGCGTCGCTCAACCTGGCCGGCCTCGACCCTGAAGGCCGCGTCACCCTGCCGGCGTATCTGCTCGAACATGCCGGCCTGAAAGCGCCCGGCGAAGCGGTGTTCGTCGGCCGCGGCCGATCTTTCCAAATCTGGGAGCCCAAGGCCTGGGAAGCCCGTTCGGCCGCCGCCGTCACGCGCGTCAAGGCGCAGATCCGCGCCGCCAATACCGAGGCGCCGAAATGAGCCGCGCCCCTACTGATATGCAAGCTGGCGATATGCAGTCTGGCGATATGCACTCCGGCAAAACGCAATTCGGCCATACCGGCGCCGCAAAGCCCGATCATCTTCCGGTGATGTGTGCGGAAGTGGTGGCGGCTTTGGCGCCGCGCGCCGGTGAGGTTTTCGTGGACGGTACGTTCGGCGCCGGCGGTTATACCGACGCTATCCTGAATGCGGCGGAGTGCATGGTGCATGGCATCGACCGCGATGCCTCCGTGGCGCCCCATGCGGACCGCGTGGCGGCCAGCCATCCCGGCCGCTTCGTCTGGCTGCGCGGCTGCTTCGGCGATATGGAAAGCCTGCTGGCGGCGCGCGGCGTGCAGGCCGTGGATGGCGTGGCGCTCGATCTCGGCGTGTCCTCCATGCAGCTCGACCGCCCGGAACGCGGCTTTTCCTTCCAGGCCGATGGGCCGCTCGACATGCGCATGGGCAATGAAGGCGAAAGCGCCGCCGATGCGGTGAATGCCCGCTCGGAAGGCGAACTGGCCGACATTATCTATTTCTATGGCGAAGAGCGCCGCGCCCGCGCCGTGGCGCGCGCCATCGTGGCGGCGCGCGCGGAAACCCCGATCACCCGCACGGCGCAGCTTGCCGCCATCGTTGCCCGCGTGGTGCGCGGCATACCCGGTCAGCATCATCCCGCCACCCGCACATTCCAGGCCTTGCGCATCCATGTGAATGACGAACTCGGCGAATTGCGGCGCGGCCTTGCCGCCGCCGAGCGTCTGCTCAAGCCGGAAGGCCGCTTGGCCGTGGTGTCGTTCCATTCGCTGGAAGATCGCGTGGTGAAGCGTTTCCTGGATCGCCGTTCGGGCAAGCAGGGCGGCACCTCGCGCCATCTGCCCGATGCTCAGGCCGCGCCGCGCGCGCCATCCTTCGCCATGATCCACAAGGGCGCGCTGGCAGCCTCTGCGGTCGAGGCCGCGCGCAATCCGCGCGCCCGTTCCGCCAAGCTGCGCGCTGCGCGGCGCTTGAATGCGCCGGCCTGGCCGCTGGATGGCGATGAGCTGGTGGAGGCCGTGGCATGAGCCGCTCGCTGTCCTTCATCGCCTTGCTGCTGTTGGCTGTCGTGTCGTTCGGTCTCTATCGCCTGTCCTATGAAGTGCAGCGCATGGAAGATGAGCTGATCGAGCTGAACCGCGCCCTGGCGCGCGAACGCGAGACCATCGGCGTGCTGCAGGCGGAATGGAGCTATCTCAGCCGCCCGGAATATTTGCAGGACAAGGCCGAGCGTTTGCTGGATATGAAGCCGGCCACCGCCAAAGCCATCACCCGCATCGAGGATTTGCCCTGGCGGCAGGATCGCCTGGGCGGCGCGCAAGTGCCGGTGGCTTCGGCTCCGGCGCAGAAACCGGCTCAGGTCATTGCGGCGCAGGCCGCTCCGGCCATTGCGGCGTCGCGCCCGGCAGCGTCCTCGCCGGCTGCGCTCTCGCCGGCTGCGCCCTCGGCTGTGGCTGCCGCGGTGAATGCGTCCGACGAATTGGATGCCGATGTGGCCGCCGTGCTGGGCGCCATGCGCGGCGACAAGAAGAGGGCGCAGTAATGGCTCTGTTCCGTCGCGCGCCCAAGCCCCGCCCGCCTTGCAGCCCTTCGGATATTCCGGGCAAGCCGACTTTGGTGCGCCTGGAAGGCGAAACCAAGCAGGCGCTGGAAACCGGCCGCACGCGCCTGGTGATCGGCATGGCGCTGTTTTCCGCTTTGTTCATGGTGATGGCCGGCCGCCTGATCTGGCTCACCGCTTTCGCCGGCGGCGAACCGCCGGTGGCGCGCGGCATCAATCCCGATCTGCTGGCCAAGACCGTGCTGATGGAGCGTCAGCCGGTGGTGGATCGCAACGGCCAGATGCTGGCCACCAATCTGCGCACCGCTTCGCTGTTCGCCGATCCGCGCAAGGTGTCGCGGCCCGACGAGGCGGCTTTGCGGCTGGCGCAATTGCTGCCGGAATTCTCGGTGGCGGAATTGCAGATGAAGCTGGCGCCGGGCAAGAGCTTCGTCTGGATCAAGCGCAATCTCACGCCGCGCCAGCAATTCGAAGTGAATGCGCTGGGCATTCCCGGCCTGTATTTCCATACCGAGCAGAAGCGCGTCTATCCGCAAGCCAATCTGGCCGTGCATGTGCTGGGCTATACCGATATCGACGGCAAGGGCATCAGCGGCATCGAACAGCATTTCGACGAGGCGCTGCGCGATCCGGCCCGCACCGGCGACCCGCTGGAACTCAGCCTGGATATCCGCGTGCAGCATATCGTGCGCGAGGAACTGGCCAAGACCGTGCAGTATTTCCAGGCCATCGGCGGCGGCGCCATCGTGCTGGACATCCATACCGGCGAAATCATTTCGCTGGTCAGTCTGCCGGATTTCGACCCGCTCAATCCGGGCGAGGCTTCCAAGGATGCGCGCTTCAACCGCATCACGCTCGGCGTCTATGAAATGGGTTCCACCATGAAGACGCTGAACACCGCCATGGCGCTGGATTACGGCACCGTGCGGCTGAATGGCGGCTACGACGCCACCAACCCGATCCAGATTTCCCGCTTCCAGATCCGCGACGACCATCCCAAGCGGCGCTGGTTGAGCGTGCCGGAAATCTACATGTATTCCTCCAATATCGGCTCGGCCAAGATGGCCGTCGATGTCGGCCCCGCCTTGCAGCGCGAATTCATGGGCAAGGTCGGTTTGCTCAACAAGCCGAGCATCGAGTTGCCCGAAATCGGCGCGCCGCTGGTGCCGCGCAATTGGAAGACCGTGGAAACCATGACCATCGCCTTCGGCCATGGCTTGTCGGTCACGCCGCTGCAACTGGCCTCTGCCACGGCCGCGATGATCAATGGCGGCGTGCTGCATCCGCCCACTTTGGTGAAGCGCCCGCCCGGCCTGCCGGCGCCCGGCCGCCAGGTCATCAAGTCGGAAGTGTCCGACATCATGCGCAAGCTGATGGTGCTGGTGGTGGAAGAAGGCACCGGCAAGAAGGCCGAGGTCGAAGGCTATCTGGTCGGCGGCAAGACCGGCACGTCGGAAAAGGTCAACGAGCGCGGCGGCTATAACCGCAAGGCTTTGTTCAACACCTTCGTCGCCGGCTTTCCGATGAACAAGCCGCGCTATCTGGTGCAGGTGATGATCGACGAGCCGAAGCCGCAGAAATCCACCTATGGCTTCGCCACCGCCGGCTGGACCGCCGCGCCGGCCGCCGGCCGCATCATCAGCCGCATCGCGCCGTTGCTCGGCGTGCCGCCGGTGAACGAGGAAGCGCCCGAGATCAAGCAAGCCATGTATGTGCAGGTGGCGGGTTCGCCCGCCGGCAATGTCAAACCGCAGGAGCGCAAACTTGCTGCTCAGTGACCTCTGCGCCGACCTTCCGCTCGATCCGCGCCTGGCGCGGCTCGATGTGGCTGGTTTGACCGCGGATAGCCGCGCGGTGCGCCCCGGCTATCTGTTCGCGGCTTTGCGCGGCGGTGCGCAAGATGGCCGGCGCTATATCGCCGATGCCGCCGCGAAAGGCGCGGTCGCCGTGCTGGCGGAAGGGCTCGATCCGTCGCAGAGCAGCGCGCTGCCGGTGATTCAGGATGCCAATCCGCGCCGTCGTCTGGCGCTGATGGCGGCGGCTTTCTTCGGCCGTCAGCCGGCGGTGATCGCCGCCGTTACTGGCACCAGCGGCAAAACCTCGGTGGCGCATTTCACCCAGCAGATCTGGAATGCCATGGGCCTGAAGGCGGCCAGCC